>DATKUU010000037.1:0-35748 GCA_035530455.1 Phycisphaerae bacterium | reverse complement strand
CAGCGGTCAGGAACCGGCTCTTGGGAAACAGGGCCCGCGCCAGGTCCGTCACGGTGGGCAGGCGGCAGAGGGCGTCGAGACGCTCGGCCTCGGCCAGCCGGCTCCGCCGGCCGTGGACGTTCGCCGCCAAAAAGTCCATATCGAGCGCGCTTCGCAGGACCATCGCTCCTAATGCCGCAGCGCCACGTGACCCCTTACCGTGGCGTTGGAATCCTAACCGCCCGTCGTTCCATCCCCCTGGCCGCGCACCGCCCCGACCACCGTCCGGACGGCTTCTTCACGCAATCGCTCGTCCACCGCCAGTTCCTTGCGGATGGTTTCGGCCGCCTGTGCAAGAAGCGACCGCTTTTGCTCCTCGGCCTCGCGGACGGCCTCCTGCACGAGGCGTTCGGCCTCGGACTGCGCGTCGCGCCGGGCCCGGTCCGCCAGTTCGCGCGCCTCGCGGCGGGCGTCCACACGGACCTGTTCGGCCTTCGCATCGGCCTCGGCCACGATGCGTTTGGCCTCGGCCTCGGCTTCGAGCATCCGCTGGATGACATCGCGCATGGGGACGGCTCCATCGGCGCGGACGGTTATTCCTCGGCGTCGAGAATTGCCAGCACGTTCTTCACCGAACGCGCCTCGACCAGTCGGCGGTAGAGGCCCGGCGTCTGCACGAGGCGCGCAATCTCCGCCAGCGCCCGAATGTGCGGACCCGGGTCGTTTACGCGCGCCAGAAGCAAAAAGACGGCGTGGACCGGCTCGCCGTCTATCGAATCGAACTCAATCCCCTCCGGGCTCGTCCCCACCGCCGCCGTCAGCGTCGGAATGGACGCGTGCTTGCCGTGCGGGATCGCCACCCCGTCGCCGATGCCCGTCGTCCCCTGTTCTTCGCGCTGGCGGACGACCTCCAGGGCGCCGGCCCGGTCGGGGATGCGCCCAGCGCGGACCAGAAGGTCCACCATCTCCTCGAAGCACTCTTCTTTGTCCCGGCTTTCGAGGCCGACCTTGACCACGGCTTCGTCCAGTAGATCTCGCAATCTCATCGGCGTGCTCCTCGCGTCCCGCCCGCGTCGGCTGGTTGGCGCTCCCTATCACCGGGACCGGCTTCAGGCCGGGCCGCCCCTGACCCAAAAACGATTCCGTTATCCTAGGACGCCCGCCGACGCATTTCAAGCCTTGATTCGCCGCCTGGGCGCCACAAATGTGACGGGCTTTTCTCGCTGGCGGTGACGGGGGCGGGCGCGCTATAATACCGGTAACATGTCTTGTGCAGGGGGGCAGTTATGCAGCGGCGCGTCAATGTCTTTGTGCCATTCGCCTGCCCGCAATGCGACGTCGAGATCACCGTCACCCTGGACGAACTCCGCGACGGCGCCACGGTCCGGTGCGTTTCGTGCGGAACGCGGGTGGACCTCAAGCCCGAGGACCTCTCGATGCCGCATCACGCGCCTGAGGCGAACGACACGCCCATGCGGTTCCAGGTCTGATCGGCCGCGGCCCGTCAGCCTTTGACGACGCCGAGCGGCCGCATCCGGCACACCCGGCGCGCCAGGCCCGCGCGCTCGACCACGCCGACGACGTCGGCCACGTCCTTGTACGCGTCGGAGTGTTCTTCGGCGAGTCCCTTCCAACTGCGGCTGCGGGCGACGATGCCGCGCTCGGCCAGGCGCGCCCGGACCTCTTCGCCGCGGACGCCCCGTGCCGCCGCGGTCCGCGACATCCGCCGTCCCGCCCCGTGGCAGACGGAGCCGAACGTTTCGTCCATGGCCGCCGGCTCGCCCACGAGGAGGAACGAGTACCGCCCCATGTCGCCGGGGATGAGGACCGGCTGGCCAACCGCGCGGTAATCGCTCGGCACCTCCGGGTGGCCGGCCGGAAAGGCCCGCGTCGCCCCCTTGCGGTGGACGCAGAGGGTCTTGCGCTTGCCGCCCACGTCGTAGGATTCGAGTTTGGCGATGTTGTGGGCGACGTCGTACACGAGCCGTAGGCCCAGGTCGCGGGCCGTGGAGGCGAAAACTTTCGCCACGGCCTCGCGCACAAGGTGCATGAGGAGTTGGCGGTTGGCCCAGGCGTAGTTGGCTGCGGCGCGCATGGCGCCGAGGTAGCGCCGGCCCTCGTCGCTCTTCACGGGCGCACAGCAGAGTTGAGGGTCCGGCAAGTCGAAGCCGTACTTGGCGGCCGCTCCGCGCATGATCTTCAGGTAATCGTCGCAGACCTGGTGTCCGAAACCCCGGCTGCCGGAGTGGATGAGGAGCGCGATGGCGCCTTTCGCGACGCCGAATGCTTCGGCCGCCTTGGCGTCGAAGATTTCGTCCACGACCTGGACCTCGAGGAAATGGTTCCCCGCGCCGAGCGTGCCGACCTGGTCGTTGCCGCGATCCACGGCGCGTTTGGAGACGGCGTCGGGATCGGCCCCGTCCACGGCGCCGCCGGCCTCGGTGTGGTCCAGGTCCTCCGGCCAGCCGTAGCCGCGCTCGACGATGAAACCGGCCCCCTCGGTCATGACGCGGCGCATGTCGTGGGCCGAAAACTTGACGGCCCCGCCGATGCCGACGCCGCACGGCACGTCGCGGAAAATCTGGTCCACAAGTTGCTTGACCTTCGGCTCAACCTCGCCGCGCGCAAGGTCGCTCCGCAGCAATCGCACGCCGCAGTTGATGTCGTACCCCACGCCGCCGGGCGACACGACGCCGCCCTCCTCCGGGTCCGTCGCCGCCACCCCGCCGATGGGGAACCCGTAGCCCCAGTGGATGTCGGGCATGGCGAGGCTGGCCCGCTGGATGCCGGGCAGACAGGCGACGTTGGCGACCTGCTCGGCGGCGTTGTCCTTGCGGATGTCCTGGATGAGGCGTTCGTCGGCGTAGATGATCCCGTCCACCCGCATGCCGGGCTTGTACGATTTCGGAATCCGCCACCGGCACTCGCCGGCGGGCTCGAGAGGCCCTTGGTAGGCCTGTGTCGGGCTCATTCATCTCTCCTTTGCCCGCCGCGGATCATGACGGCTTCACGCCGAAGAAAATAATCTTAGCGCCCGGCCCGTCGAAGACAGCGTCCACCTTGGCCCGACCAGCGGCGTCGAGGGAGACCGCCACACCGTCGGTCGCAAAGAAGCGCTCGTCCACGCGCCGAGCGGTGACGTAGGAATAGGCGCCGGGGGCACCGGCGAAGATCGCCAGGATGCCGCGGCCCGTCGAGTCCGAGATCTTCTCGTGGACCTCCGGGCTGGAACCCACCGAGCCGGTGCGCACGGGGAAACTCTCCGTGATGTCCCCGCGGACTTGCTTATAGAGACCGAGGAGTCGGCCGAACCTCGCCACGCCCTCCTCGGAGACGGTCAGCAGGTCGCCCCAGATGCCGTTCTGACCGAGGATGAGCGACCCGATGTTCAGGATCTGCGACTCCTTCGGATCGTCAGGCAGGTAATGCGTCAGGAAGAGGACCGACGGAATCCATTTGTCGAAAGAGAGCGGGGTGCGGCAGATCCACCCCCGGGCCGGGCCGGGATAGACGAAGATGTTGCTCCATTCGTCGCCGACCGGGATGTCATAATTTCCATAATATGGACCATTATTGATCAAGAAATATTTTCCGGCCGCCAGGAACCCAAGCCCGACGAACCGGCCCCCTTCCGTGATGTCGAAGTCCACGATCGCCTCGGGGCAGTCGCGGCCCAGGCGATCCACCACGCGGATCATCCGCCGCCCGATCTCGAACGCGTACCGGTCGGCGCGTTCCTCGGGCGAGCACTCGGCCCCCCCGTGGTCGTGGCCGGGATCGTCGCACCCGTACTGCCCGATGGCGTCCCACTTGAAATACGTGACGCCGAGTTCCCTGACGAGGCGCACGAGTTCCTCGGCGAAGGCGTCCGCGTAGCGGCTCACAAGGCACATGGGCAGGCTCGCCTCGGTCTCCCAGACCGGGCTCGGCTCGGGCTTGCGGCCGCGCCACGTCATGACGCAGTCCTGGTGGCGCTCGAGCATCCGGCTGTTCACGCCGGCGGCCAGCGGGTTAAACCACAGGCCGAGTTTCATCCCATAGCCGGCGAGTTTTTCGCGCACCGACTTCATGTCGTTCGGGAATCGGTCCGGGTTGACGCGCCAGTCGCCCGTCCGCGAGAACCACCCGGTGTCCAGGACGAACACCTCGATGCCCATCCGATGGGCCACGTCGATCTCGGCCAGAATCCGGTCCTCGCGCATCGACTCCAGGAACGTCGCGTGGTTCCACCACTTGTTCCGTTCCTGGTAGGCCCAGGTGTTATAAAAGATGTAAGGCTTGCGGCTCTCAGCGTTCAGGGTCATGTGCCGCAGGACGAACGCGCGGTAAGCGCGAGCCAGCCGCTCCTCGTCGCCGGCGACGGCCGCGAACTGCAGCCAGATTGTCTCGAACGGTTGGTCGGGGCCGATCGCCTGGCCGCCGGTATAGTTTCCCTTGACGGCCCGCAGGCGGACGCGCCGGTCGGGCTCCAGCGCAAAGTGCAGGAAGGCGTCCGGCACCTGCGATCCGTGTTCATAGGCTACGAGCATCGTGCGGTCGCCTGCCCCGGCCACGATCATCGGCCCTATCAGGCACAGCCGGTCCTCGAACTGGCGCGGCTCGATCGGAAGTTCCGACAGGCAAAAACTGTGCACGAGTTCCTGGAACTCGCTGAATCGCACCTCCTTGGCCTGCGGCAGGTCCCCCAGGCCGATCGCCAGGTACTCCAGCGCGTCGCGGCCGGACGTCCTCGTGAGGCGCCGAGGCGCGGTGCTCCTCAGGACGTAGCGGAACCGCACGACCGGGTCGCCGTCGGCCGTCCGGAAGATGATCCGCAGCGCCAGGCCCGGATCATCCGCCAGAGCGCCCTCGTAGGCGTGTTCGGTGCAGCCGTTGGAAAGGCGGACCGGCCCGCCGACCATCGCGACGGCCACCAGGACCGCGCGGACCTCCTTGCCATCCACTTCGAAGGTCGGCGCCGCGATGTTGTAGGCGTGGTCCATGGCCGCCTGGCGGTATCGCCAAAGCCCTTCGGCGCGGCCCAGCACTTGAATCTCAAAGAGGTCATTCTTCATGTAGTCTCCTCCCACCGTCCCCGCTTTCGGATCCTTGCGGCAGGTGCAATCCGCACGCTCAGACATCCATGATAAACCGGGCCGACCACGTCCCGCCGGGCTCTTCGCGGACCGCCAGTTCATGGTACGTGACGGCCTTCACTTCGGTCTCCGCGTGGTGGCGCTTGGGGTCGAAGCGCCCGAAGCCGACGCGGGCGCGGACGTGCGCGAGCCCCGCCTCCGCAAAGTCGAACTCCAGCGGCACAAGGTGCTCCATCTCAAACCGGTACAGGAGTTCCTGGAGCCAGGCGACGAAGACGTCCTCGAGACCGCCCTCGGCCGTGTCCGTCTCGGCCAAGACCTCCGCCTCGGTTTCGACGGTGTCGGGACCGGCTTCGAGCATGAGCGAAAAGACGGCCCGCGCGGCCGTGGCGAGAAGGTCTTCGAGACTCTCGCCGCGGACCTCCAGGCCGACGTCGGCGGTGTGGTCGAACGTCTCGAACGTGCCCATGGCAGGCGGTCTCCCCGTGTCATCCCTTGCGATTTCATTATAGCCGCCGGGAGGGTAACGGACAGCCTCGGCGCGGCGGATTCAGCGGGGCTTGGCGGCCACCTCTGCCTGGCGGAGCGCGTCGCGCAAGACCGCCTGGGCCTGCTGCTCGTCCGGGGCGGCGAGGAGCCGACGGCGGACCTCCTCGCGGTGCAGGCCCCGTGCCAGACCGCCCAGGATCTGGACCTGGAGATCGTCTCTGGCGGCCGGGGTGAGAATCAAAAAGATCAGATGGGCCGGCAGACCGTCCGGCGCATCCCATTCCAGGCCTGAAACGGAGCGGCCGAAGACGATGACCGGATTCGCCAATCCGGGGATGCGCGCATGGGGCACGGCGGTGCCGAAGCCCAGAGCCGTGCCGGCCACCGCCTCGCGGACGCGGACGGCCCCAGCCAGGTTCTCCGCGTGGGGCATGTCGGGGGCTTCGGCCGCCGCCTCGCAGAGTTCACGAATGGCCTGCTCCCGGTTCCCGGCCCGGAGGGCGAGAGGCGCCCCGCGATGCAGAAACAGGTCAAGGAGGCTGACCGTGCGCCGCCGGCGGATGGACCACGCCATCCAGGGCCCGACGGCAATGGAGGAGACCAGCGCCGCAAACACGATCGCCACGAAAACCGGGACGGTGATGAGGCGGTACTGAAGGGCGACGAAAGCCATGATCATTTCCATCGAGCCGCCCGGCGTATGGGCGATGGCAACGGTCTGGCGGTCCTCGGAAGAAAGCTGGGTCATGCGCGCGCCGACCCAGGCGCCCAGATAGCGCCCCGCGACACCGACGCCGGTCAACAGCAGGACCAGCAGCGGGTCGAAGTTGGCGAAGAAATCAATCTGGAGTCCGATGGTGGCGAAGAAGATGGGGACGAAGACGGCGTAAACCATCTGGTGAATGACGTGGCGGGTGCGCTCCGCGAGGGCCGGCGTGCCGCCCGCCATGATCCCCGCCAGGAAGAACCCAAACAAGGCGTGAATCCCCATGCCGTGCGTCACGAGGCCCGCCGCCAACGCCACGCAGCAGACAAACGTCAGAACCATTCCGGCGTCCGGGGACGGGCCTTTCTGAACGGCGACGATGCCGGCCGTCACGGCGCGGCGCCCGACGGTGACGCACAGCACGGTGAAGACCACCGTGCCGACGACGACAAGGAGGATTTGGCCGACCGCCATGCCGGCGTGGCCGGCCATGCCGAGGACAAGGGTGAAGATCACCCAGCCGATGATGTCGTTGATCGTCAGCGCCGACATGATGAGCAGCCCGAGGTCGGTCTTGAGGATGTCGAGGTCGTGCATGGCCCGGAGGGTGATGGGTAGGGCGCTGATCGTCATCACCGTAGCGATGAAAAGGGCGAACAGCAGCCGCTGCGACGGGTCCGGCAAATAGCGGTCTGGCAGGAAAAGCGCGGGGATGAAGGCCACAACCATCGGAAGGAGGATGTCGGTCACGGAGATCTTCAGGGCCTCGCCGCGCTGACGCCAGGCGACGGAGACGTTCACTTCCAGGCCCGCGCTCAGGAGCAGCAGGAGCAGGCCGATCCACGCGACGGTGTCGAGCATGCCGTGCTGAAGCGCGTCGGCGGGAAACAGGTACGCCTGCAGGCCGGGGGCCAGACGCCCCAGGATCGTCGGCCCGAAGAGAAGACCTGCCAGGATCTCGCCGACGAGGGCGGGCTGGCCGGCCCGCCGAAAAAGGGCGCCCAGGCCCCGCGCCGCGCCCAAAAGGGCCAGCATCTGGAGCATAAAAATCCAGATATAACCCTCCTCAAGATAGTGAAGGACTGGCTCCACGCCTGAGCCTCCTCAAGGCATTCCGCGAAGGCGGCCCGGCGCCGGTCGAGTCCGGCAGCGCCGCCGCCGCCACAATCACCACGCTGAGTTCCAGGATCAGTTGCTCGGTCACGCGCCGCCCCCAGTTTAAAAAAAACCGCCCCTTAGAACTCGATGCCCGGCTGGGCGGCGGCGCCGGAGTCGTACGGATGCTTCACCGCGCGCATCTCCGTCACCAGGTCCGCCCGCCGTATGAGACTTTCCGTCGCGCCCCGCCCCGTCAGGACCAGGTGAACCTCGGACGGACGCGTCTGGAGCAGCGCCTCGACCGCCTGCTCCTCCACGAGGCCGAGCGCGACGGCCGTCAGCACCTCGTCGGCGACGACCATGTCGCACGCGCCGCCGCGAAGCAGCCGACGGACCTCTTCCATTGCCGCCGACGCCGCACCCCGATGTTCCTCCCGCGCTCCCGGCGCGCCTCCACAGGATGCTGCGCAGGAACCCGGCGGGGGGACGAATCCGAGCCCCATGCGCCGAATCCGGAGGTCCGGCGCCAGGCGTTCGGCCGACCGGTGCTCGCCGCACTCGCGCATCTTCAGAAATTGGACCACCGTCACCCGCAGGCCGTGCCCCAGCGCGCGGAGCGCCAAGCCCAGCGCCGCCGTCGTCTTCCCTTTGCCGTCGCCCGTCAGAATGATGGCCAGGCCGCGACGCATTTCGGACGCCATCGGATAATCCCCCACGGCGGGGCGCGCGGCGCGCGCCCAAGCGGGCCGCCAGACATGCCTCGGCTCCCGGCGACCGGCATTATTGTAAAGACCGCGGCCCACGGCCGCAAGCGTGCCGCGCCGGCGAAAAACCGTTTGCATCCGCCGAGCGCGCCTCCCTATACTGGTCGTATCGTGAAGACGTTCGGGATGCACCGTGCAGAAAAAGGCCGCCTCTCTGATGCCGGATGACGCCCTAGCGTCGCTGGCGGATCGCCTGCGAATCCGCCGCGAACAAGCAGAAGCCGCCTGCCGACTCCTCGACCCCGGCGAGCCGGGGCTGAACCCCGTCTTTATCGCCCACTACCGCAAGAGCGCCACCGGCGGTCTGGACGAGCGGACGCTGCGCCGTCTGGCGTGGGCGCGCGAGGACCAGCGCGCCATCGCCGCCTTGCGCCAGCGCGTCCGGCGCGAGGCCGAGCGCCAGGGCCCCGCGGCCGACGAGTTCGCCCGCGTCGCCGACGAGGCCGCCGACACAGAGACGCTCAGGGACCTGCTGGACCTGGCCCGTCCCGGCCGGCGGACCGCCGCGTCCGTCGCGCGGGAACGGGGCCTCGGCCCACTGGCCGAATACGCCTGGCAAGGGGTCGCCGACGGCCCCGACCTTGCCGAACAAGCCGCCGATTTTCTCAGCCACGAGCGCGAAGTGCGCTCGGCCGAGGACGCTCTGGCGGGCGCCGCCCACATCCTGGCGGAGCGCATCAGCCGCCTCATCCCGGTCCGCGCCGCCGTCCGCCGACTCCTCTGGGAGAAGGGTCTGCTGGTCTCGCGCCAGTCCCGGCGCGCCGGGAGAGGTGCCAAGCCGAACCCGGAGTTCCGGGCGTACTTCAAGTTCGAGGAACCCGTCGGCCACGTGCCGCCCCACCGCGTCCTGGCGATCAACCGCGGCGAGCGGAGCAAAGCGCTCAAGGTCTCCGTCACCGTGCCGGAGGAGACGCTCCTCGGCGAGGTGATGCCGATGCTCGCCCCGCCCGAGCACCGGTTCGCGGAGTTTCTGAAGTCGGCGGCGGCCGATGCGCTCCGCCGGCTCGTCGTGCCGGTCATCGAACGCGAGGTCCGCCGACGCTTGACCGAGAAGGCCGAGGCCCACGCCATCGACGTCTTCGCGGTCAACCTCGAAAGCCTTTTCCTGACCCCGCCTCTGCGCCACACGCGCGTCCTGGTCATCCAGCCGGGCTTCCGTAGCGGGTGCAAGGTCGCCGTCCTCAACGCCGATGGCGGACTCCTCGGCGAAACCATCGTCTATCCTCACGAGCCGCAGCGCGCCTGGCTCGAGGCCAAGACGGCCCTCATGGCCGTCCTCCGCCAGCACGGCGTCCAGGCCATCGCCATCGGCAACGGCACTGGCTGCCGCGCCACCGAAGAACTTGTCTCCGAGGTCATCGAGGAAAACCATCTCGACCTCGAATACACGATCGTCAACGAGGCCGGCGCAGGAATGTATGCCGACAGCACGCTGGCGAAAGAGGAGTTTCCGAACATCGAGGCCGCCCTCCGCGTCGCCGTCAGCATCGGCCGCAGGCTCCAGGACCCCCTGGCGGAACTGGTGAAGATTGACCCGCGCGCGATCGGCGTCGGACTCTATCAACACGACGTCAATCAGGACCGCCTCAAGGCAAGCCTCGAAGAGAAGGTCCAATCGTGCGTCTCGGCCGTCGGGGCCGACGCCAACCGCGACTCCCCCGCCATGCTGCACTACGTGCCGGGCCTCGGTCCGGCCCAGATCGAGGCTCTCGTCGCGCGCCGCCGGGCCGATCCCATCCGGACGCGCGACGATCTGCGGGGCCTCCCCGGATGGGACGACCGCGCGTTTCTCCAGGCGGCGGGGTTCCTCCGCGTCGCCGGGCCGAACCCGCTCGACTCAACTCGCATCCACCCCGAAAGTTACCCGGCGGCCGAACGCCTGCTCGCGCGCGTCGGCCACGCGCCGGCGGACCTGAAGGATCCAACAAGCGCCAAGGCGCTCGAAAAGGACCTCACGGGCATCGCTCTGGAACCCCTCGCACGCGACCTCGAGATCCCCATGCTCGACCTCGTGGACCTCGTCGGCGCGCTCCAGCATCCGGACGCGGACCCGCGTGCTCGGCAAGCGCGGCCGATCTTCCGAAAGAAGATGCGCCGCATCGAAGACCTGAAGCCCGGCATGTGGGTCAAGGGCACGGTGCGCAACGTCGTGGACTTTGGGGCGTTCGTGGACGTCGGCTTGGCGGAAGACGGCCTGGTGCACATCAGCCAGTTCTCGCAGCACTACATCCGCAACCCGATGAAGTTCCTCCACGTGGGCGACGTGGTCGAGGCGCGGGTCGTCACGATTGACACCGAGCGTCAACGGACAGCGCTGTCGCTCGTGCCGGAGGCGCCGCCGCCAAAGCCGACCGCGCCCAAGGCTGTTCGCCCCGAGTCCCGGCGGAGTCGGGATCGAAAGGCCCCGACCGCCAAGCCCGCGGCCGCGCCCGCCCCGGCCGCCACCGCCCGGGAGACTCCGACGGAATCGCCGCGCTCCAAGGCGCCGGCGGTGGAGCGGCGAGTGACACGAGGCGAACCCCGGCGCGCCGGGACGCGCCGGCCGGCCCGGGGAGAACGCGACGGGCGGCCCGCGCCGAGGGGCGCCAAGGCGACCGGCCGCGATAAAACACCGGCGGGGCGGTCCCGGCCGGAAAAAGGTCCCCCCCGGTCCCGCTCCGCCGAGCCGCGCGTCCACGTCTTCCGCGACGAGGCGTTCCAGGAGCCGCGACTCCCCGACGAACAGGGCCGGCCCAAAATCCGCTGGGCTCACTACGAATCGGATCTCCCCGAGGAGGAACCGCCCGGCGAGTTCGACGCCGAAATGGCCGAAGCAGTGGAGCAAACGGAAGCGGGCGACGCATCGGACGCCAGCGAAGACGCAAAGCCGAGCGAGGAGGAAAATGACACGGTTTAGGCTCATCGGTAACAACGGTTTCGTGACGGAAGACTACCCCGAGCCGGACACGTGGGCGGCGGTGCTGGCGCGCGCGGGCCTGACGGAGTTTGAGTACTTCGCCGACCACCTGGAGCCGGTCCTCTTCCGCCGCGTCGTCGAGCGCCAGTCCGAGTTCCTCCATGCGACGCGCGCCGCCATCAAGAAGCACGGCCTTTCGGTCTGGAGCGGGGCGACGGCACGCGTCTCCTACCTGATGAACCTCCTCAGCCACCCCTACGCCGACATGCGCGCCGAGGGCGTCGCCTGGTGCTGCGCTTTTCTTGACCTGGCGCTGCGACTCGGGGCGCGCTATGTCTCCGGCCACTACGATTGCCTGAGCAAGCGCGACCTCGATTCGAACTTCGAGGCCGCCATCAGGCGGATGACGGACGGCCTGGTCGAGGTCGGCAAGTACGCCGCAGGGGCCGGCCTCGAGGCGATCTTCCTGGAGCAGATGCACCGCCCGCAACTCCAGCCCAACACCCTCGAGCGGGCCCATCGGATCCTCAAGGACCTGAATGCCCGCAGTCCCGTGCCGTTCCACATCCACCTCGACCTGGGCCACGCCGCCCCCGTGTTCGACGACCCGTCACACACCGCGCGCGACAAGGACCCGTACGCCTGGATGGCGGAGCCGTTCGGCCGCAACGAAATCACCCTCGTCCACGCCCAGCAGTGCGACCGCGAGGCGAGCCGACACTGGCCCTTCACGCCGCAGTATAATAGGCGCGGCATCATTGACGCCGGCCGATGCCTCTCGGCCCTCGAGTCGAGCGGCGTGGGCGAGGCCGTCATCGCCCTGGAAATCCTGTTTCCGCGCGGCACGCGGATTGAAGCCATCGAGCCGGACATCGTCGCATCGGCGGAGTACTGGCGCCAGGCGCTGCGCGACGAGGGCTACGAGCCGGCAGCCGACGGCGCCTGGGAGAAACCCCATGCGTAAAAAAACCACCCCCCGAGCCGGCAGCAGCAAACGATTAGCCGCGACCCGACCTGTCCGCCGAAGCCCGAAGGGCGAAGGCGGAAGGGGAGCGATGCCGTTCGAGCCGCCCGCTTTGCGGGCGGTCACGTCCGCTGCCGCGCCCGTGCCGCAGATACTCGAGGACCGCGTCGCCCTCGTGACGGGCGCCGGGAGCGGCCTGGGGCGCGCCATCGCCGAGGGGCTCGCCCGCGCGGGCGCAAGGGTCGCCCTCGTGGACCTCGACTTGGGCGCCGCCGAAGAGACCCACGCTCGCATCGCCAAGGCCGTGGCGCCGCACCACAGCCTCGCCGTCAAGGCCGACGTGACCGACGAGGCGCAGGTGGCGGCCGCGTTCCGCAAGGCGGTCGAGGCGTTCGGCGGCCTGGACATCTGCGTGGCGGCCGCGGGCATCGCCCCGGCCCATGCGCTCGTGGATTTCCCTGCGGCCGCGTGGCGCAAGGCCGTCGAGGTTAACCTGACCGGCTACTTCCTCACCGGCCGCGAGGCCGCGCGGGTCCTCACAAAGCAGGGCCGCGGGGGAAGCATCATCGTCGTCTCCTCGAAGAGCGGCCTGGAGGCCTCCAAGAACAACTCCGCCTACAATGCGACGAAGGCGGGCGAGATTCACCTGGCGCGCGGCTGGGCCCTGGAACTGGGGCCCGCGGGAATCCGCGTCAACGCCGTCGCCCCCGGCAACGTCTTCAAGGGCTCGAAGATATGGAATGAAGAATATATCAAGGAAGCGGCGCGAAAGCGCGGCATCCGGCCCGAAGAGGTCATTCCGTACTACGTCGGCCTGACGGCCCTGGGGCTTGAGATTCAGCCGGAGGACGTGGCGGGCGTGGTCGTCTGGCTCGCCTCCGATGCCGCCCGCACCATCACCGGCCAAACAATCGTCTGCGACGCCGGACAGGTGTTCGTGCGGTAACGGCCGCATTCCGATGCGAGAAAGGAAGGAGGCTTAATGCCTCGTGATAAGGCTGTCGTGCGGGTGAGCCAGATCGAGGAGAGCATCTTTCTCGTCCGCGGCCAGAAGGTTATGCTGGACGCCGACTTGGCCGCACTCTACGGCGTTACCACGAAGCGGCTGAACGAGCAGGTCAAACGCAATCGCGGCCGGTTCCCGGATGATTTTATCTTTCGGTTATCCTGGGAGGAGATCAAGGCTTTGAGGTCGCAAATTGCGACCTTGAACACCCCTGCTCTGGATAGTTCAAGACCGCAGATTGCGACCTTGAAACGGGGCAAGAACATCTTGGTTTCCATTCAGAAACAAAATGAGTCAGACGCACGAGTCCCGGCGCGCCGGGATCGCGCTGCGGTGCGGCCGGGCCGGCGCCGTCATAGCGCGGGGGCTCGCCCCCCGCGCTACAGCCTGCGACGCCGGACAGGTGTTCGTACGCTGACCGAAGGAGAGTGTTCGTGAGCCGTCTGGACGACTATCGCCGCGCCGCCGGTTCGTATCGCATCCCCAAAACCAGCCGCGCGTGGAACCTTTACGCGGCGGGCCTGGAGAACCTGAAACTCGAAACAGCGCCCGTCCCGGAGCCGGCGGACGAGGAACTCCTCGCGCGGATTGACGCGGTCGGCGTCTGCGCGAGCGACTGGAAAATGATTAGCCAGGGCGAATCGCACACCCGCGTCCGCGGCAAGCACCTGGCGACCGACCCGACGGTCCCCGGCCACGAGGTCTCCCTGACGGTCGTCAAGGTCGGCAAGGCGCTCGCGAAGAAGTACGCCGTCGGCCAGCGCTACGCCGTCCAGGCCGACATCTATGCCGGCGGCGAGAACACGGCCTACGGGTACAAGATCCGCGGGGCGGACCAGCAGTATCAGACCATCGGCCCGGTGATCCACGCGGGCGGGTACCTCTTGCCGATCGACCCACGGATCGGCTACGCCCAGGCGGCGCTGGCCGAGCCGTGGGCCTGCGTCTATCACGCCTACCATCATCACCGCGAGACGCGGAGCGTCCGGGCGGGCGGGACGGCCTGGTACGTCGGGGCCGGGCCCCTGGGCCTCATGCACGTCGAGAAAGGCATCCAGGACGGGGCGAAGCGGATCATCGTCTCTGAGATGAAAGAGGAGCGCCTCGAAAAGGTCCGCCGGAGCCTCGGAGCCCTGGCCAAGGAAAAGGGCGTGGACCTCGTGCTCGTGAACCTGGCGAAACAGCCCATCGAGACGGTCCTCGCAAAGCAGGGGGCGGACGACATCCTGGTCCTCGCGCCGGTGGCCAAGGCCGCCGAAGATGCCCTCCAGTACCTCGCCCACGAGGGATATCTCAATGTCTTCGCCGGGTTCGAGAGTCGCGAAAAGGCCTGGATGCGACTGAACCTGAACGACATGCACTATGGGGCGTGGACGCTCCTGGCGACGAGCGGCTCGCCCATCGAGGCCCTGCGGCGGGCGCTGGCGGACGCCGCCGACGGACGCATCAACCCGAACAACGCGGTGGCCGCGGTGGGCGGCATCGACGCCGCCCGCGACGCCATTCACCACACCCACGTCGGCACCTATCCGGGGCGGATCGTCCTCTATCCGCAGATCGAGATGCCGCTTGCGCCCGTCGAGGAACTCACGCCGGACGGCCGGTGGACGCTCGAGGCCGAGGCGGCGCTGCTGGAAGAGCGGTTACCGTAGGACGCCGTCCACCCGCCGTCCGGCGGGAATCCCCTTGACCGGCCGGCCGTATGTGGTATAACATTATTATAACGGGAGGTGCGCCATGCTCAAGCGGCTCCGGAAGGTCGGGAACTCCAGCGCCCTGCTCCTCGACAAGCCCATCGTGGAACTGCTGGGCCTGGAAGAGAACGGCCGGGTGCAACTGACGGTCGAGGGCGGAAGCCTCATCGTCACGCCGGCCAACCCGCGCCCGGTGGACAAGGCGCGGCTGGAGGCCAGCCTGAACCGTGTCGTGGCGCGCCGGCGCGCGGCCCTGAGGAAACTGGCCGAATGAGCCGACCGGTCGTCTTCCTCGAGGCGGATCACGTGACGGCCATCCACCGGCGGATGATCCGCGAGTTCGGAGGCGAGGCGGGGCTGCGCGACCGCGGGCTTCTGGAATCCGCTGCCGCCATGCCCGCCGCAGGCACCAGGGGAAAGTACCTCC
The DNA here is from genome assembly GCA_035530455.1 of Phycisphaerae bacterium. Lineage (GTDB taxonomy): Bacteria > Planctomycetota > Phycisphaerae > FEN-1346 > FEN-1346 > JAPLMM01. The sequence continues at coordinate 20,650 of DATKUU010000037.1, read as the reverse complement.
ACCGCGGCCTCGCCGAAAAAGCCGCCGCCTATCTCTACCATCTCTGCCGGAACCATCCATTTGTGGACGGCAACAAGCGCACCGCCCTGGCCGCCGCCGAGGTGTTCCTGCTGCTCAACGACCGCGCCCTCGCGGCGACAAACGAGGAACTGGAGCGACTGACGCGCGGCGTGGCCGAGGGGACGGTCTCGAAGCGCGAAGCGCTTCGGTTTTTCCGCCGGCATGTGACCACCCAGGAGGCGGCGCGCTGACCGGGGTGGCTGCGGGCCCTGTAGCAGAGAGTATCTCTCATTACAGGGCGGACAACGGGTTGCCTCTCGGTCCGGTCCCGCCGATAATGAGGAAGCGCCGGCGGGAAAGGGGCAAACGATGCGGCGGATCACGGTTCTCGGCATCCTCTTTTTTCTGCTCGCGTGGTCGCCGTCGGCGGCCGGGGAGGAAGCGGACTTCCTTTCCGCGTCGGTTCATCCGGACCGCGAGGCGCTCGTCGCAGGGGAACCGTTCCGACTGGCCGTCGTCCTGGACATCCGCGACGGGTTCCACGTCAACGCGAACCCCGCCTTGGCGGGCCTGACGGCCACGACCCTCACACCGCAGCCGCACGATGCCGTGCGCTGGGGCGAGGTGCGGTATCCGCCCGGCGGGCCCTTCGCCGCCGAGTGGGCGCCCGGGGGAAGCATCGCCGTCTATGCCGGGCGGACGATTCTGCTGGTGGAGGGGACGGTCGCGGCAGAGGCGCCGGCGGGTGAGACGCTTCTGCGGCTGGATCTGGAGTACCAGGGTTGCGACGCGCAGTCCTGCTATCCGCCGGCGAAAGTTGCGCTCGAGGCGCCCGTCATGATCGTGCCGGCGGGTGCGCCTGCCGCGCCCGCCAATGTCGAACTCTTCGCCGCCGCCGACCGCGCCCTCGCCGCGCCGAAAAGGTTCGACCTGGAGTTCGAGGGCGAGACGGACCTCGCCGCCCGGTACGAGGAGAGTTTCCTCGCGTACGTAGCGGTGCTGCTGCTCTTCGGCCTGGCGCTGAACCTGACGCCGTGCGTCTTCCCCCTGATTCCCGTGACGATGAGCGTCTTTGCGCAGCAGGGCGAAAGCCGGCCGGCCAAGGTCTTGCCGCTGGCGCTGGCGTACGTCCTGGGTCTGGCGGCGACGTTCACGGCGGTGGGGGTTCTGGCGGCGCTGGCGGGCCAGAGCGTGGGCCTCGTGCTGCGCGAGCCGGCGGGCGTGCTCGCAGTGGTCGCGGCGCTGGCGGTGCTGATGGCCAGCACGTATGGAGCATTTGACATCCAATTGCCGCCGGCGCTGGCGGGACGGTTGGGCGCGCGGCGGGGATTGCTCGGGGCCCTCGGGATGGGAATGGTCATGGGGGCGGTGGCGGCCCCGTGCGTCGGTCCGTTCATGCTGGCGCTCATCACTTTCGTCGCCGCCGCCGGGTCGGTCCTGCTGGGCGCCGTCTCGTTCTTCCTCGTGGGACTCGGCCTGGGGGCGCCCTACATCGTGCTGGGGACCTTCACGGGCCTGGTGAACCGGTTCCCGCGGAGCGGCGGGTGGCTGGTCTGGACCAAGCGACTGATGGGAACGACCCTGGCGGGTCTCATCCTGTGGTTCGTCAAGCCCTTTGTGGCCGAGGAGTTTTTCTGGCCGCTCGTCCTGGGGGTGTTCGTTTTTGCGGCGGTGTTCCTGGGGGTGCTGGAGGGCTGGTCGCGGCGGCCGTTCTCGCGCCGCTTCTGGGCCGTGCGGATCGTCACGATGCTCGCCATCCTGGCGGCGGGCATGAGCCTGTACGGTTACGCGACGGCCGAGCGGCCCGAGGTCGACTGGCGCCCCTGGGATCCGGGGGCGCTCGAGGCCGCCCAGACCGAGGGTAAACCCATCCTCCTCTACTTCGGGGCCGACTGGTGCCCCGAATGCATCGCATGGCATTACCAGGTCTTCACCGCGCCGGAGGTGGTGGCGGCAAGCGAGAATCTGGATCGGATTCACGTGGACGTGACGCACTTGGCGGAGGGGCCGAAGAAGGATTTTGCCGAGCGATTCGAGGCCCGGAACCCGCCGGTGGTCATCGTCTTCGACGCGAGGGGGACGGTGGTGAAGGCCTACCGCAACCCGCCGTCGGCGTCGGCGTTCGCGGCGGCGCTGCGCGAGGCCGCGGGGCGCTAGGGCGAGCTTGCCTCCGCGTCGCCCTGCTTGTCCACGAATCGCAGGACGTGGCCGACGACTTCCATGAGGAGCGGCGAGCCGCCCAGCCAGACGCCCAGTTCGAGGGTTTCGCGGATCTGGTCGCGCGTTGCGCCATAGGCGAGGGCCTTGCGCGCCTCCAGAAGCGCCCGCTCCCGCTCCCGCCCGGTGACGGCCGTCGCCAGAGCCATCAGGTACTTGTATTTGAACGGGACTGCGCCCTCGCGGCCCCAGATGCGGGCGTGGTAGTCGGCGATGAGCCGGCCGAACTCCGGTCCGAGGTGCTCGGCCGTCGTGACGCCGGGGCACTTCTTCCCAGCGACGACGCCGGTGCAATCCTTTCGGTTCGTGCAGTTCACAATCGTTTCCTCCGGCTCTAGTCGTGGATGAGCGGCGGAAGGCAACGGGCGCAGACCCATTTCGACTGGCCGTTCGCTCGACAGGGGAAGAGGACTGCCTGGACCTCGCTTGCGCCGCAGCGGAAACAGGTCTCGCGGATGATTTGCGTGCCGCGATTTTCCTGTTTCGCATGGGCCGCCTCGGGGTCGAACGCCGGCGCCTCTCGTTCCTCCATCGTGAGCGCCCCTGTGGGACAGACAGCCAGGCAGAACCCCGCCCCGTCGCAGAGTTCCTCACGGACAACCCGCGCCTTGCCGTCCACCAGTTCAATGGCCCCCTCGGCGCAGGGCGTGACGCACGCCCCGCAGCCGTTGCAGAGCCGCTCATCAATCCGGACGATCTTGCGTTTCACGGTCCTCGTCGCTGCCATGCGTGTGCTCCCTTTTCCGTTGCCGCTCCCATGATAGAAATGCACCGATCCGGCGTCTTTGACGAAAGTCAACCGGAGGCGTTTCCGCCGGGAAAGAGAGCCGGGAAAATAGGCTTTACAAAACGTCGGGGATTGCCGATAATCCCCGACGTTACGTAAACGAGGTTGCCATGACCGAATCCCGAGAAGATCAGGTCCTCCGGATGGTGCGGAGGGCGGGGATCCTGCGCCCTCGAGACCTCGCCAAACACGGGATTCCGAGGCAGTACCTGCGGATCCTGGAGCAGCGGGGACTCGTGCACCGCATCGGTCGGGGGCTCTATGTGGCCCACGATGCTCCCGTCACAGAGCATCACAGCCTCGCGGAGGTGTGCAAACGGGTCCCACACGGTGTCGTATGCCTGCTGTCGGCGCTTCGTTTCCACGGCCTCACGACGCAAACGCCGCGAGCCGTCTGGCTGGCGATCGGCGAGAAGGCGCGGCTGCCGAAGACCGGACCGACGCATCTGCGGATCGTACGGTTCCCACGCAAGACCCTCCTGTGCGGCGTACAGGAACATTCCATCGAGGGCGTTTCCGTGAAGGTCTACAACGTCGCCAAGACGGTGGCGGACTGTTTCAAGTACCGCAATAAGATCGGCCTGGACGTGGCGCTGGAGGCGCTCCGCGAGTGCTGGCGCGGGCGACGAGCGACGATGGACGAACTCTGGCACTATGCCAAGATTTGCCGCATGGCCAACGTCATGCGGCCCTACCTGGAATCGCTGACGTGAGCAGGCGCCCGCCGAAAGATCTCGCCGCGTCGGTCCGTCAACGCCTCTTGGACCGAAGCCGGGAACGCGGGGAGGATTTCAACCTCGTCCTGACGCGCTACGCCTTGGAGCGATGGCTCTTCCGTCTCTCGAAAAGCCCTTTCGCAAAGCAGTTCGTGCTGAAAGGCGCACTACTCTTCGCCATCTGGGCGAAACAGACCTACAGGCCTACCCGCGACCTCGACCTGCTCGCCAGCGGCGAATGGTCGGCGGGGCGTCTCGAACGGGCCGTCAAGCAAATCTGCCGCATGTCCGTCCCGCCGGACGGTCTGGAGTTCGACGCCGAATCGGTCCGCGTCGCGGAAATCCGGGAAGTTCAGGAATACGGAGGCCTGCGGGTTCAACTTCAGGTGAGGCTCGACACAGCACAAACCGGGCTCCAGATTGACGTAGGTTTCGGCGACGCGGTGACGCCCGCGCCTGCCGAAGTGACCTACCCCACGCTGCTGGCCACGCTGCCGGCACCCGTGCTGCGCGCCTATCCGCGCGAGACGGTCATCGCCGAGAAGGTCGAGGCGATGGTCCGGCTCGGGTTTCCGAACAGCCGCATGAAAGACTTTTTCGACGTCTGGGTCCTTTCGCGTCGGTGCGAGTTCGACGGGGAAATCCTAAGCCAAGCCATCCGCGCCACATTCGCGCGTCGCCGGACCGAAGTTCCTGACGCCGTTCCCGCGGCCCTGTCCACCGAGTTCGCTCGGGATTCGGGCAAGGCAAGACAGTGGAGCGCCTTTCTGGCCCGGCACGCGCTGGAGGAGGAAGCGCCGCCGCTGGCCGAGGTAATCCGGGATCTGGGGCAGTTCCTGATGCCGCTTCTGGTCGCTATCGCCGGCGAGAAGGGCTTTCGCAAGAAGTGGTCGGCGGGCGGTCCGTGGTCATAGCGCCCCTCATTCGGCGTCGGGGGGCAGGCCGCCGGCGAGGGCCTCCAGGCCGGCGGGATTGCGGAGCGTGAGGACGGGGCCCTCGACCTGGACCAGGTCGAGGGCGGCCAGGCGTCCGAGGGCGCGGCTCAAGGTTTCCGGTGCCGTGCCGAGGTGGCGTGCGAGTTCCCCCTTCGGCAAATCGAGTCGGATGCGGCCGCCCTTTTCGAGGGCTACGTCCTTGCGCCGCGCCAGGTCCACCAAGTACCGCGCCAAGCGTCCGCTGACGTCGCTTAAGGAGAGTTGCTCGACCAGGCCGGCCAGTTGGTGGCACAGGCGCGCCAGGGCGGTGATAAGCCCCGCCGCCAGGGCCGAGTTGCGGCCCAACTCTTTGAGGAACGCGTCGCGCGGAAAGAAGGCGAGTTGGCTCTCGGAGAGCGTTTCGGCGAAGGCGGGGAAGGATTCGCCGGCGAACATGGCGGCCTCGGCGAAGGCTTGGCCCGGTCCGAACGCGTGCAGAATCTGTTGCCGGCCGTCCGGCGACAGTTTGTACACCTTCACTTTGCCGTCGAGGACGACGTAGAAGCCATCGGCCGGTTCGCCCTCGCGAAAGAGGGTCCGCCCGGCGGGGAAATGCCGTTCGACGGCCAGGCGGGCGATGCTCTCGCGCGCAGCACCGTCGAGGCCGGAAAAGAGCGTCACGTGCTCGAGCATGTCTGCCAGGGCCATCGAGAACGTTGTATCGGCCGAGGTGCGGCAGGTCAACAGGCCGCCAGAACTGGTTTCATAATCTATTTTTGTGCGGCGGTTCTCCTACCTTCGCTGTAGTCCCGGCGCGCCGGGACGAAGGCGGGAGAACCGCCACCCTTTTATGTAACCGGTTCTGGGGGCGCCGTGGCGACACCGGGCTTCTTTGCCAAGGCTTTAGCCGAAGACGGCGGCCCCGCCGTGCCGATAAGTAGGTGGCGGTCCCCCTGCGCTTGTGCCCCTTGGTCTCCCCTACGCGGGATGCGTCCGGTGTCGAGGCGACGTGCCGAATCCCCGGAGCGCTTTCTGCGCCAGGTGCTCGAAAGCCTCCGGCGTGCGATTTCCAGCCGGTCGGCCCTCCGCGGGGGCCTGTGGGCGTCGGCGGGCGCGCTGGCGGCCATGGCGGCCGTGCTTTTGGCCGACGCCGCCTGGGGATTCTCCGCCCCGGCGCGCCTCGCGGCCTACTTGGGCGTCCTGGCTGTCGGCACTCTGGCGGTGGGCGCCGCCCTCGCGGCGGCCTGGGTGCGCAGGCCTTCGCTTTTCTACGTCGCCCACCTGGTCGAGCGCCGCTGCCCGGAACTGAAGAACGCGCTCGTCACCTTCCTGGAATTTTCCTCGCGGCCGGGCGAAGACCCGTCCTTGGCCGTCGCCGTGGCCCGGCGTGCCGCCCGGGTGCTGGCGCGGCGCGACCCGGCGTCGCTCGTACCGTCTGAACCGCTTCGGCGTCCGGCGGTGGCGGTCGGCTCCGCTGCGGCCGTGCTCGCCGTCGGCCTCTGGCTCTCCCAGGGCATCCTCTTCCAACCGTGGGTCGAAACCGCCGGAGCCCAACTGGCGTCGGCCGGCGCGCCGTCCGCACCGCTTGCCGCAACCGCCGACCCGGCTGCCGAGAACCCTCGGCCTCGCGCGGGAGCAGCGGATGCCTCGCCTGCCGCGGCCGATCAGCAGGCCCGCGCCGAAACGGGCACGGGCCCCGGTTCCGCGCAGTCCGAAGGAACACCCGCCGCCGGTGTGGCGGACGCCGCTTCGGAGGCGCTGGCGGAGGAGATCGCGGCCCAGGCCGAAACCTTCGAACGCCTCGCCTCGGCGCTCGAGGCCCCGACGGCGCCTTTGTCCTCTGACAGCACGGCGTCCGCGCCGGGCGGACAAGGCACAGGCGGCGGCTCAGCGGACGCCGGTGGACACGACGGTGGAATTGGCGCGCAAGCAGGGCAGGAGTCGAGCGCCTCCGGCGGCGCCCAGCAGGCCGCCGCCGACCGTGGCGCCGCCGCGGGCGCCGAATCCCGGCGCGCCGGGACCCAGGCCGAGAGTCCCGGCACCGAAGCGCCCGGCCAGGCCGACGGTGAGGCCGGAGAAGGCGCCGACGCAGAGGCCGGCACGGGAGAGGTCTCGGCCGACGATTCCACCGCCGCAGGAAACCCGGGAACGGGTGGCGGCGGCACGGGCAGCCCGGGGCGGACCGAACCGGCCGGCCCGATGCTCCCGCCGAGACCTCAGCCGACGGAACTTCCCGAGAACCCCCTTGACGCGACCCGATGGGCCGACCATCTAATTAGAGAGGCGGACCGCAAAGCCCGCGACGGCGAGGTGACGGACGCCTTTCTGGAGAAGATGGGCATGAGCCAGGCGGACTTCCGGCGGTTCGTCGTGGCCTGGCAGCGCCGGCTGGAAGCGGCCGGCGGAGCGGCGACCACCGAAACACCGGGTTCTGCGACCACTGCCGCCGCCGAGACAGGCGGCGAACTGGTGCGAGCGACCGGCGCCGCCCAGGGCCATGCGATCCTCGACGGCGGCCCCGACGCCGGCCCGGCCGGCGTCGTCCAGAACGACCCCGCGCGCGTGGCGGCGCGCTTCCGGCCGGTCGTGTCGGCCTACTTTGCGGAAGTGGAGCGCCTCGCCGGCCGGCGGCAAGGGAACGAACCATGACGACTGAAACGGCCCGGCGCGAAGCCCTGGAGGAATTGGCGCGCGAGGCCGACCGCATCGTCAATCTCATCCTTCACACCTCCTTGCCGCGAGTGGACATCGAAATCCAGATCGAAAACTTCCGTGGGGAATTCCTGGCGCGGTACCCCGACGCGGGCGACCTCTTTGAGATGATCTACGCCAGCCGATTCCGCCGCATCTGGGACCAGTGGGAAGCCGACCGCCCCGCCGAGGGCGAGCCCTGGGCGAGCGCCTGGGACAGCTAGCGCCGCTTTGACCCTCGCGCTCGGGCCGGATGGCCTTTCGCTTGACACCCCTTGTCAGCCCGCTTAGGTTGCGTCCGACACGACGGCAAGGGGGCCGGGATGCTTTACTTCGCGTACGGGGCCAACCTCAGCCGCGCTCACATGCGCCTCTGGTGCGCGTCGTCGCAGCCTGTGGGCCTCGCCTCGCTCGCCGACCACCGCCTGGCCTTTCGCTTCTGGGCCGACGTGGTCCCTTCCCCCGGCGACGAGGTGCCGGGGGCGCTCTACCGGATCGCCGCCGCCGACCTGGAATCGCTCGACGAGTACGAGGACTATCCGGCCCTGTACGAGCGGGTCCGCGTGACGGTCCGGACCGAATCGGGACCGGCCGACGCCTTCACCTATCGCATGCGCCCTGGGTTCGCCTTCGCGCCGCCGGACGGCGATTACCTGAGCCTGATTGAACAGGGCTACGACGACTGGGGGCTGGACCCGGCGCTATTGCCCATGCGGACCGAAAGCGGAAGCAAGGCGGCCGCCGGGGACAGGCCCTCCCCATGAAACGCCTGCGCTGGTCGGCGTCCGCAACCCCGCGCAGGCGGAAGAGAATGCCGGCGCCGCGGCGCTGCGGCTGACCGTGGAAGAAACCGCGACCATCAACCGCCTGCTGGACAAACTGGTGCTGGAAGTCTGACACAAGGAGGGGAAACCATGGAATATGTCCTCGTCTGGCTGGTGGGGAGCGCCATCTCCGCCGTCTTCCTGGTTATCGCGATGCTGGTGGTTCAGCGCATCGCCGACCTGCCGATCCCGCCGCTCGGAGAGTTTGCGTGGAAGGTGGCGGTCGTGACGTTCGGCGCGAACGCTGTTTACATTGCCGTCGCGCCGCTGCTCACCCTGGCTGCGTGGATCTTCTCGTTCGTCACCTTGGTGGGGCTGATGGCGTGGCTTTTCAGGCTGGAACTTTGGCAAATCCTGGTCGTAACGCTGGCGACGTGGCTGCTCCGCGCCTTCGTGATCTTCGCTCTGGTGGACCTGATGGGCTGAAACACCCCCAAGCCGGGCTCCCCCGGTTGCCTAGAACAAGGCGCGACCCGCACGGGTCGCGCCTGATTCGCCTCTCAATCGTCCCTTCGGCCGCGTCGGCCGGGACGCTCGCTTCACCACCGGCGGCGGAGGAGCCAGTCGGTGGCGAGGAGAGCCAGGACGAGGGCCAGGTAGATTCGTCCGGCGGCCAGGGGGAGCTGGCGCTCGGCGGGTTCGTCCACATGGGTGCCGCCCGCCGCGAGTTCGCGGAGAAGTTCTCCAAGGCCGTCGAGGGTGCGGAACGTGCCGCCCCCCGCTTCGGCCAGGGCCTGGAGGGCCTGGTGGTCGGCCAGGAGGTCGGCCAGTTCGAAGTCCTGGACCTCGACGATGAACTCGGTGTCGGCGGCCAGGAGGTCGGCGGCGGAGTCGGAGGTTTCGGCGCGGAGGCGCCAAGCGCCGGGCGCGGCGGCCTGGAGGTCAGCCTGCCACTCGCCTTCGCGAACAAGCGTGAGCGCAAGGTCGCGCGTCTGGCCGTCGGGCGCGGTTGCGCGGACGCGAGGCGCTCCGTCGGCGCCCGGGGCATAGACGCGGACCTCGACGTCGGCGGGGCGGGAGGGGTCGGCCAGGAGGTAGCGGGTGCGGTCGGTGAGGATGGCGAGGTCGCCGGCGGGTTTCTCGTCGCGGCGGGCGGCCCAGAGGACGAGGCCCCGCCAGAGGCGGGCGTGGCGCTCGGGCCCGTCGGGGTCGGCGGCGGAGAGGACCCACAGCCAGGTCGAGTCGGCCGTGAGCGCGGCCGAGCGGAAGACGCCGGTGTCGCGGACAGCCAGAAGGGGTGTCCCTTCGGGCGACGCGGCCAGCAGGACAGCCGCGGGGCGCAAGGGTCCGACGGCGCTTGCCCCGGAGAGGGGGGGGAGCCGGGTGAAAAGGTCGGCCGAATTCGGTTCGAGTGCGGAGTGCGGAGTGCGGAGTGCGGAGTGAACGGCGGAAGGCGCGGCGTCGAGGTTGAGGATGAAGTGGCGCCGGCCTTCGGGTGTGGGGACAAAGCGCAACGGCCCGCGCACCTGGCCGTCGCCGGCGCGAATGGCGAAGGGCAACAGGTCGGCCAGGGGTGTCCGTTCCCATCCGCCGGCGCCGAAGGCCGACAGGCCGCCCAAGGCCACCAGGCCGGCCTTGCCGTCGCGGACGCGAGCGGCGAGGCGTTCGACGGCGGCGGCGGGGAGGGCGTCGGCCGCAAGGTCCCCCAGGATGACGACGTCGAAGGCGTCGAGGTCGGGAACATCATTCCCGGGATTCGGCCCCTGCGGGGCCTCATCCCGGGGCTTTAGGGTGGCGGAGCCGACGAGGATGCGGCGCTCCAGGTCCATTTCCCTGGCCTCGGCCAGCGCGCGGGCGAGGTACTTGCCTTCCGGGCGCAGCGAGCCGTCGAGATAGACGACGCGCAGTCCGCCTTCCTCGACGCGGAGGACGGTTTCGGCAACGTTGTTGTCGGCGATGAGTTCTCCGGGGATGGGTTCGGCTTCGAGGGTGAGGCGGACGAGGCCGGGTTCGTCGAGGGTTGGAGTGAAGACGACCTCGCGGACGGCGCTGGGGGAGTCGAAAGTGATGGTGCGGGATTCGACGACCTTGTCGTTCACCTTGAGCGCGAGGTTGAAGGGTCGGCCGGCGAGTCCGAGGCCGGCGACGCGGGCGCGGACCTCGGGGCGGTTGCCGGCGAAGACGCGGTCCGGGGCCCGCAGGTCGCGGACCGCCAGGTCGGGGGCGCGGTCGGAGGGTTCGGGGGACCCGACGGCAAGGGTGTGGACGCGGGCGCCGGCGGCACGGAGCCGAGCGGCGGCGTCGGTCGGACTGGAGCGCGACTCGCGGTTGGCCGTGCCGTCGCCCACAAGGACGACGGCCAGGAGGGAGTCGGAGGCGCGGTCGGCGAGTTCGGCGAGTGCCTCGCCGGGGTCGGTGCGCCCGTCGGCGGGGTCGGGGGCGAAATTATTGCCGATCGGCCGCAGATGCGAGCCGAACGCATACGAGCGGACGACGAGGCGGACGGCGAGTTCGGCGCGGGCGCCGGCGGCGGCGAGAAAGGCGTGGTGGACGGCGTCGGCGCGGGAGAGGGACTCGCGCGCGGGGGATTCCCTTTGGGCGGCGTCGCGGATGGTCATGCTGCGCGAGGCGTCGAGCAGGAAGGCCACCTGGCCGCGCACCGACCGGCGTCCTTGCCAGACCATCTCCGGGCGAAAGAGGAGCATCAGGATCGCAGCAGCGGCGGCGATGCGAAGGGCGAGGAGGGTGCGGCGCCGGCGCGCGGGAAGGCGGCGCCAGAGCGTCCAGGCAAGGAGGGCGGCAAAGGCGGCAGCCAGGACGATCGAGAGGGGCAGCGCGAGGACCGGCCGAACGGCTAGATGGAACGCCAGCGGCATCACGGCGCAGAATCTCCCCGGTCCCGGCGCGCCGGGACTCTAGAGTAGAATCGCCCGGCGGGCGCGTCGCGCTTGAACAAAAGCGTCGGGCGGATATACTTGGCGGAGCCAGCCCGGGGACGGAAGCCCCCGGGCTTCGGATGCGAAGGAGCGGAACGGATGAAAGCCCTGGTGCTGCACGGTATCCGCGACCTGCGGGTGGAAGAGCGCCAAACGCCGAGGCCCGGTCCGGGCCAGGTGCTGGTTCGGGTGCGGGCGGTCGGCCTGTGCGGGTCGGACGTGCATTACTACACGCACGGTCGGATCGGGGACCAGGTGGTGCGTGAGCCGATGATCGTCGGTCACGAGGCGGCGGGGGAAGTGGCGGCGGTCGGTCCGGGGGTCGAGGGCCTGTCGGCGGGTGCGCGGGTGGCGATCGAGCCGGCCCTTTCGTGCGGCGAGTGCGAGTGGTGTACGACCGGCCGGCCGAACGAGTGTCCCGCGGTGCGGTTCTTCTCGACGCCGCCGGTGGACGGTGTGATGTGCGAGTTTGTGGTGGTCGAGCGTGAGCAGTGCGCGGCGATACCCGACTCGATGAGTTTCGAGGAGGCGGCGATGCTCGAGCCCCTCCAGGTAGCCGTCCACGCGACGAACCTCGGGGGTACCGTGCCGGGCGAAACCGTGGCGGTCATCGGGGCCGGCTGCATCGGGCTGGGGTGCATGGAACTGGCGCGGGTGGGGGGGGCGGCCCAGATTATTATGACGGACCGGCTGGACTATCGGCTGAAACTCGCGCGCTCGTTGGGGGCCGACGCAACGGTCAACGTCGAGAAAGAGGACCCGGGCGCGGCGCTGGCGCGTCTGACGGGCGGGCGCGGGGCGGACCTGGTGCTGGAGTGTACGAACCGTGCTTCGGGTCCGCCGCAGGCGCTGGAGGCGGCGGCGATCGGGGGGCGTGTGGTCCTGGTGGGCATCCCGCAGGAGGACGAAGTGACGCTGGACCCGCACCGTGCGCGGCGGAAGGAGTTGCGGGTGCAATTTGTCCGGCGGTCGCGTTTTGCCCTGCGGCAGGCGCTTCGGCTGGTGGAGTCGAAGCGGGTGGACGTGGCCAGTTGGGTGACGCATCGGTTCGGACTGGCGGAGGCGAAGAAGGCGTTCGACCTGGTGGAGAAGTACGCGGACGGGGTGCTGAAGGCCGTCATCCTGCCGTAGGGCGGAGGCGGGGTCAGGGCTTCGCGAGTTCGGTCTGGACCTGGAGGAGATCCTCGTACACTTTGCGGCGGGTGTCGGTCGTGTAGTTGCGGAGGACGTAGGCGGGGTGGAAGGTGGGCATCAGGAGCGTCCCGCGCCAGGGGTGGAACCGGCCGCGGAGGCGCGAGATGCCGTCGTGCGTTTGTAGCAGCGTTTGGGTGGCCGCGTTACCCAGGGTGCAGACGATTTTGGGGCGGAGAATCTCCAGTTGGCGCGCGAGGAAGGGCAGGCAGTGGGCGATTTCGTCGGGGGCGGGGTTGCGGTTGCCGGGCGGGCGGCACTTCAGGATGTTCGCGATGAAGACGCGGTCCCGCGTCAGGCCGATGGACTCGATCATTTTCGTCAGCAGTTGCCCCGCCCGCCCGACGAACGCCAGGCCCTGGCGGTCTTCTTCTTCGCCAGGCCCTTCGCCGATGAACACGAGCCGTGCGTTCGGGTCGCCCTGGCCGGGGACCGTTTGGGTGCGGGTCGAAGCGAGTTCCCTGCAGAGGGTGCACTCGGCGACTTCGGAGGCGATGCGTCGGAGGGCGTCTTCGCGGCTCGCGCCGCCTTCGAGGTCCGGGGCGCCGAAGTTGAAAAAGTCCTGGCCCTGAGGCGCAGGGTGGTCGGCGGCCATGGCCAACTCCTGGCGAATCGCCTGAGCCGCGCGCCGTTCCGGCGCGCCGGAGGGCACAGCAGACAAGGGTTCAGGGTGTGCCGGTTTAGCCGCCGCGGGTTGCGCCGCTGCAGCGGCGGCGCGCGGCACGGCGGCGAAACCTGCCCGCCCGGCGTCGGCCAAACGGAGGCGCAGCCGGCGGACCAACGCCTTCAGGCTATCGCGTGTGGTCGGTTCGGAGGCCATAAGACGCGTCAGGTGTCCTCGCGGCTCTGAAAATCCTGGAGGATCTGGACGCCGGCGCTGGTGCCGATGCGGCTGGCGCCGGCGTGGAGCATTTCGACCAGGTCGGTGAAGGAGCGGATGCCGCCCGCCGCCTTGACGCCTGCGCGCTCGCCGACCGTTTGCCGCAAGAGTTGCACATCGTGGACCGTCGCGCCGCCGGAGCCGAAGCCGGTGGAGGTTTTGACGAAGTCGGCCTCGGCCTCGAGCGCCAGTTCCGCCGCCCGCGCCTTCTCCTCATCCGTCAGGTAGCAGCATTCGAGGATGACCTTCAGGCAGCATCCGGTGGTGACCTTGCGGATGGCGGCGATCTCGGCTTTGACGTCAGCGTAGCGTCCGCTCTTCATGGCCACCAGGTTGATGACCATATCCACTTCGCCGGCGCCGGCCTCGATGCAACGAGCGGCCTCTTCGTGTTTGACTTCCAGGCCGCAGTACCCGAACGGGATGCCGACCGTCCCGCCCACGAGCACCGCCGAGCCGCGAAGCGCTTTGGCCGCCCGCGCCACGTCGTACGGGGCGACGCAGACGGTGTGGAAGCCGAACTGGACGGCCTCTCGGCAGGCGCGCTCGACGTCCTCGACGGTGTGGTCGGGCGCGAGCAGCGTATGGTCAATCAGCCGCGCCAGCGTCTCGACGGTCAGGCCGTGGTTCTTGTTGGTGATGACCATAGCGCGGGCGAGGGTAACGGGCCGGCGCGGCGCGTTCAAGCCAAAAGTCGGCGCGGCGGGCGGTCCGGCGCGGGGGCTTCATGGTGCCCTTTCCAGAAAGGTAGAGTCCTTTTCCCCGGGTGCCACCGATTGCTTGCCAATCGGTGTTGCCGGGATGAGAAGCACGGTTTGGCAAGCAAACCGTGGCACCCGGAAGTCATACAACCTTTTTGGAAACGGCACTGGACCCCGAAGCGAGGCGGGCTTTTTGGTTGAGAGGCCCGGCGGGGGCCACTATCCTGGGGTGGCGCGCCCAACGGAAAGGTTTGGCCATGGACCTGAAGACCATTCTTGCAACGTTCGGGATCGTGTTTCTGGCGGAGTTGGGCGACAAGACACAACTGAGTGTCCTCTTGTTCAGCGCCAAGAGCCGGCACCCCTGGGCCGTCGGCCTCGGCGCCTGTCTGGCCCTTGTGACGGCGACGGTGATCGCGACGGTGCTCGGCTATGTCGGCAAGGGACTTATCCAGCCCCGCGTGCTGCACTACGTGGCGGCGGCGGGGTTCGTGGGCATCGGCATCTGGCTCTTCCTGACGAAACCGTGAGGCAGCGTATGGCCGAGTGCGGCGTCTGCAAGAAACGGGTCGGTCGGCGGCATCTGGCGGATCGGCTCGCCATTCCGGAGTACCGGGCGATGGTCGGCATCTGGCCGTGGCACCCCGTCGGGGTGTGCGGCGGGTGCCTGGAGGCCCACGAGCGGGACTTCCTGGAGCGGCTGCGGCTACTCGCGCCGCAGGTGCTCCAGAACGATGAGCCGATCGTCGGCCGTGTGTGCCTCGTGTGCGGGGCGATCCAGTCGCCCGGCGGCTGGCGCGAGGCGTCGAAATGGGTGGATGCCAGAGCCCGGCCCGTCCGCCGCGCCACGTTCCATCTGTGCGCTCGCCACGCCGACGCCGTGTACGTGGACGGCGTGGTTGTCTCGTCGAACCTGACGGGGGCGGAGCGGATCGGCCTGGTGCTGGACGAGTTGCCGGCGGTGGGCGGCGACCTCCTGGGGCGCATCGAAGGTTGGCGTCCGGGCGCAGGAAGCGGCCCAGCCGGCGCAGAGGGTTTTGAGGAAGGCCTTTCGCGCGATGCTGCGGCCAAAAGGGCGCTGGAGTTCTGGCAATTGCGGCCGGAGGGGCTGGAGGCGCGGGCCGCCTGGATGGGGCCGGTGCGGAAAGATTACGCCATGCGGTTCCGGCTGGACCTCGCACGGGACTTCGCCGACGGCCGGCGCGAAAGCCTCATCCTGGTGCGTACGGGGCCGGACGCGCTGGCGGTTTACCGGGCAGGGCCGCTCGCTCGCGCTCGTGGTTAGACATCCTCTGGCAGCGTCTCGGACGAGAGCCTCCGGCCGGGTGGCCGGGGGCTCTTGCTTTGGGGAAAAGGGGTCAGGACCCTTTTCCGCAGGCGCCTGTTCGGCGACGGGTGGCCGTGTTTGTCCCGAACCCTAAGGCGAGAGGCCCGCGTCTGCGCGGAAAAGGGTCCTGACCCCTTTTCCCTCCGCCTCGTTGACCGGCCTGGCGGCGGCGGGTAGGATGGTCGGCGGTCTGGGGAGGATGCGCCTGTGACCGACCCGCTCTTGGTGATCCTTATTCTGTTGGTGCTGGGTGTCCTGGTTTTCCTCATCGTGCTGGCGAAGCGCCGGAGAGTCGGCGACGGGGGGGCCGAGGCCGAGTTGCGCGATCGGCTTGAGGCCGAGCAGGCCGCGCGCGTCCAGGCCGAGACGCGCCTGGAAGCGGAGCAGAAAAACCTGGCGGAGCAGCGCGCGCTTCTGGCCGAGGCGGAGGGGAAACTCAAGGACGCGTTCAAGGCCCTCTCGTCGGATGCGCTGAAGGACTCGCGCGAGCAGTTTCTGGGGCAGGCGGAGGAGCGGCTGAAACCGATCCAGCAGTTGCTTGCAGAATACCAGAAGCGCTTGGCCGAGGTCGAGAAGTCGGGCATGGGTGCCTACAGCGGTCTGCGCGAGTACCTGGACGGGCTGATGAAGGCGCAGGATTCGCTGCGGACGCAGACGACACGGTTGGAGACGGCTCTGCGCGGGTCGCCTACCGCACGGGGGCGGTGGGGCGAGATGACGCTGCGGCGTGTCGTCGAGGTGGCCGGCATGAGCCCGCACTGTGACTTTACCGAGCAGGCTGATGTCGAGACAGAGGAAGGCCGGCAGCGGCCGGACATGGTCATCCATCTGCCGGGGCGGCGGTCCATCGTTGTGGACTCGAAAGTTCCGCTGACGGCCTACATGGACGCGGTGGAGTCGTCGGAGGCGTCGGCGCGGGAAGCGGCCCTGGCGCGCCACGCGCAGGACGTTCGGAAACACGTGCGGGCGCTCGCACAGAAGGCCTACTGGGACCAGTTGCCCGAGGCGCCGGATTTCGTGGTGCTCTTTCTGCCGGGGGAGGCGTTTTTCAGCGCGGCGCTGGAGGCGGACCGGACGCTCATGGAAGACGCGATGCGCAGCCGCGTGTTCTTGGCGACGCCGACGACGCTGATGGCGCTGCTGAACGTGGTGGCGCACGGGTGGCGTCAGCAGGAGATGGCGGAAAACGCCGAGGCGATCGGCGAGACGGGACGCGAACTGTTCGAGCGCGTGACGAAGTTCGTCGAGCATTTCGCGAAGATCGGCGAGGGCCTGGGGCGGGCGGCGAAGGCGTATGACGCGGCCGTGGGCTCGTATGAGTCGCGCGTGCGTCCGTCGGCGGAGCGGTTGGCGCAGCAGTCGGCGGCGCTGGAGAAGGAACTGCCGGCGCCGGCGCCGGCGCCGGGCCCGACGCGGGCGCTGCCGGAGGCGGGCGAACCTTCAGACGGGTAAGCGAGGAGCGAACGATGCGCGACGCATTTCTGGCGCAGGACCCGTGGCGGGTGTTTCGGATCATGTCGGAGTTCGTGGACGGGTTCGAGATGATGGCCCAGGTGCCGCCCGGCGTGAGCGTGTTCGGATCGAGCCGCGCGGGCCCCGACCATCCCTATTATGCGAAGGCGGAGGAGATCGGCCGGCGGACCGCCCAGGCGGGGTTCTCGGTCATTACGGGCGGCGGGCCGGGAATCATGGAGGCCGCCAACAGGGGGGCGAAGGAGGCGGGCGGCGAGAGCGTGGGCCTCAACATCATCCTCCCGTTCGAGCAGGTCGCCAACCCGTACCTGACGAAGGTCATCAACTTCCGCTACTTCTTCGTCCGCAAGGTGATGTTCTCGAAATATGCCGTCGGCTTCATCTTTTTCCCCGGGGGGTACGGGACGATGGACGAGTTCTACGACACCGTGACGCTGATTCAGACGGAGAAGATCCACCGCCTGCCCATCGTCCTGTTCGGGACCGACTTCTGGTCGGGGCAACTGGAGTGGCTGCGGGAGACGGTGTTGGGGCGGTTCGAGCACATCTCGCCGGCGGACCTGGACCTTTTCCTGGTGACGGATGATGCGGCGGCGGCGGTCCGCCACATTGCGGAGCACCTGGCCGTCCGCGACCGCGAACCCTCGCCCGAAGCGGGCAAATGGGACACGCCGGAAGGAAAAGTCATGCCGTGAATGGCGTTTCGCGTTGACCGCCGCGGGGTCGGCCTGTATCATCTAACCATTTGCGGCGGCAGGAGTTGTGCGGGCCGCCAAAAGGTGGAGAGCCTGCCGGTGACGACCGAAAGCGCCTGTGGCCAGGCCAACGAGAGCGCCCGGAGCGGGGAGGAGGCGCGTGCGAGCGTGCTGTTGGCGCTCCGGCCGAGTCCGGCCGAGCGCGGGGTGCAGGTTTTTCTGGCCTTGGTGTGCGCGGCCGCTCTGGCGGCGGGGGTGCTCCTGGTTCCCTCGCCGACGGGGACGGGAACGCATCGCGTCCTGGGGCTGCCGGAGTGCGGGATGCTGAAGATGACGGGCAAGCCGTGCCCGACGTGCGGCGTGACGACGTCGTTTGTGCTGGCGGCGCACGGGCGGTTTGCGGAAGCGGTCGTGAACCAGCCGTTCGGCTTCGCGCTCTTCTGGCTCGTGGCCGGGGGTTTCGTCGGTCTGGTGACGGCGCTGGCGAGGGGGCGGAGCGTGCAGCCGTTCTTCGTCCGCGTGAGTCCGACGCTGATTATCCTCGCGTTATTCGCGTTATTGCTGGCCTCGTGGATGTACAAGTGGTCGGTGATGTGAGGCGTGGGAGGCAGAGCGTTGGCGAATCCATGGAGGCGTGCCCCGGCCGTCCGGGCGGGGGCGCTTATGGTGCTGGGCGCGCTGGTGGCCGTCGGGGCCGGCGCGGGGTGCTACGTCCCCCACTTTCTGGTCTGGCTCTTTAAACCCGACCAGATCACCCGCAGCGTCAAGGCGGAGTACGACCTGAAGGCGGAGTGCCTCGTCATCGTGCCGTACGCCGGCACGGACATCCTCTTCACTTATCCCACCGTGCCGATCGAGGTCAGCCAGGAACTCGTGTACGCGATCGCGCGCGACCTGGGGGGGCGCGTCAAGACGGTGGTCCACCCGGTCGAGGTGGTGCGTTGGCAGGAATCCACGCTCGAGTGGCCGAACATGAGCCTGGACCGGATCGCCCGCGAGTTCGGCGCCGACACGCTCCTCTACGTCGAACTGGAGCGCTACACGATGGTGGAGGAGGGTTCGGCGAACCTGTTCCGCGGCCGGGCCAAGGCCCGCATCCAGGTCGTCAAGCCCGACGCCGAATCCAATCCCGTCTATGAGACGGTTGTCGAGGTCACGTTCCCGGAGAACCGGCCGGTGGGGGTCCTGGAGACGAGCGAGCGGGTGATCCGCCGGGGGACGAACCTCTTGTTTGCCCGCGACCTGGTCCGCAAGTTCTACGACCACAAGGTCGAGGTCCGCGGAGGCGGGGGAGGCGAGCTATGAGCGCGCCTGCGCGGCGTTGGCTTGCCCTGGCGCTGGTCGCTGCGTCGGCATGGGCCGGCGGGTGCGACGCCGTCGCCTGGATCCTCGTGAAGACCGTCGGCCCGCTCGTGCCGGAGGACAAGGTCGAGGCCGAGTACAGCCTGGCGGGCAAAAGCGTCCTGGTGCTGGTAGACGTGGCGGACCCGGCGCTGGCGTCGGAGCATCCGCGGCTGGAGCTGGCGCTCGCCGAAGCCGTCCGCAAGACGCTCCAGGAGCATGATGCGTCGGGCCCGATCGTTCCGGCGGCGAGCCTGTCGGCCGCCCGGCGGACGGAGCGCGAGTTTGCCCGCTGGTCCATCGCCCGGATCGGCCGGTACTTCAACGTGGACCTTGTCGTGCACGTCGAGATGTATGATTTCCGCCTGAGGGACTCGCCGGGCGCGAACGTTTTTCACGGCTACGCGGAGACGGCGGTGCGCGTCGTCTCGCCCGAAACCGAGAAGCAGGAGTGGCCGGCGCTGGCCGCCGCGCGGCTGGTGACGGCCGAGACGCTGCCCGACGTCCAGCCGGAGGAGGCGAGCGAACTGGCGACGCTCCTGACCGAAGGCCTGGCCGACAAGATCGCCCGCCAGTTCTTCACCTATAAGCCCGCCGACCTGCCCCTGCGGCCGAAGGTCAAGTGACAGGGAGAGCCACCGTGCATCTCCACCGGAAGCCGGGTGCCACGCTTTCGCTTGCGAAAGCGTGCGCCCCTCACCAGGAACATGCTTTCGCAACAGCGCGAAAGCATGGCACCCTTCAGAACACGTGTCACGGAACCCTGGCGGTCCTTGTGCTGGCTCTCCTGGCGGCGGCGCTTGGCGTGGCGGCCGGATGCGCCCGGACCCGCGAGCCGATCGTCCTGCGGCCGCTTCAGGCAGAGCCGGGCGCTGCCCGCCAACCGGTCTTCCGCGTCCGCCTCGTCCGCCTCCTCCACCGCATCCGCCCCGACGCCCCGCTCGAGGACCTCTGGCGGCTGCTCGGCACGACCGACGTGCCGTACGAGAAGCGCGGCCTGTGGGAGGCGAACGACCTGGCGCTGGGCGAAGGGGCCCGCCTGGCCGCCGAACGAATGAACGAACTGCTCGTCCAGACGTCGGACCGGTCGGCGTCGGTGGTGGAACTGGTGGTCCGCGAGAACATGGATTTTCGCATCACCCTGGGCGCCGAACGCGAGGAGTTGGAGGTCCTTTGGACGGACGCCTTGGGTCGGCTCTCCGGCCGGCGCTTCATCCAGGCCGTGCCGGGCTTTCGTTTCGTCTGCCGGCGAGACCCGGCCGACCCCGCCCTCGTCCGCCTCGCCTTCGTGCCCGAGGTGGTGTACGGCAAAGAGGTGACGCGGTGGGCCCAGACGCCGGCCGGGCCTATACAGCGTGTGGCGCGTCAGGAGTTCACGGCGTCGGATCTGGCGGCGGAGGTCCGGCTGGGGGCGGAGCGGCTCTTGGTAATCGGCGGCCGGCGGCGGTCGCCCGTGAGTCTCGGCGGGGCGCTGTTCTTCGAGCCCCGCGGGCCCGACCTCTGGGCCCAGACGCTCATCCTGTCGGCCGAGGAAATCCTCCTGAAGGATGCCCCCGAGGGGACGACCGTCCCGTTCATGCCGCCGGCCAAGTAGCCGTGTGGCGCCGCGGGACTTTCGCCCGGATGCCGCATGCGCGCTCGCCTGTCGGCTCGCGGCTAAGCGTGGGCGTTGTTGGTTGCCTGTTGTTTGCCGTCCGTTGTTTGGCTTCTCGTTCCGCGTTCTGCATTCCGCCCTTCGACCTCGCTCAGGGCGGCCCGAGCCGTTCGACCACGCTCACGGCCATGAGCCTGTCGAAGGGCATGGTCGAGGGACCGCATTCCGCATTGCCTTTAAGGTGTTGACACCCCTTCGCCGAAGGGCCTATAATCGGCCCCGGACGGGCCTTTTCGCAAGGAGCGTTTTTCGATGGCGCAATGGGTGCGCGCGGCGGTGCTGGGCGTTTTGGCGGCGGCGGGGCTGCTCCCGGCCGGCGGATGCGAGGGCTGGGGGTCCCCTATGCGCGACGACCGCCGGCGC
>DATKUU010000036.1:0-4899 GCA_035530455.1 Phycisphaerae bacterium | reverse complement strand
ATGCTTACGTCTCGGTGCTGTTCCCCGACGAGGTGGGGCGCAACAACTGGCACCGGCGGCAGATGCGCCGGGCCATCATCGACGCCTTCGGCGACGGGCCGCAGCTGGTGCCGTCCATCCGGGGCACGGCCTGGGCGGCGTGGAACGCCGTGACGCAGGTGGTGGACCACCAGTCCATTTACAGGGCCCGGGGCACGGACAGCCCGGCCGAGAACCGAATGCTGAGCACGGTGTTCGGCGGCAACGCCGAGCTGAAGCGGTCGGCGCTGGAGCTAGCCATGAGCGCGTTCACGGAGTAGAATAGACCAGAAAGCCGGGTCGAGCGCGGCGGAGGTTCCCCGTCCCTTTCCTCCGTCGCCTCCCCCGGCTGACTTTAGGGATATGCCGGATGGACCGCGACAAGCTGGAATCGCTGCTGAGGCACGCTGGCATCCCCACGAAGCTCGCGACCGCCAACGCCGTTAACGTCTGCTGCCCCCTGTGCTCCACCCCCGACGCCAACTACCACTGCGGCGTGTTCCTGACCAGCCTGCGGTTCCACTGCTGGCGGTGCCGGCGCACGGGTAGCCTACGGGGGCTGCTGGAGGCCTTCGGGCTGGACTGGGCAGCCATCAACCGGGCCCTAGCCGGGGCGCCGGCCGAGGCCGACGGGGACAGGTCGCTGCTCGACCGGGTACGGGACATCCTGGGCGGCCGAAAGGCGGGGCCGGACGACGCCCCGGCCGATCCCGTGGCCCTGCCCCCGTCCGACCCTATCGATGAGCGCGCGCTTTGCAACTCCCTGATGCTGCGCCTGTTCCTGAACAGGCGGCGAATCTCCGTGAAGACGTGCCTTCGATATGACGCCCGGTGGGGCGGCAACATCGGCCCCCACGCCCACCGGATAATCCTGCCGGTGTACGGCGAGGACGGACGGCTGGCCGCTTGGCAATCGCGCGACACCACCGACCGCGCTCGCTCCAAGTACCTGACGGGCGGCAGAGCCAGCGAGGTACTGTACTGGACGGACCTGGATTTCCGCGACGAGGCGCTGCCGCGCGTGTACGTCGTGGAGGGGGTGTTCGACGCCTGGCGCATGGGCGTCAATGCCGTAGCCACGTTCTCCCACGCCATGTCGCGCGCCCAGCGGCGGCTGCTGCTGGCCTGCGACAATATCGTGGAGGTGGTGGTGGCGTGGGACGGGGACAGCTACGGCCTGGCGGTGGAGGCCGCCCGGGAGCTGGCCCCGCTGGTCAGGGCCGGGGTCGTGCGGCTGCCGGACGGCGAGGACCCGGACAGCCTCGGGCGCGAGCGTATAATGGAACTGGACGTGAGGTGGGCCTGAAAGGAGACGGGGATGCCAACCATGACCCGGAAGATGGTTGATATTTGGGCGTGCGATGTATGCGATAAGGAATACAGATTCCCAATAGCTGCAAGGGAGTGCGAGAATGAACACATCGCTACCCTTGAGGTCATGCGCATGGAGCGGGACAGGGCCGACAGGATTTGCCAGGGATGTACTGCGGACCACCCGACCCCGGCCTGGGCAAAGGCTAACCACAGGTGGCATGAATTGGACCGCCTGATACCCAGGACGGAGATCGTTATCGCAAATCGAGGCGGTAGCCCTTGCCCAACCCTATAAATCAGGGCCTCCAGGACCGCATCCTGCGCCTCATGGCGACGGACGACGATTTCCTCGCCATGGTGGCCGGGCGGCTGGGGCCGGAGTTTTTTCTAACCTCAATGACCGGCCGGCTGGCACAGGTCTGCCTGGACTACCACGCACAGTTCAAGGCGGCCCCCGGCGACCACTTCGCCGATGAGGCCCTGCGGGCCTTCGCCGAGCGGCCGGAGGACGACCGGGCCGACTGTCTCACATATCTCCAGCGGCTGCGGGATCTGCCGCCGCCGAACCGCGAGTACGTGCTACGGCGCATCAATGACGCCATCAAGCTGCGCGTCCGCGAGGAGGCGGCCGTCCAGTTCGCCGAGCACGTGGCACGCGGCGAGCTGGACCAGGCCGATCAGGTCATGTACGGGGCCCTGCGCAGCGGCCTGCCGGCCGAGGAGGACGCCCTCGACTACCTGCGGGACCTCTCGGCCCTGGCCACCCGGGCCGACCGGCCCGAGTACCTCCTGCACACCGGCATCCGGGCCATGGACCGCGTGTTCGGCGGCATGGGCCGCGGGCAGTTGGTCAGCGTCGTCGGCGGGGCCAAGGCCGGCAAGACCTGGTTCCTACAGCACCTGGCCCGCGAGGCGCTATGCCAGGGGCTGTTCGTCCTGCACGTCAGTCACGAGGTCGGCCTGAAGGAGATGGAGCTTCGGTACGACATGGTATTCACCGGCCGCGGCAAGCGCGAGGGCAAGCGGGTCGTCCGCCCGCGGCTGGTGGACGGCAAGCCGCAGGATCGCGAGATAGTCGTCCGCACCGTCTACGACGATGACGCGGTCCGCCGCGGCCGGGCCGCCGTGCGGCGGAACGGCGGGCGGCTGATGCTGAAGAAGTACCCGATGGGCCAATGCACGCCGGCCGAGATCGAGCGGTTCCTCAACTACCTGGAGGCGTACTGCGACTTCATCCCCGATGTGCTGGTGAACGACTACGTGGACATCATGGACCTGAGCCGCTACAGCGACGAGACCCGCCACCAGCTGAACGCCGCCTACGTATGGAGCAAGGGCCTGGCCGACGACCGCAACATCCTGGTCCTGACGGCCAGCCAGCTCAACCGCGAGGGCCTGGAGCGCCGCGTGGTGCGCAAGAAGCACGTGGCCGAGGACATTCGCAAGCTGGCCAACGTGGACACCCTGTTCGCCATCGGCCGCAGCCCGGAGGACGAGCGGCTGGGCCTCGGCGGCCTGAACGTCCTGGTCAGCCGGGGCGAGGAGCAGGAGGTGGGCTGCACGTTCGTCGAGGCCTACGACATCGGCCAGTTCTGCCTCGACTCCTGGCTGGCCAGCGAGGTGGACGAGGCCGTGGAGTACCCGCCCAAGGAGGACAAGCCCCATCCGGCCAGTAGGCCCGGTCGGGCGTACAGTAAGAAGGCGGAGTTCGAGCAGGTGGACGATACGAAGAAATGAACCCCCGCGACCTAACGGACCGCGACCTCGCCCACATCTTCGACGGCTTCGGGTTCAAGACGCCGCCCCGGCGACACCAGCTCCAGACCCTAGCCTGGGGCGTGGACCTACGGCGGGCAGCCCTATGGCACGGCATTGGCACCGGAAAGTCGCTAACGGCCCTTTACCTCCATCACTATATTTGGGGCACCCAGCGGCACCTCGTGGTCTGCCCAAACAGCGTAGTGGACTCGTGGCTTGAGCAGATAGTCCTCCACACCGACCTGACGGCCGTAGCCCTGCGTGGCACGCGGGAGGAGCGGCGTGCCCTCCTGGCCGAGTCGCCCGCGGACGTCCTGGTCGTCAACTACGAGGGGCTGCTCACGCTTTTCGCCGAGCGCAAGGAAAGTAGGGACGGGGAGGGCCGCAAGCGGGTCCGCCACAGGGTATCCGCCGAATTGTGCCGGGCGGCCGGCGTGGACGGCCTCACGGCCGACGAGTGCCTGGCGTTGGCCAACCCCTGGTCCCTCCAGTCGCGAATCTTCTACGAGCTGAGCAGCCGGGCCCGCCACGTCGCCATCATGACCGGCACCCCCCTCAGCACAGGGGAGGACGACCTGTGGGGTCAGTACCGGGCCCTAGACGGCGGCCGCACCCTGGGCAAGAGTCAGAAGGCGTTCCGCGAGGCGCACTTCAAGCAGGACTTCTTCGGCGGCTGGGGGATACGCCCCGGCCAGCGCGACGAGATCCTGCGGCGCGTGGCGCCGGTGACGCTGCGATACAGCCGCGAGGAGTGCGTGGACCTGCCGCCGCGGGCGTACGAGGTCCGCCACGCGGACATGTCCGCCGAGCAGCGGCGGTTATACGATGAGATCGCCGGCGGCCACGGGTTCCACCTGGACGGCGTCGCCTACCCGGCCGTGGAGCCCGGCCAGGCCGCCAACAAGCTGAGCCAGGTGGCCGGGGGGTTCGTCCTGGTCGGGGACCGGGCCGTGCGCCTGGCCGAGAACCCCAAGCTGGACCTGCTGGAGGAGCTGGCGCGGGAGGCCGGGGACGAGAAGATGATCGTGTTCCATTCTTATATCGAGGAAGGCCGGCAGGTGGAGGAGCGCCTGACGGCCATGGGCGTGGGCTATGCGGCGCTGCGCGGAGAGGTCAAGGACAAGGCGGGCGAGGTCCGCCGGTTCCGCGAGGACCCGGACTGCCGCGTCCTGGTGGCCCACCCGCGGAGCGGCGGCATCGGCCTGAACCTCCAGGTGGCCACGGTCGCGGCGTTCTTCAGCAACGGCCTGTACGGCGCCGCCGTGCGCGACCAGGCCGAGGGCCGCATCTATCGAGCCGGGCAGGACCGGCCAGTGCTGTTCGTGGACCTGGAGCTGAAGGGCTCGCTGGACGAGCGGCACCTGCACCGTATCGGGCGGCAGGCCGACGTACTGGCGGCAGCCCTAGACTTCGTGCGGGACTGGGGGCGAACGGACGGCTGAACAAAATCCGGGGCGATTCGGGCGGTTGCCGTAAGCTCTTATTTTATAAGGAGTTATGGCCGAAGAAATCCCGGGCTATTTTCGCCCCGGGGCTTTACTTCCTCCTAATCCGGCGTATAATATAAGCAGACGGGGGAAAGAAAAGGAGACGGGGATGACGGCAAGCGAATGGGAAGAGGCAGGCGTAATCGGCGTGGACGCCGGGTTGTGCTGGATCGGCGACCCCTGCTACTGCGTTACCGCCGACTGCACCGAGCACCCGGCCCCGACGTGGAGTCATTTCTGCGATAAACTACAGGACCGCGAAAAGGACGGCGTAGCCCAATGGCCGTACAAGGCCGGGCATCTCGGCCTGGGCGTCTCCGTC
>DATKUU010000035.1:0-22418 GCA_035530455.1 Phycisphaerae bacterium | reverse complement strand
ACCAGCACCTTCTGCATGCCGCACGCCACCGCCAGGAGCGTCTTGCCCGTTCCGGCCGGTCCCATGAGCGTTACCAGCCGCACCGAATCGAGCATCAGGAGTTCCAGGGCCATCCGCTGGTGCACGTTGCGGGCGGAGACGTTCTGGATGGTTTTGTCGGCCAATCGTAGGGGAACGACGCGTTTTCGGCCGGCGTCGAATCGGCCGATGGCGGGCTCGCTCTTCGGGCCGCCCTTGAAGAGGACGAACTCGTTGGGCTGAAGGTCGTCGGCGGGTGGCTCGATGCCGTTCTCCTCCTGGAGGCCCCGCAGCGCGGCCGCATCCGCCTCGACCTCGCGGTAGCCCATGTAAATCCGTTCGAAGTCCACCTTCTGTTTCTCGAAGTCCATCGTCCGGATGCCGAGGGCGTCGCTTTTGATGCGGGCGTTGATGTCCTTGGAGATGAAGGTCGTGGGCTTGCCTTCCTGCATGAGGCGATACGCGACGCCGATGATGCGGTCGTCGGCGGTGTTTTCCGCCAGGATGGGATGCGGCGGCGTCTGGTCGTCCATGGCGATGCGCACCGAGCCGCCCGTCTCCTTGACCGCGACGCCGTCGGCCAGGCGCCCCTGGTTGCGCAGCCGGTCGAGGAAGCGGATGACCTGGCGGGCGTGTCGTCCGATGTCGTCCGACCCCTTCTTGAAGCGGTCGAGTTCCTCGATGACCTTGAACGGCAGGACGACCTCGTTGTCCGCAAACGCGGTCATCGCCCCGGGGTCGTGCAGGAGGACGTTGGTGTCGAGGACGAAATACTTTTTGGCCATGACGCTCCTCCCGGGGAAAGGTTGGCGCCCATCCTATCGCTGCCGGCGCCGGGCCGCAAGTCCTTCATGCCACGTGTCGCACATTTGTCGGTGCCTCCAGAAAAGACACCAGGTGTCTTTTCTGGGGTGGGTGTTGCTCTGTTTCGAAGGCGGTCTGGACTTCGTGCCGCCACGGGATGCTTGACGGTCGCGGCGGCGGCGCCTAAACTCTGCGTTCCGCGTGCCGAAAGGGGACGCTCCAGGGGAAACCTTCATGGGCCTGGACTTTGAGTTGCCCGGCCTCGGGCGGGTTACGACCGAGTCGGGATTGGTCCGGTTGGAGTCGGCGAGCGACGGGCGGTTCCGCGTCGGGGCGGACGGCGTCCGCGCCATCGTCGCCACGGGCGACCGCAAGGTCGAGTTCATCGCCTTCGCGGACCACACCCTCGCCCTGGTCCGCTCGGCGATGGGCTATCCCGCGTACTACCCGGTCCATCCGGTGCACCTGGAGCGGCCCGTCAAGGCCGTGCTGATGGACCTGGACGGCACAAGCGTCCGCAGCGAGCATTTCTGGATCTGGATCATCGAGCAGACGACGGCGAGCCTGCTAGGCGACCCGGCGTTCCGCCTCGAGAAGGCCGACCTGCCGTACGTCTCCGGCCACAGCGTGAGTGAGCATCTCCAGCACTGCATCGCGAAGTACGCGCCCGACCGGACGGTCGAGGAGGCGCGGACCTATTACTTCGAGCACACGCACCGGGAACTGAAGGCGATTATGGAGGGCCGCGGCCGCGCTGATGCATTTGTCCCGACGCCGGGCCTCAAGGAGTTCCTCCTCCGCCTGAAAGAGGCGGGGGTGAAGATCGCCCTCGTCACGTCGGGCCTGTATGAGAAGGCATACCCGGAGATCGTGGCAGCGTTCCGCGAACTCGGCATGGGCGACCCGCCGCAGTTCTACGATGCCATCATCACGGCAGGATTCCCGATGCGCCGCGGGGAAATCGGCACGCTGGGCGAACTCTCCCCCAAACCGCACCCCTGGCTTTATGCCGAAGTCTGCCGCGTCGGCCTCGGCATCCCGCCCGAGCAGCGCCACCGCGTCGTCGGCCTCGAAGACTCCGGCGCCGGCGTCTGCTCGATTCGGCTGGCGGGATTCTCGGCCATCGGCATGGCCGGGGGCAACATCGAAGCAAGCGGCGCGCGCGGCCTGTGCGCGCATTGGTGTCAATCGTTTGACGAAGTCCTCAAGGTCATTCTTTAGCGAGGGCCGCCATGGCCAAGCCCAGGAAGCAGGTCGCCTACGTCGTTCCGCACACCCATTGGGACCGCGAGTGGCGCTATCCGCTCTGGACGAACCGGGCGCTGCTCATTCAGTTCATGGACGGCCTCTTGGAGATGCTCGAGAAAGAACCGGGGTACAAGTGCTTCGTCCTGGACGGGCAGGTGGTGGCGGTCGAAGACTACCTGGCGGTCCGGCCGGAGAACGAGGCGCGGGTCCGCCGGGCTGTCGCCGACGGGCGCCTGGTGATCGGACCGTGGTACACGCTGCCGGACCAGTTCCCCGTGGACGGCGAGTGCCTGGTGCGGAATCTCCTGTGGGGAATCCGCGCGGCTGAGGGGTTGGGGCGGTGCTTGCGGATCGGGTACACGACGTTCGGCTGGGGCCAGACTGCCCAGTTGCCGCAAATCTACGCCGGGTTCGGCGTGGACTTCATCATCGCGGGCAAGCGCGTCTCGGAGGCGCGGGCTCCGCACTGCGAGTTCCTCTGGGAGGCGCCGGACGGGACGCGCCTCCTGGCAACGCGCCTCGGGGAGATGGCCCGCGCGAACGTCTATTTCCACACCTACCTGCCGGTCCGCTTCGGCGTGGATTGCCAGGGCCCGGAGTACCGGTTCGTGTGGGAGCAGGGGGGCCTTGTGCTCCACGCCGCCGGGCCCGACCGCGGCCACGAGGACCACTTCAAGATCGCCGACGCTCCAGGCTACCACCCCGAGTGGATCGAGCCGGGCTTCCGCCGGGCGTGGGACGCCATGCGCGAGACGCTCATGCCCGGCTGCCGCCTGCTCATGGACGGGAGCGATTTCACCGACGCTCAGCCGATCCTCGGGCGGATGATTGCCGATGCGAACGCCGCAATCCCCGACATCAAGTTCGTTCACGGGACGCTCGAGGAGTACGCCGAGGCGCTCCGGAAGGGCCTGCGCGGCAAGCGCCTGACGGTCGTCCGGGGCGAGATGCGCGACGGGCCCGCCAGCGCGTGCTCGGCCAACGGCCTGGCGACGCGGATATATCTGAAACTCGAAAACCGCCGGGCCCAGAACCTCCTGCTGCGCTGGGCCGAGCCCCTCGCCTCGCTCCTGGCGATGGCCGGGGCCGAGTATCCCCGAACGATGCTCCGGACCGCGTGGAAGTACCTGCTCCTGGCGCACCCTCACGACTCGATCAACGGTGTCACGCAGGACAAGACGGCCGACGACACGCTGTACCGCCTGCGCCAAGCGCAGGAAATCGGCCAGGCCGTCGGCGACGGGGCGGTCGGCGAACTGGTCAAGCGACTGGACCTGGCGCGCTTTGAGGCGAAGGACGTGCTCCTCGTAGCGGTGAACGCCCGGCCTCGGGCCGCGGGCGGCGTCGTCAAACTTTGCGTGGACACCCCGCGCGACCAGGCCGTCTGGGACTTCCGCCTCGTGGATGCCGATGGAAACGCCTTCGACGTCCAGCCGCTCTCGCGCTGCGAGGTGACGGCCCCCGTTAACGACCTTGCGGCCCGCCCCTGGCCGTTCGACTTCGACCGCCACGTCGTGTACGCGGACCTGGGGCGTCTGCCGGCCGGCGGTTATAAGGTCTTCCGCGTCGAGCCGACTTTGCGGTTCAACCGCCTCGGCGAGTGGTGGCCGACCATGCGCACCAGCCGCGGCAAGGAAATCCGCCGCGAGCCCAACGTCTTGGAGAACGAGCACCTCCGCGCAAGCGTCGAGGCGGACGGCACGCTGACGCTGCTCGACAAGGCGACCGGCCGGACGTACCGCGGACTGAACGCGTTCGAGGACGCCGGCGACGCGGGCGACTATTGGGCCTACTACCCCCCGTACGAGGAACAGACGCACACGAGCCGCGGATGCCCCGTCCGCATCTGGTGTGAGGAGAACGGCGCGCTGTCGGCCACGCTGGCGGTCGAGGTGACGATGCACCTGCCGGCGAGCGGCTCGCGCACCATCGCCGGCGTCCGCGGCGAGAGCCGGCGAAGCGCCGAGACGCGCGACCTGGTCATCACCTCCCGCCTGACGCTCCGGCGCGGCGCGCGGCGCCTCGACATCCGCACCGACGTCGAGAACACCATCGAGGACCACCGCCTCCGCGCCCTCTTTCCGACGGACCTGGCGGCGACGCACTCATGCGCCTCCGGCCACTTCACGGTGGACGAGCGGCCGGTGGATCCGGTGCGGAACCCCGACGGCACGTTCTGGCCCGAGATGCAGACGCATCCACAGCAGCACTTCGTGGACGTAAGCGACGGCCGCCGAGGTCTGGCGATCCTGAATGCGGGCCTGACCGAGTACGAGGTTTTGCGCGACGGGCGGGCCACGGTCGCGCTGACGCTTTTCCGCAGCGTCTCGAACCGCATATGCACCGAGTTCCGCGCGACCGGCGACTTCCCCATGCAGAAGGGCGGCCAGTGCCTGCGACGGATGGAGTTCGCCTACGCCTTGTGCCCCCACAAGAGCGACTGGGTCCAAGGCGGCGTCTTCGACGAGGCCGACGCTTTCGGCGCCCCGCCCGGCCTCTACCAGGTCTCGCCTCAGGCGCGCGGCACGATGCCGCTGAAGGCGAGCCTCTTCTCCGTCGAGCCGGCCAACCTTATCCTCTCGGCGCTCAAATGCGCCGAGGACCGCGGGACGTTTATCCTTCGGCTCTTTAACCCGACGGCCAAGGCGCTCGACGGCCGGGTGACGCTCACCGCGGGCGTCAAGCGGGCGTTCCTGGTGACCTTGGACGAAGTGCGGCAAGGCCCCGTCCGCGTCGAGGGCGGCCGGACGGTGCGCCTGAAAGTTCCGCGCGGCAGGATTGTGACGCTGGAGGTCGAACCCGCCGCAGCACCGAAACCGAAACGCCTCACTCGCGGCGGCGCTGGCGGCGGGCCTCGTAGAGGAGGACGGCGGCGGCCGCGGCGGCGTTGAGCGACCCGATAACCCCGTGCTGCGGAATACGCACCAGGGCGTCGCACCGCTCCAGGAGCGCCGGCCGAAGGCCGTGCGTTTCGCTCCCGATGAGGAGCGCCAGCGGCTGCGCCAAATCGTAGTCGGCCACGTCGGTCTGTGCCTTTTCGCTTGCGCCGACGAGCGAGAGGCCCGCCTCTTTCGCTTGGAGCGCCAGGGCCGCAAGGTCCGGCGTCCGGCCGATGGCCACTCGGTTGACGGCCCCGGCGCTGGCGCGCGCGACGGCCGTCGTCACGCCCACCTGCTCGCGCTCGGCGATGAGGACGGCGCTGGCGCCGAACACTTCCGCTGAGCGGATGACAGCGCCCAGGTTGTGCGGGTCCTGGAGACGGTCGAGCACGAGGTACAGGGCGTCGCGCGGCGGCGTGGCGAGGAGGGCTTCGGCGTCGGCGTAGGGAAACGGGCCCATCTTCGCCAGGTACCCCTGATGCTCCGGTGCGTGGCAGAGTTGTTCGAGCCGGTCGGCGGCCTGGACCTTGACGGTCGCGCCGAGGCGTTCGGCCAGACGGCGGGCCTCCGCGACGGCTTCCGCGGCGAGCGTTCCCGCCAGGTGCAGTTCCAGAACGGGCCAGGCGCCCGCCCGAAGCGTTTCCAGAACGACGTTCCGCCCCCAGAGCCAGCATTTCTGGTGGCTGCCGAGGAGTTCCCGCCCCCTCTTGCGCTTTTGGTCGCTTGCCATGACGGCACCATAGCCGTTTCGATTCGGGGACGCAATGATTGGCTAGGAGCGCCTAACAGAATGATCGTCGCCGGGTGGCACCCTGGCACGGGTACGGCTCGTGCCGTGGCCGGCTGGTGGCTTGTCCACCAGTGCGTAACAAAGCATATGCACTGGCGGGCGAGCCGCAAGTGCCACCCATTTTGTTTAGAGGTTCTACGTGTTAGCCTGCCACAATGGCACCCGGCTGGGCGGGGCGCGGGCGAAAACGTGCCAGTCTGACAGCGCGGCCGGGCGGCGCGGCGGGGGACTGCAAAACGGCCGAAGGGCTCGAAAAGGCCTCTCTGGACCGTCCGGGCGTGTTTGAGCCTTTTTGTCCAAGGGTTTGGCACCCGCTTTGCTAGGAAGTAACCCGAGGCGAGAGTGCATCCAGAAAAAGGGTCCGGGATCCTTTTTCGGTGGCAACGGAAAGGAGATGGGCGGCATGGCGGTCAAAATGTTGGCGTTCGAAGAGGAGGCGCGGGCACGGCTGCTCGCGGGCGTCGAGAAACTCACCCGGGCCGTCCGCTCCACCCTCGGGCCGAGAGGACGCACCGCCATCCTCGACAAAGGGTGGGGTGCCCCGACGGTCACGAAGGACGGCGTCACGGTGGCCGAAGAGATCGAACTGAAGGACAAGTTCGAGAACATGGGGGCCCAGTTGGTGAAGGAGGCGGCGTCGAAGACGAGCGACGTCGCCGGCGACGGGACGACCACCGCCACGGTCATCACCGAAGCGATCTTCCGCGAGGCCCTGCGGAACATCACCGCCGGGGCCGACGCCATGGCCCTGAATCGCGGCATTCAGAAGGCCGTCGCCGCTGTTGTCGCCGCGCTGAAGCGCCTTTCGAAGCCGATTGACATCTCCAAGTCCGGCGAGGTCGCCCAGGTCGGCACCATCAGCGCCAACGGCGATGAGTCGGTCGGCCGGATGCTGGCCGAGGCCTTCCAGAAGGTGGGCAAGGACGGCGTCATCACGGTCGAGGAGGGCAAGGGCCTGGAGACCACCGTGGACGTGGTGGAGGGGATGCAGTTCGACCGCGGGTACCTCTCGCCCCATTTCGTGACGGACCCGGACCGGATGGAGTGCGTCCTGGAGGCGCCCCTGGTCCTTGTGCATGAAGAGAAGATCTCGAACGTCAAGATGATCGTCCCGCTCCTGGAGAAAGTGAGCAAGGCCAACCGGCCACTCCTCATCATCGCCGAGGACCTCGAAGGCGAGGCCCTCGCGACGCTGGTGGTGAACAAGTTGCGCGGCATCCTGAACGTCTGTGCCGTCAAGGCGCCCGGCTACGGCGACCGGCGCAAGGCCATGCTCCAGGACATCGCCGTCCTCACGGGTGGCAAGCCCATCATGAAGGACCTGGGCATGGAACTGGAGAACGTCGGCGTGGCGGACCTGGGCACCGCCAAGAAGATCGTCATTGACGACGAGAACACGACCATCATCGAGGGCGCCGGCGACACCAAGGCCATCCAGGGCCGCATCCAGGAAATCCGGCGCGAGATCGACTCGACCACCAGCGACTATGACAAGGAGAAACTCCAGGAACGTCTGGCGAAACTCGCGGGCGGCGTCGCCCAGCTCAACGTCGGCGCAGCCACCGAAACCGAGATGAAGGAGAAGAAGGCCCGCGTCGAGGACGCGCTCCACGCCACGCGAGCGGCCATCGAGGAAGGCATCGTGCCGGGCGGAGGCGTCGCGCTGCTGCGGTGCCTGGGGGTGCTGGACAAGGTCAAGACCGACGGCGAGGACGAGGCGACGGGTCTGGAGATCGTTCGCCGGGCGCTCCAGGCGCCCGCGTTTTACATCGCCGAAAACGCCGGATACGAAGGCCCGGTCGTCGTCCGCAATATCCTGGCCCAGAAAGGGGCCTACGGCTTCGACGCCGACAAAGGCGAGTACGGCGACCTCGTGAAGGCCGGCATTGTGGACCCGACGAAGGTGGTGCGGACGGCCCTGGAGAACGCGGCAAGCGTGGCGGGGCTCTTGGTGACGACCGACGCCTGCGTTGCCGCGAAGCCGGAGAAAAAGGAGAAAGGCGGTCCGCCCGGCATGCCACCCGGCGGCATGGGTGGAATGGGCGGAATGGGAATGGGTGGCATGGGCGGCATGATGTAAGCGACTAGCCCCGAGCGTGAGCGAGGGGTCAGCAGCACAACGAAACTCGAACAGCGGCACAGTGGCATGGAGACCGACCGATGAAAATCGAACCCCTGGATGACCGGATTGTCGTGGAGCAGATGGAAGCGGAAGAGGTGACGAAGGGCGGCATCGTCCTGCCCGACACCGCCAAGGAAAAGCCGCAGGAGGGCAAGGTCATTGCCGTCGGCCCGGGCCGGATGCTCGACACCGGCGAGCGGGCCAAGCCGGCCGTCAAGCCCGGCGACCTGGTCGTCTATGCGAAGTACGGCGGCATGGAGGTCGAGGTGGACGAGAAGGAATACATGATCCTGCGCGAGAGCGACGTCCTGGCGAAGGTCGAGGGCGGCAAGAAGCCGGCCAAGAAGGGCGGCAAGAAATAACCTGTCTTCAACGCAGAGAACGCAGAGAACGACTTTATTGAGTTAAAAAGAAAAAGTTGTTGGAAAAGAAAATCTTTTCTCTGCGCTCTCTGCAGTCTCTGCGTTGAGAAAGCGCTGTAGAACCAGGAGAGGAGACTCGTATGGCGAAGCAACTGCTGTATGCGGATGACGCGAAACGCAAAATGGCCGTCGGCGTCCGGAAACTCGCCGACGTCGTCCGCGTCACCCTCGGACCCACCGGCCGGAACGTCATCCTCCAGAAATCGTACGGCGGTCCGCGAATCACGAAGGACGGCGTCACGGTGTCCAAGGAGATCGAACTGGAGGATAAGTTCGAGAACATGGGCGCCAAGATGGTCAACCAGGTCGCGTCGAAAACCGGCGACGACGCCGGCGACGGGACGACGACCGCCGTCGTCCTGGCTGAGGCGATCTTCGAGCAGGGCCTGCGCCATGTGACGGCCGGGGCGAACCCGATGGCGCTGAAGCGGGGGATTGACCTGGCCGTCGCCGCCGCCGTCGAAGCCATGAAGGAACAGGCCAGGCCCGTAAAGGGCGGCGAGGCCGTCACCCAGGTCGCCACCGTCAGCGCCAACGGCGACCGGGTCATCGGCGATCTGGTTGCCGAGGCCGTCCAGAAGGTCGGCAAGGAAGGCGTCGTGACGGTCGAAGAAGGGAAGTCCATGGAGACGGCCCTGGAGTTCACCGAGGGCCTCCAGTTCGACAAGGGGTACCAGAGCCCCTACTTCGTCACCGAGCCGCAGGCCATGCGGTGCGTCCTGGAGGACGCGGTGATTCTGATTCACGAGAAGAAAATATCGAGCCTTCGGCCGATGCTGCCGCTGCTGGAGAAGATCGCGGCGGGCGGCAAGCCGCTGCTGATCATCGCCGAGGACGTCGAGGGCGAGGTGCTGGCCGCCCTCGTCATCAACCGCCTGCGGGGGACGCTCCGGGTGTGTGCCGTCAAGGCGCCGGCGTTCGGCGACCGTCGCAAAGCCATCCTCCAGGACATTGCCGTCGTGACGGGCGGCACTTTTCTCAGCGAGGACCTGGGGACGAACCTGGAGAATCTGGAACTGGGGCAACTGGGCCGCGCCAAACGCATCGTCGTGGACAAGGATTCGACCACGATCGTCGAGGGCGGCGGCAAGAAGCGCGACATCGAGGAGCGCATCAGCCAGATCCGCCGTCAGATGGAGGCCACCACCAGCGACTACTACCGCGAGAAACTCCAGGAACGGCTGGCGAAACTGACGCACGGCGTGGCGATCGTCCGGGCCGGCGGCGCGACCGAGACGGAGGTCAAGGAAAAGAAGGCCCGCATCGAGGACGCGCTGCACGCGACGCGTGCGGCCGTCGAGGAAGGCATCGTGCCGGGCGGCGGCGTGGTGTGCCTGCGGGCGATCCCCGCCGTCGAGGCCGCACGCGCCAAGGCGCGCGGGGACGAGAAACTGGGCGTGGATATCGTCGCCCGGGCCCTCCAGGAGCCGATGCGCCAGATTGCCGCCAACGCCGGGCTCGACGGCTCGGTCGTCGTCGCCGAAGTCCGCGACATGCCGAAGACCCACGGCTACAACGCGCAAACGGGCGAGTATGGCGACATGATTAAGATGGGCGTCGTGGACCCGGTCAAGGTGACGCGGACGGCACTTCAGAACGCCGCCTCCATCGCCTCGCTGATGCTGACGGTCGACGTGATGGTCACCGACCTAGCGGAAGACGAGGAAGAGGACCTCGACTCGGCGGAGGCAGTGGCTTAGACTGGTGGGCGGTACGGCTGCGAGGAAGTCCAACGGGGCGGCGGCGCGTGCCGCCGCCCCGCTTTCACTTGGAGCGTCTAACAAAAAGATCGTGGTCGGGTGGCACTGGCGGCTTGTCCGCCAGTGCACGGGTGGGCAAGCCACCCGTGCCACCTATCTTGTTAGAGGCTCTTGACGCCTCCGGGGCCTGTGATGCCGAACGAGGAATCCTACTACGATGTGCTGGGTGTCGGGCGCGACGCCTCCCCGGAGGAAATCCGTCGCAGTTACCGCCGATGCGCCATCAAGTACCACCCCGACCGCAACCCGGGCGACAAGCAGGCCGAGGCACGCTTCAAGCAGTGCGCCGAAGCATACGAGGTGCTCTCCGACACGGACAAGCGCCACCGATACGACCAGTTCGGCAGGGCGGGCCTCCGTGGGGCGGGGCTCCACGACTGGGCCCACATGGACGTTCACGACATCTTCTCGGTCTTTGGAAACCTGTTCGGCCTGGGCGACCTGTTCGGGGGGGTCGGCGGGGGCGGGCCCGTGGGTCCACGGCAGGGCGCGAGCCTGCGGTGTGCCCTGGAGGTGACGCTGGAGGAGGTGGCCCGCGGCGCGAACAAGACGATTGAGATCAGGCGCGAGGAACTGTGCGAGGCCTGCCGGGGCAGCGGGGCCGCCTCCGGTCGGCGCGACCGGTGTGCGACGTGCGCCGGGACGGGCCGCGTCCAGCGCGCGAGCGGTTTCTTTCGGATGGTGAGCGATTGCCCGGCGTGCGGCGGGCGGGGGTCGGTCGTCGCCCAACCGTGTGCCGAGTGCAAGGGCAGGGGGTTCGTCCCGAAGAAGCGGACGATGGAAATCCAGGTTCCCGCGGGCATCGAGGACGGCCAGCGGATCCGCTACGCCGGCCAGGGCGGCGCCGGCGAGCCGGGCGCGCCGCGCGGCGACTTGTATGCCGAAGTGCATGTGGAGCCGCACCCCTTCCTGGAGCGCCACGGGTGTGACCTGGTGTGCCAGGTGCCTGTCAGCATCAGCCAGGCCGCCCTCGGCGCCGAGATTCAGGTCCCGACACTCGACGGGCCGCAGAGCCTGACGGTCGAGCGCGCGACGCAGAGCGGCGACCTGTTCCGCCTCCAGGGCAAGGGGCTGCCGGACGTCCACGCGGGCGGCCGCGGGGACATCCTGGTGCAGGTGGTGGTGGAGGTTCCGAAGCGGCTGTCGGCCCGGCAGGAGGAGTTGCTCCGGGAGTTGGCGAAAACGGAAGAGAAAGGCGTCCTGCCGCACCGCGAGAGTTTCCTTGAGAAACTGGCGAAGCATTTCCGACAGGGAAACGACCGCGCCAAGAAGGCCAAAGGCGGCCGAAAGCGATAGGGCCATGCGATGAGCGCAAAGAAAAAACCGCACGAACCCGAAAAGAAGCCCGGCCCGCAGGAGACCGAAGGCCTCCCTCCGCCTGCCGGGGACCAGGCGGCCGGGGCCGCCGACGCCGATCCCCTTGCTGCCAAGACGCGCGAGTGCGAGGAACTGCTGGAGCGCCTGAAGCGGACGACGGCTGACTTCCTGAACTACCAGAAACGGTCGGAGCGGCGGATGGAGGAGGTCCGACAGTTCGCCGTCCGCGACCTCCTGCTCGATCTCTTGCCGGTGCTCGATAACTTCGAGCGGGCCCTCGCGCACGCCGGGACGCATCCCGATTTCCAGTCGCTGCTCGGCGGCATCCGTCTGGTGCATGACCAGTTTGTGGCGGCGATTCAGAAGCACGGCGTCGAGAAGATTGAAGCGCAGGGCCGGCCGTTCGACCCGGAGCACCACGAGGCCGTCGCTCACCTGCCGAGCGACGAGCATCCCGAAGGCCACGTCGCCGATGTGATGCAGGCGGGCTATCGGCTGCATGACCAGACGCTTCGCCCCAGCCGCGTCACCGTCTCGAAGGGCCGGCCGGGCGAAGCCGAGCCCCAGCCCGAAGACGGGGCTGCCGGCGAAGAGGCCGCCGACGAGAACCAGCGCGGTCCGGATGAACGGGCCGAAGACGGAGGAGCCACGAGTGCCGACTTATGAGTACGAGTGCGCGGCATGTAAGCACCGCTTCGAACGGTTCCAGTCCATCACGTCGGACCCTGTCCGGACGTGCCCGGAGTGCGGCAAGAGACGGGTGCGCCGGCTCCTGGGGAGAGGGGGCGCGGTGCTCTTCAAGGGCTCGGGCTTTTACGCCACCGACTACCGGAGTTCGTCCTACAAGGAAGGCGCGAAGAAGGAAGCCGCGAAGAAGGAAAAGGCTACGGCTGGCGGCAGCGCCGACGGTAGCGCGAAGAAGGAGAAATCCGGCGGAAAGCCGGACGCCAAGAGGGAGTAGGGGCGAAGGAGCGGCCCATGGCCGAGCGGTGCCGATACTGCGGCCGGACGCTGAAACGAAAAGAACCGGAGCACGCCTGCCACTGGCCGTTCTGCTCCGAGCGGTGCAAATGGGCCGAACTCGGCCGCTGGCTCGATGGCCGATATGTCATCAGCCGCTCCGTGGACCAGGTGGCGGACGACGCGGCGCTCGTGCCTCCCAAACCGCACGCGAAGCGGCCTCGGAAGCCGGACCGCGGGAATAACTCTTGACAGGTTTCGCAGGCCGCCGGATGATGGGAACGTCTGCACCGCCGCGGCGCGTCCTGGCGCGCCGGCGACTGCGGCCACCGGTCGGTAAGCCAACGCAAGGAGGAGCCCATGTCCGACGAAACGCACGAAGTCCAGAGCATCCACTGGCGCCAGTGCTTCGCGTTCCTGGAAATCCTGCGGTCGTTTCGGATGGCGATCCATCCGGCCAAGTTGTTCCTCTGCTTCGTCGCCCTGGCGGCGACGGCCTTGGCCGCCGTCCTCGTGGACCAGATTCCCGCCCCGGTCGGCCAGACGATTGTCAACGGCCAGTCGTGCTACGAGAACCTCCGCCACATCCTCACCGACACGCTCTGGGGCCACTGGGCCTTGCCCTACGTCGGCTCGAGCACCTGGGACAACTTCTGGTCGTTCCTCATGGCGCCGGTCAGTGCGATGAAAGAACTTGTCGTACTGGGGGTGACGTACTGGATGGACGCGCCGTGGTTCGCCCTCGTCAACACCATCATCTGCCTTAGCATCTGGGCGTTCGTAGGCGGGGCCGTGACGCGCATGGCCGCCGTCCGCTTCGCCCGCGAAGAGAACGTGCCGCTCAAGCGCGCCCTCGCCTTCTCCTGCCGCAAATGGCCCAGCACTGTCTCCAGCCCGCTCATCCCCTTCGGCGTGCTGGTCCTGCTGGCCCTCGGAGTGGGCATCGTGACCGGCCTGCCGCTGATGATTCCCTACGCCGGCGAAATCCTCGTGCCGCTCCTCTTCTTCCTCACGCTGGGGATGGGTCTCATCATGGCCCTGGTGTTCGTGGGCGGGGCGTTCAGCGTCGGCCTCCAGTGGCCGACCATCGCCGCCGAAGGCTCCGATTCCTTCGACGCCATCAGCCGCAGCGTCGCCTACATCTCCAGCCGGCCCTGGCGGTACCTCTTCTACACGGTCTTTAGCGCCGTGTACGGCTGTCTGACGTTCATCTTCCTGAAGTTCGTGGTGTTCCTCGCCCTGCGGATTACGCACGAAGCGGTCAGCAAGTTCACGTGGGATTGGGCCGGCGCAGGCGACAAGTTG
The DNA here is from genome assembly GCA_035530455.1 of Phycisphaerae bacterium. Lineage (GTDB taxonomy): Bacteria > Planctomycetota > Phycisphaerae > FEN-1346 > FEN-1346 > JAPLMM01. The sequence continues at coordinate 8,793 of DATKUU010000035.1, read as the reverse complement.
CCGCGCCTTTGGGCCGTCCCGACCTTGGCCAACCCCTGGCCGGTGGCCGGCGGAGAGCCATGGGCCGCCACCGACGTCTTCGGCAGCACCGTCATCGCGATCTTCGTCTGGATCGTCATCGGCCTGTTGGTCTCGTACCTGTTCTCCTTCTTCTTCACCGCACAGACGGTCATCTATTTCCTCCTGCGGAAGATCGTGGACGCCACCGACACCGAGGAAGTGTACACCGAGGAAGCCGACGAAGAGGAACTGCCCCTCGGCCAGCAAGCCGAGGTGCCTGTGGCTGGTGGCGATGCCGAAGGGCAGGGGGCCGCTGAAAAAACGTGACGCCCTCTGAGAGGGCGCGAATGCCAAAAGGTCCGGTGCCCGCGCGCCGGACCTTTTCTCTTTTAACTTGAGGGGTGGCACTGGCGGCTTGCCCGCCAGTGCACCCGGAATGGCAGCAGCACGGGCGGATCCCGACTGGTCGGGACCCGTGCCACCCATCATTACATATCGCAGAGCCGCCGGTACTCGGCCTGGGCGAAGCGGTCCGTCATCCCGGCCACGTAATCGCAGATGATGCGCTCCAGGCCTTCCTCGCCCACGCGCCGCCGGTAGTTGGGCGGCAAGCGCGTCGGGTCGGCGCGGTACGCCTCGAAGAGGCGGGCGACCAATCGCTTCGCCTCCGTCATCTTCGGCGCGACACGCTTGTGGCCGTACACCTGCGCCAGGAGAAGCGTCTCAAGTTCGCGCACCTTCGGCTCGAGCGCCGCGGAGAGGCCGATCAGGCGCCGGTCCGCCCGGCGGACGTCCTCGACGCTCCCGACGCCGGCCGCCCGGATCGCTTCGGCGCTCGTGGTAATCGCGTCGGTCACCATCAGGTCAATCAGCAACTTCGCGATCCGCCGGATCCGCTGGTCCAGCGACAGGTCCGCCAGGCTCTTCGCGAAATCCGCGGCCGCCTGCCGGAAAATGTCCAGGTCCGCCAGCGCCTCCGCCTCCATGATGCCCATCGCCAGCGCGTCGTCCAGGTCGTGGCTGTCGTACGCGATGGAATCCGCAAGTTCGACGATCTGCCCCTCGAGCGGCGGCGGACCGGAACCGAACTCCGCAGGCGCCGGATGATCGTAACCCGTCGCGTGTTTCGCGATGCACTCCCGCACCTCGTACGTCAGGTTCAGCCCTCGGAACCCCGGGTACGGGTGCTCCAGGGTGTCCACAATCCGCACCCCGTGCCGGTTGTGCTCGAACCCCCCGTGGTCCTTCATCAATTCCTGCAAGGCCTCTTCGCCCGAATGGCCGAACGGCGTGTGCCCCAGGTCGTGGGCCAGCGCCGCCGCTTCGGTGAGGTCCTCGTTCAGGTCGAGCGCCCGCGCGAGCGTCCGCGCAATCTGCGCCACCTCCAGCGTGTGCGTCAGCCGCGTCCGAAAGTGGTCCCCCTCGTGCGTCAGGAACACCTGCGTCTTGTACTCGAGGCGCCGAAACGCCGTCGAGTGCACCACCCGGTCCCGGTCGCGCTGATAGGCCGTCCGATACGCGTGCTCGGGCTCGGGATGAACGCGCCCCTGCGTCTCGGCGCTCCTAGCCGCATAGGGGGCGAGCGTCTCGCCTTCCCGGCGCTCGTAATCTTCCCGCGTGACGGTGGTGGCCGGTCGGCTCATGGCGCGCCCGCGTCGCCGCGAGGCGCGCCGCCGCCCGACTCGATGGCGGCTCGCAGCCGGTCATACAGGTCCTCCAGCGACTGCGGGATGACCTTCGTATCCGCCAGGACCGCCATGAAATTCGTGTCGCCGCTCCATCGCGGCACAAGGTGGAGGTGCAAATGGCCGGGCAGCCCGGCGCCGGCGACGCGGCCGAAGTTCAGGCCCAGGTTGTAGCCGTCGGCGCGCATCACCTTGGCGTAGAGCCCCATCACGTCGCTCGCGAGTTGCAGCATCGCCAGCATCTCCTCGTCCGTCAGCGCGGCCAGATCCCCCTTGTGTGCGTTCGGCACGACCAGCGCGTGACCGTTGTTGTAAGGGAACCGGTTGAGGACCGCAAAGACTTGCTCTCGCCGCAGAAAGACCAGCGCCTCCCGGTCGTCGCGCGCGTCCCGCGCGTCGCACAGAAAGCAGCGATCTATCGAGTCCTTGTCGTTCATGCCGTCAATGTACGTCATCCGCCACGGCGACCAGAGCCGCTCCATGGGTCCTCCTGTCTTAGTGCTACTTTGTCAACTTTGCGCCCCCGAGAGAGGGGATAGCGCGGCGGGCGTTCTTGCCCGCCGCGCGGTGGCCAAGAATGGCCACCGCGCCTCCGCTTACCTGTCGAGGAGCGGAGTTGACAAAGTAGCGTTAGCCGCCGCACGTGGCACAGGAGCCGGAGGAACACGTTGCGCATCCGCCGCCGGCCCCCGCGCCTTGCTTGCCACGGCGTAGCCCGAAGGGCGAAGCCGGGCCTCGCTCCGTCCCGCCCAAGGCAAAGGTCGAAAACTTTTTGTGGACGTTTCGGCTCCCGCATTTCGGGCAGACGGGCCGCCGCCGCTCGCTCATCGAGCGGAAGAGTTCCTCGAACGCCTTCCCGCACGCGTCGCAGTGGAATTCGTATAAGGGCATCGCCCGTCCCGCTTCCGGCCGTCCGCGGCCGCTCCACGGTATTCTACCGGCCGGCGGCCCGCGACTCAACCCTCCTCGGGCCGGCGAAAATTGCTTGTGTGTGCAAGCGGTATGTGGCAGAATTCGCGGAACGTTCCGCCCCGCCGGGGGTTTGCTGGAGCGGAATTGGCGCCATCGCGCCTGGAGCGGACGGAACCTTCGAACCAGACCGAGGCAGAGCAGGGGCCCCATGGTCTTCAGTTCACACCTCTTCCTCTTCTACTTCCTCCCCATCGCCCTGGCGGTCTATTATTCCCTGCCGCGACGCGGCAAGCACCTGGGACTGACCCTCCTCAGTTACTGGTTCTACGGCTGGGCCAACCCCTACTTCGTCCTCCTCATGTTCTACTCGACCGTCATTGACTATGTGTGCGGGCTGGTCATGGCGGGGCAGTTTAGCCGGGCGGCCTGGAAACAGCCGATCCCGATCCTCGAGAAAACCGTCCCGCGGACGCGGGCCCAGAAGGCCGCCCTCGTCGCCTCCATCTGCCAGAACCTCGCCCTCCTGGGATTCTTCAAGTACTTCAACTTCGCCACCGCGAACTACGACGCCCTCGTGAGTGCCCTCGGCCTGGGCGACTGGTCCCTCGACCTCGCCTTCAAGATCACGCTGCCGCTCGGCATCAGCTTCTACACGTTCCAGTCCATGAGTTACTCCATCGACGTGTATCGCGGCGACGCCCGCGCCATCCGCAAGTTCATCGATTTCGCCTGCTACGTCTCCATGTTCCCCCAACTCGTGGCCGGGCCCATCATCCGATTCTCCGAGGTGGACGACCAACTCCGCACCCGCACGCACACGGCCGAGAAGTTCGCGCGCGGCATGGCCTTCATCAGCCTCGGCCTTGCCAAAAAGATTCTCCTCGCGAACCCATGCGGCAAGATCGCCGACGTCGCCTTCGGCGCCGGCGCCCTCGGGCCCGCCGACGCCTGGTACGGACTCGTCTCCTACGCCTTCCAGATCTACTTCGACTTCAGCGGCTACTCCGACATGGCCATCGGCCTGGGCCTGATGCTCGGCTTCGTCTTCCCGAAGAACTTCGACTCCCCCTATCACAGCCAATCCATCACGGAGTTCTGGCAGCGGTGGCACCTCTCGCTCTCCACCTGGCTCCGCGACTACCTCTACATCCCGCTCGGCGGCAACCGCCTCGGGCCGCTGCGCACCTACGCGAACCTCGCCGTCGTCATGCTCCTCGGCGGGCTCTGGCACGGCGCCGCCTGGACTTTCGTCATCTGGGGCGGCATCCACGGCGCTTTTCTAGCCATCGAGCGTTTCCTCGGCAAGGCCGCCCCCTACCGCGCCATGCCCCGGCCGCTGCGCGTCGCCCTCACGTTCCTCATCATCCTCGTCGGATGGGTCTTCTTCCGATCCGCCGACCTCCCGAGCGCGCTGGAGTACCTCGGCGCGCTCGTGGGCCTCGGCGGTCGCGCCGACGGAGCAGGACTCATCGGCGGACTCATCTATCAGCCGTACTACCTCGTCACGTTTGCGGCGGCGGCCTTCGTCACCTGGGCCTGCCCCCAGACGTGGGACTTCACCCGACGCATCACCTGGCCCAAGGTCTTCTGGATTCTCCTGATGCTCGGCCTGGCAGTGGCCGTCCTCTCGACCCAGGCCTTTAACCCGTTCATCTACTTTATCTTCTAGGCGCCCCGCGATGCCGGACCGAAAATACCGATACGAGCGCGAGGACGTGGCGAAGGAGGAGGTCGGCCGGACCGACATCGGCCGCCCGGCCCGCTGGCTTCTCGTCATGGCCTTCGTCGCCCTCATCGCTGCCGTCCCCGCGCTTCAGCACCTCTCCGAGGTCCGCGCCTATCTGGCCGGCCGGCGCGACTCGCCCCTGCCGCAGGCTTATGACATGCTCCACGGACCGGCGCGCGCCTGGGACGCAGCACGTGAGGAAAAGCGAGGCCTCGCCTACGAGTTCTACACCGCCAACGCCGTCCTCCTCCGCGAAATCAACGCCTACGAGGACGCCCTCGAGGACCAGTCCGTCCTCGGCCACGCCCTTCGCCCGCCCGCCCAACTCTTCCTCGCCTCCTGGCTCGGCGCGGGCAACGAGGAGGCCTACTGCGGCCGCGGCGGCTGGCTCTTCTACCGCCCCGGCATTGATTACGTCTCCGGCCCTGGCTTCCTGGAGGCCGGCCAGATGGCCCGCCGCGCCGCCGGCGGCAGCGAATGGCAGGCCGCGCCCCAGCCCGACCCGCGCCGCGCTATCCTCGACTTCCACCGCCAGTTGTCGGCCCGCGGCATCCGCTTGGTCGTCATGCCCACGCCCGTCAAACCCGTCGTCCATCCCGAAAAGTTCTCCTCGCGCTACGCCGCCTGCCGCGAGCCCGTCCAGAACGCCTCCTACGCCGCCTTCCTCCGCGACCTCCGGGAGGCCGGCGTCCTCGTCTTCGACTGCTCCGATGCCCTCGTCGCCGCCAAACTCCAGACGGGCCGGCTCCAGTACCTTTCCGACGACACGCATTGGCGCCCGGAGGTGGTCGAACGCGTGGCTGCGGAGTTGGCGTCGTTCGTGCGCGAGCATGTGGACCTGCCGCCCGTCCCCGCGCCCGCCTACAGGTTCGAACGGGCGCCCGTCGAAAACCTCGGCGACGTCGCCCGCATGCTCGAACTGCCCGCCTGGCAGCGCGCCTATCCGCCCGAGCGCGCCGGCATCCGCCAGGTCCTCTCGCCCGAGCGCGGGCCCTGGCGCGCCGCACCCTCGGCCGACGTCCTCTTTCTCGGCGACAGTTTCTCCAACGTCTATTCGCTCGAGCCCATGGGCTGGGGCGAGTCGGCCGGACTCGTCGAGCAGACGAGCGCCGCCCTCGCCCGGCCGCTCGACCGCATCGTCCGCAACGATTCCGGCGCCTACGCCACGCGCGACATCCTCGCCCGCGACCTCGCCCGCGGACGCGACCGACTCGCCGGCAAGCGCGTCGTCGTCTGGCAGTTCGCCTCCCGCGAACTGGCCGTCGGCGACTGGCGGCTCATCGAAATGACACTCGGCCGGCCCGCCCCCGGAGGCGTCTTCGTCCCCGCGCCCGGCCCGGCCGCCGTCGTCCGCGCCACCGTCGAGGCCGCCTCCACGGTCCCGCGCCCCGGCACAGTCCCCTACAAGGACCACATCCTCGCCCTTCACCTCGTGGACCTCGAGGACGAAAATGGACCGATGAAAGATGCCCAGGCGGTCGTCTATATGTGGAGCATGCGGGACAACGCCTGGACCGGCGCCGCTCGATGCCGCGCCGGCGACCAGGTGACCGTACGCCTCAGACCGTGGAGCGAAATGGAACTGTCCCTCGATGGCATCAACCGCAGCGAACTATCCGACCCCGACCTCGCCCTCGAAGAACCGTGCTGGGGCGAACCGGTCGAGGGCCTCCCCGCCGCCCGCGCCGCCCTCAGCCTCCGAACCCTCGCCGCCGACCTCTGGCCGGCCGCCGTCGTCTGGGGCGCCGTCGCCGCCTGCGCGCTCTGGGGCTTCGCCTCCACCCTCCACCGCCCGAATCTCATCCGAAAGGACCCGACATGAAACCCCTCCGCGCGGCTCTCGTCGCCTCGCTGCCCGTGCTGGTCCTGGCCGCGGCCGCTTTCGCCGCCGAGGACGAGCCGGCCCAGGCGGACCCCGCCCTCGTCGAAGCGTGGCGCAAGGACCTCGCCGCCAAGGCCGATGCCGCCCGGGCCGCCGGCTGCATGACCGTCGTCGGCGCGGACGGCTGGCTCTTCTTCGCGGGCGAACTCAAGCACCTCGCCGCCGGCAAGTTCTGGGGACCCGACGCCGCCAAGGTCAGCCAGGCCTCCGACCCCGCCAACGCCGACCCCCTCCCCGCCATCCGCGACTTTCACGCGAGCCTCAAGGCCCTCGGCGTCGAGCTGCTCCTCGTCCCCATTCCGCCCAAGGCCGTCATCTATCCCGACAAGATTTCCTCCCTCGTCACGGTCGCCCCCGGCGCGCTTCCCCCGCGACTCGATCCCGACCATCAGGCGTTCTATGACCTGCTGCGCCAGGACGGCATCCGCGTCCTCGACCTCGTCCCACTCCTCATGCGGAACCGTCTCAACGCGGACGGCGCGATGTACTGCAAGCAGGACACCCACTACTCCGGCAAAGCCGTCGTCCTCGTCGCCGACGCCGTCCGCCGGGCCGTCGCCGACCCCGACTGGCTCGCCGCCGTCCCCAAAAAAGACTACGCCGACCAGTGGCAGCCCATCCCCATCAGCGGCGACCTCTGGCAGGGGCTCAAGGACGAGAGCCTCCCGCGCGAAGAACTTCCCCTCCGCTTCGTCGGCACCCGCCAGGGCGACGCCCTCGAACCCATCGAGCCCGACCGCACCAGCCCGCTCATCCTTCTCGGCGACAGTCACACACTCGTCTTCAGCGTTGGCCAGGACCTCCACGCCCGCGGCGCGGGCCTCCCCGACCAGTTGGCCCTCGCGTTCGGCTTTTCGCCGGACGTGGTCGGCATTCGCGGCTCGGGCGCGACGCCCGCTCGCATCAACCTTTATCGCCGAAGCCAGTCCGACCCGCTCTACTGGAACCCGAAGAAACTGGTCGTCTGGTGCTTCACCGCCCGCGAGTTCACCGAGTGCGGCCCGTCCGGCTGGCGCATCCTCCCCGTCAAAAAATAGAATTGATCGCGCCCCCCGCGCCCTCATCGCCCTCGTCAAGCGATTAAACGCCAACCACCAAGTGTGCCCTTTAGCCGTTTTTCGAGGTCATTAAAGTGACAAAAAGCATGCCGACAACCCGATGTGATTGTTGTCAAGACAGTCACGCGGGAGGTCGGCATGGATACGGCATCTCTGGTATCGGCATGGAACGCCCTGATTCTCCAACTTTGCTGCGTGTTCACCGAGCCGACGGCCGAGGTCTGGCGTCAGGTCGCCCTCGGCTGGGTCCTGCATCGCGGGCCGGCCACCGTCACCGGCATCTTCCGCACCCTGGGGCGTCTGGCCGACCGCCACTGGACGGTCTACGAGAAGTTCTTCTACCGCGCGGCCTGGGCGTTGGACGCCCTGAGCGCGGCACTCATGGTCCACGTCCTCGCGCCGATGATCCTGGAATCGGGCGTGATCAACCCCGTCAGCGCGAAGCCCGTCGTCGATCTGGCCATCGACGACACCACGGCCGCCCGCTACGGCAAACACGTCGCCCACGCCGGCTGGTTCAAGGACGCCTCCGCCGCCGGCCAGGCCACCAAGGGCACGGTCATCCACTGGGCGCACAACTGGATCGTCGGGGCCGTCACGCTCCGGCTGCCGCGCTGGCCCCTGATGCGCTGGGTCCTGCCGGTGGTCTTCTGCCTGTATCGGAAGCCCCCCGACTGCGACCGGTTCCATCCCTTTGCCACACGCCAGGTCTTGGCGGCCCGGATGGTCTGCCAGGTGGCCGAGGCCCTGCCGGACATCGAAATCCGCGTTGCCGCCGATGGTCAGTACGCCGCGCGGGAAATGGTGAAAGGGTTGCCTCCCGGCGCGAACCTGGTGAGCCGGATTCGCTCCGACGCGGCGCTGTACGCCCTGCCTCCGGCCCGCCGCCCTTCGGGCCGACGGGGGCGAAAACCCAAGAAGGGCCGGCGACTGCCGACGCCGCTTCAGATGGCCGCCCGCCGCAAGAAGGGGTGGAAACGCATCACCCTTCTGAAGCAGGGCCGCACGGTCGAGCGCCTGGTGCTGGGCATCACATGCCTGTGGTATCACGTGTGCAAGGATGTGCCCATCCGCCTGGTGATCGTCCGCGACCCGGCCGGCCGCGAGAAGGACGACTTCTTCTTCTGCACGGATGCGACGGCGCCCGACGCTCAGATCGCCCAACGCGCCTACGACCGCTGGGGCGTGGAAGAGGCGATCTTGGAAGCCAAACAGCAGTTGGGCTTCGAGGACACCCGCGGCTGGTGCAGCCGGACGGTGCACCGTCAGGCCCCGCTGGCGATGGTCTTGGTGACACTTGTGAAGGTGTGGTACGCCCGGTGCGCGGCCGCGGAGCCGTCGTTGGCGCCGGAAAGCACGCCGTGGCACGCCAAGACGCGGCCCTCGTTCGCGGACATGCTGGCGGCCCTGCGTCGGGTGTTGTGGCAACATCGAATTTCACCCAAGTCGATGGTTTCGGCCCGAGTTCAACAAATTCTGGAAACCGTTGCCTATGCCCTTTTCGCGGCAGCGTAAATGGCTAAACCGCAC
>DATKUU010000034.1:0-3310 GCA_035530455.1 Phycisphaerae bacterium | reverse complement strand
ATGCACGGCGGCCAACTCGTATCGTGTCGGATGCGTCCGATGCAGGCGGGTCAACTGCTGTTGTACGGTCATGGTCTCCCCCTTTCATGCCGGAACGGGCCGGCGTCCCTTGCAGCGTGGCTCAGGTCCGCAACGCGCAGGCCCAGGCCGCGCCGCAAGGACGTCGTACTCGGCGGGGTAGTGGCGTCGGGCACCCGGCATCCTGTTGGAACCGCCGGCCACCGGGTTGTTTGCCTTCCGCGCCTTGATCAGCCTCATCCGCTTCATCGCCCGTTCCTTTTCTCAGTTTGGCTTTGTGTTGGGGAAGCGCTTTGCGATTCCCGCGCGGTACAGTTGTTTCCTGACCTCTTTCCGGTCCGGGCTTGATTCGGTAAGCCACTGCCCGGTCACAGTATCGACGCCAACATATACATAGGGGTCTTCGCTGATTGTTAGGACCTTGATCCCAAGGTATTCAAAGGGTAGGTGGTTCATTTTCATCCTCGGTTTCTTCCCGCCCGTCGCCGCCATCGCCGTCTCCTTTTCTCCCCCTCACCTACTATATTATACCCCGGATTATCCCGAAGGCAAGCCCAAAAACCCCCAAATCCAAAGTTTTCTCCCTACCCGTAACTCCTTACTACACAACGACTTACGGCACCGCCCCGAAAATACTTTCCCCCCGGCCCCTACCCGCCGTAACGCGCCTTGCAATAGGCCGGCACCACCACGTCCCAGGTGTTGTCGCTGGCCAGCGCCCCTGGCGGCGGCGACCCACCCAGGCCCCAGCCCTCGGCCAGGGCGTCCAGCAGCGTCCGCACGGCCCGCTCCTCCCCCCATCCGTTGGCCCCGGCGAACGCCGCCAGCCGCGCCGCCGCCGCCGCGAACTTGGGGTAGGCGTCGGAGGGGTTCCGCAGGCCGAACGCCTTGCGGCTAAGGAACTTGGCGGCGTATGCGTCGGCCAGCCGCAGAGTCAGTGCCCCGTTGGCGTCGGCTATGGGCCGGTCGTCCCTGGCGCCCATCCAGTACGGCGGCCTGCCGCGGTCCCGCAGGTAGCGCTGGACGGCACGCAGCCAGCCGCCCAGGTGGGAGTAGCCGTGGTTGCGGTCCTCCCAGACGTGGCCGCGCCGCAGGCAGCAGTCGAAGTACTGGCCCATCCAGGTCAGCAGCTGCTCCGGCCCCACGCCCGGGTCCTTGACTATGCGGCGCAGGGTCGGCAGCAGGGCAGGCACGTCGCGGGGCGGCACGGGGTTGTTGCGGGGTTCGCCCACGGCGTGGTCGCGGATGTACTCCGAGTCGTTCCACGCCTCGACGATGAGACGCTCCGTCGGGCTCAGCTGGCCGACGGCCCGGCCGGCCGCGGCCTTGGCGTCGCCGCCGGCGACCCTGCGCCGCTTGACGCCGGGGAACGCCACGCGCAGGGTGTCGGGCGCGAACGGCCCGCCCGCCGGCTGGACGGCAACCTCGGCCTGGCCCGCCCAGTCCTGGCGGGCCTCTATAGCCGCCAGCGCCTTGTCCGGAAGCGTGACCGTGATAATCATGGGTCCGTCCCTCCCTTCGGCCTCATTATACGCCGGACGAAAGGTTGCCGAAATATTTACCGGCCGGGAATTAGGGGGCGGATTGGACCCCGGGGGCCTGCTTATTGTAGGTTAGAATAAGGCGCCTTTATTATTACCCCCTCGCATCATCCCTTCTTACATGCTTGCCCCTAGTTACCCCCCTATAGGGGGGTAACGGGCCAGACGTAGGATTGGACGCCCCGACCGCGCAGATCTATAGGGTCTTAAAAGCGAAGGCCGAAATGTTTCGGAAAGGTTTCGGAAAGATTCTAGAAAGATTCCCAGGGCGGGGGATTGGGGCCCTGGAAGGGGAAGATAAAATAATTTTGGGGACGGGCCGCCCGGGAGGCGGCGTATAATGAGTCGAGCGAAGCACCGAACCAGTTGACAAGGAAAAGGAGGACGTGCGATGGCGAAGCAAGCGAAGTCGCGGGACGACTACGCCAAGGAGTGCCCGGCGTACGGGTGGACCGAGGAGGGCGGCACCGGCTACGACGCGAGCACCGAGGAGTGCACGGCGTGCCTGGGCCAGGAGCCGGAGATGGCCGCGGCGTGTAAGGCCGAGGCCGAGGCCGGCCAGAAGGCCGCGGATGACGCTCAGGAGGCGGCCCTGAAGGCCGAGAAGGAGGAGGACGCTAAGACGAAGGCCGAGGCCGAGGCCCGCAAAGCCGCGGAGAAAAAAGCGAGGAAGGAATCCGCCGAGACGACAGCCACGGAACCCCCGCCAACGGAAGATCCCAAGCAGACCGCAACCGTTGAGAAGCCGCCCAAACCCAAGCCTGAGAAGCCAGCCGAGGCGCCCAAGACCCTGGCCGACTGGCGCAAGCGGTTCCGCGTGCGAGAGGGGTCGGCGCCGTGTGTTGTGTTCGACAAGATCCACGCGGGCGGCAAGACCGCTGCGCAGATCGGTCAGGAGCTGGCCACCGAGCAGCCGAAGAAGTTCACGGTCAAGACCGGGACGTCCTGGACCAACCACCTGATCGAGCACTGGGCTACCAAGCGTGGATACGTCGGTATCGTCAAGGACGCCGATGGCATTCTCTCAGTGAAGGGGTGATGAATTGGCACGGAAGGACAAGATGTTGGGTAGGGATGGGGGTTTCGGTATCGACTTTGAGTCAGGAGGAATTCAGTGGTCTCCCCCGGGCGCTAAGATCCGGGGGAGACTGACTGGCCTGAAGCATCCAATATGCTTCTACCTGGACGACGAGGAACTTCAGACCCGCCTACAGCTGTTCTTCAGTGACGGGTCGGCCCGCCCCAGTGTGGCCCGGCTGCTGGAGTGCGTGCAGGCATGGCAGGAGCGATATGGGAATCAAGAATAAGACTTACAGTAGCCCACGCATCAGCACGGAGATCCACGATTGCGCGCTGCCGCTGACGTTTGACCAGTACAGCCGGTGCAGCTTCGGGTGTTTGTACTGCTTTGCGGCCATGCAACGGTCTTCCAACAAGTCATGTATGGTTGACTTCAAGAAGGGCTTGGTCAGTGCGGTGAATGTGGAGAGAATCATCCGTCTGTTCTCTGGCAAAGACCAATCCAAAGGCGGCCGGTATTTGTACGAGACGCTTATTCGTAAGCGAATCCCCTTACATTGGGGCGGTTTGAGTGACCCGGCCGATGAGTATGAACGGAAAGCTAAGGTTGGGCTGGAGCTGGTACGGTTCTTCCGTAAGATTGATTATCCTGTGTTCCAGTGTTTTAAGGGTAACACGTTTCACACCGAACCGGAGTATGCGGATGTGTTCCGGGGCGCTGGCAACTTCGC
>DATKUU010000033.1:0-9481 GCA_035530455.1 Phycisphaerae bacterium | reverse complement strand
TGGGCGCCGTTCTCGGCGCAGACGCGGGACGCCATCGCCAGGTACCGCGCATCACGCACGAGTTCCTTGCCCACGGCCGTCACGCCGAGCGTCGGAATGCCGTAGCGGTTGCCCATGTCCACCAGGTGCGTCAGGTTGCGGATGGTGAGGGCCTCGAACTTGGAGCCCACGGCCACCATGACGGCCAGGAGCGAGGCGTTCAGGCGCACGGCCTCCTCGATGTCCATGAGGCACTCGTTGTTGAGTTCCGTAAGGACCGTCGAGCCGGCGCTCACGCGGAGCGAGATGGGCTTGCCGGCCGTCGCGGGGACGATTTGCCGGAGGGCCCCCCTCGTGCACATGAGGCAGTCGGCGTAGGGGATGAGGGGGCGGATCGAAAGGTCCATCCGCTCCAGGCCCGACGTCGGACCCATCAGATACCCGTGGTCGAACGCCAGCATGACCGTCCGGCCGGACGCGGGGCTGAAGATCCGGGCCAGGCGGTCTTTCATTCCCCAATCGAGGTTGTTCGACCCCTTCAGGAAGAAGAGTTCCTGCATTTGGGGGATTCCGACGCCGTAATCCTTGGCGTCGAGATTGCCTTTTGCTTCAGCCATTGCCTTCCTCCCCGCCCTGCGGCGTACTCTGCTCGGGGCGCACGATCTGGTATCCGTGGTCCGTGAGCCAGTGGTGGAACTCGTAGGTGGTGTGGATGCAGTCGGTCTTGCAGATGCGTCGGACTTCCTCGTACTCATCGGTGCCCGGGCGGTGCTTCTCCAGTTGTCGCTGGATGGGGCAGCGGACGTCCTTGCAGAACTCTCGGCGCTGGTATTCGATGGTGCCCGGGATTGCCACCGTTCGACCTCCGATTAGACCGTGGCGGGGCGATGATAGACGTTCCCGCGCGCCTGGTCCAGCGAAAATCCCTTGACGCAAGGGCTCCGCGCGGGCTTATTGGCGGACCTGCGCGGGGCGCGCCGAGGTGCCCCGTCCGGGAAAAGGAGCAACCGGATGGCCAGGCTGCGGACGATCGTCGTCGGGGCCGGAGGAATCGCCGGTGCGTGGTTTCCGGCGTTCGCGAAGGAAAAGGTCAAGGTTGTCGCCGTCGTGGACCTCGCGCGCGAGCGGGCCGAGAAACGCATCGAGGAGTTCAAGCTCGCCGACGCCCTGGCCGACGACGACCTGGAGAAGACGCTGCGCGACCGGCGCGCCGACTTCCTGGTGGACCTCACCGTGCCGGAGGCGCACTGCGCGGTGACGTGCGCCGCTCTTCGGGCCGGCCTGCACGTCATCGGCGAGAAACCGATGGCCTCCTCGATGGCCGAGGCGCGCCGCATGGTCCGGACGAGCGAAGCCGCCGGCCGGCTCTACATGGTCAGCCAGTCGCGGCGGTGGGACGCGAAGCACGACGCGCTGCGGCGGACGGTGGCGGCGGGGCGCCTCGGCACCCTGACGACGGTCCACTGCGACTTTTTCGTCGGGGCGCACTTCGGCGGGTTCCGCGACAAGATGGAAAGCCCCCTCGTCCTCGACATGGCCATCCACCATTTCGACATGGCCCGGATGGTGAGCGGCTGCGACCCCGTCGCCGTTTACTGCGAGGAGTTCAACCCCGCCGGTTCCTGGTACAAGGGCGACTCATCCGCCAACGCCGTCTTCCAGATGACGGACGGCGTGCGGTTCGCCTACCGGGGCTCGTGGTGCGCTGAGGGATGCGACACTTCCTGGAACGGCAATTGGCGCTTCATCGGGACGCAGGGCACGATTCTGTACGAGAACGACTGCGCCCCGACGGGCGAACTCGTTGCCGGCCGGACCGGCTTCTCGCGCCCGAAGAAAGCCATCGCCGTCCGACCCGTCGCGATGAAGGCGGACGGAATGCACGGGGCCCTGCGGGAGATGATCGCCTTCCTGCGCACCCGGCGAAAGCCCCAGTGCGAGTCCCACGACAACATCAAAAGCCTGGCCATGGTGTTCGCAGCCATCGAATCGAGCCGCAAGGGCCGACGCATTCCCGTTCGGGCGCTGTGAGCGGCGAAGGCCCCCGGCAACTCAGCCGCGGCGTTTCTCAATAAGTTCAGCGATGGGGCCGGGCGAGAGTTCTCGAAGCGATTCGACCACAAGGCCTGCCCCGGCCGCCTCCAGCGTCTCGCGCGTGGCCGTGCCCACCAAGGCGATGGCCGTCATCCCCGCCCGCCGCGCCGCCTCGATGCCGGCGGTCGAGTCCTCGACGACGGCAGAGAAGCGCGGCTCGACGCCGAGTTTCTCCGCCGCCTTCAGGAACACTTCCGGGTCGGGCTTCCCGATGCGAACCTCTGTGCCGCAGACCGTCGCGTCGAACAAGTGTGCCCGGCCCAGACCTTCGAGAGCGATGCGGACGTTCTCGGGCGGGCCGGAGGAGCCGACCGCCAGGGCGAACCCCGCCGCCTTCAATGCATCCAGCAATTCGGCCGCACCGTCCATCGCCGGAAAGTCCGCCTGCAGGATTTCGCGGTACTGGACTTCCTTCCAGTCGCCGCAAGCCTCGACGCGGTCGTCGGGCACATGGCGGCCCCAATGGTGCCGGATGATGTCGCGGTTCCGCCGGCCGAACATCGAGGCGAACTGCTCCTCGCTCATCCCGAGGCCGAGGCGGGACGCCAGACGCTGCCACGCCTCCAGGTGCGCCCGGTAACTGTCCACCAGGACGCCGTCCACGTCGAAGATGACTGCCCGGCATCTCATCCGTTCTCCTCACAGGAAAAGGCGGGATAGACTAGCCGGAGGGCGTGCCGTCGATCTCTTTTGCGGTTTCGCCGGCCGCGCGCCTCGGGTCACTTCTGTTCCAGTCGCAACCGTTCCCGCAGCTGCTGCATCTGGCGGTCCGCGTCGGGCGGGCTGACCGCGGCCTTGAGGAGAGAGGCATCGACGCCCCGTTCGACCCCCTCCGACAGGTTTCCCCGAGCCAATAGGTGTTCGGCTTCCTGCCAGGTCTCCGCCGCACGCAGGTCAAGGACAGCGGCAAGAATTTTGGAAGCGGCCGCCTGGGCCGCCTCGTCCAGAACCGCCTGGCGCACGACCGCGTCGGAAGGCAACTGGAGCGGATCGGGATTGAGCCCCACGCCCGCGTTGGCGTTCTGAATCGTGGTATCAAGGTCCCGGCGATAGCCTCGCACCGCATCGGTGTAAACGATGGCCCCCGTGTCGTTTCTCCGAACTCGGAGGGCGGCCTCAAGCGTGCCGGTCTTCGCGTGGTACTCGATGGTATAGGGCCACTCGGCCGGAACTTGGCGAATGATCATCAGGGGCGTTCGGGAAAGTTGGTCGCTGAGTTGCCTGATGAGCCGCTGTTGGCGATGGATATCCGTGGCGGTGACGGTACTCCACCGTCCCGAGCCTCTGCATCGCGGACAGACCACGTAACCGGGGCGCCTGCCGCCCACGCAGCTGGGACATGGAAGGCCGGAAACTACCCCAAAGCCGTGGCAAGTCGGGCACCGGATCCATCCGTCGCCCCCGCAGTGCGAGCAGGGGGTGTTGTATTCGGCGAGGAGGGCGTCGAGTTGGCGGGTCGCGGCGTCGAGGAGTTCGCGAACGCGGGCGTACTCCGGATTGGGTTCCTGACGGCGCTCCACGTAGCGGTGGATGCGGTTCTCGGAGCGGTCGAGTCCCCCGACGATTTCGAGTCGGCCGACGTCAACATCCGCGCCGAAGTCGGCCCGCTGGGCTCCTGCGGCCGCCGGGGTCACGAAGGGCGGCGCCTGCTCGTTCACGCATTGGCGAACCACATCGAGAAGGGCGGCCGTGTCGGCAGAGGGCGCCGTGTCGCCGAGGTACACCACCCCGAGGGAGAAGCCGATGCGATCGTGAACGCGGGACCGGAGGCCTTCGACGCGGTCGGCGTGGGCCCGGTCATCGGGGACATAGCCGGCCGCCTCCTGCGCCCACAGCAGGGCGGCGCCCCAGAGCTGCCGTCCGATGGCGACCTCGGCGCGGCCGGAGGCAATGCCGGCCAGGCCGTGGCGGGCCTCGGCCAGGCCCGGCACATACTGCAGCGCGACGTGGAAGGCCGTCTCCGCGTCGCCGGCCCGGCCGGCATCGAGGGCCTCATGGGCGGAGACGCAAGCAGCGGCGGCGGCGGCGCGGTGGACCCGGTCAAGGAGTTTGTCGGCCTCGCCGAACTTCGAGAAGATGCGCTTAGCCTCGACGATCTCGCGGATCGCGTCATCCCAGCGCTGCTGCGCGAGGTGGGCCTCGGCGGCGTCGTAATGGGCCTGGGCCTCGGCCCGCCCGGCCTTGGCCTCCTCCAGCATCTCGCGGGCAGCCTGGTAATCGGGGGCGAGGGTGAGGGCCAGCTCCAACCGCTCGATCGCCTCGTCCAGACGCTTTTGCACCAGAAACCATTTGCCTTCGACCGCCAGTTTCTCGACCGCCGGCGAAATCCCGGTGTCGCCCTCTTCGGCCCACGTGCCGACCGGAAGGATGGCAAGCGCGAGAACGATGACGACGGTCCGTGCGGTGCGCATCTTTGTCCTCCTTACCTCGCAGGCCTCCCGGATTGGACGCCCCCCACCGCCGCTTATTCGCCGCCCGCAAAGGCCCCACAGGAATCATCGTGCCGGCGCCCTGGCGGGTCAAGCCTTTCGCGCCCCGGGGCGTTGACCTCCCGCCCCGTCGGCGGTAGAGTGGGAGGTCCCTGAAGGAGGAAACGGCATGAAAGGCGTGATTCTGGCGGGGGGGTTGGGGACGCGGCTCCAGCCCCTGACGAAAATCACCAACAAGCACCTCCTGCCCGTCTATTCCAAGCCGATGATCTATTACCCCATCGAGTGCCTCGTCCGCGCCGGCGTCACCGACATTATGATTGTGACGGGCGGCTCGAGCGCGGGCGACTTTATACGGCTCCTTGAGAACGGCGAGGAGTTCGGCCTGGGGCGCCTCCACTACGCCTACCAGAAAGGCGAGGGCGGCATCGCCGAGGCGCTGGGACTAGCGCGCGAGTTCGTCGAACGCGACAAGGTGTGCGTCGTCCTCGGCGACAATATCCTGGAGCGTTCCATCCGCCGCGCCGCCCAGGCCTTCGAAAAACAGCCCCAGGGCGCCAAAATCTTTCTCAAAGAGGTGACGAACCCCGAGTCCTACGGCATCGCCGAGGTGAAGGGCAAACGCATCGAACGCATCATCGAGAAACCCAAGAAGCCCAAGTCGAACCTCGCGGTCATCGGCGTGTACATGTACCCGCCGGATGTTTTTGATGTCATTCCGCGATTGAAACCCTCGGCCCGCGGGGAACTCGAGATTACCGACGTCAACAACCACTACGTCGAGGCGGGCACGATGACCTACGATGTGGTCGAAGGCTGGTGGGCCGACGCCGGCGAATCCATTGACTCCTGGCTTGAGGCCTGCCAACTCGTCGCCCGCTCCGGGGCGAACCGCACCGAGTGAAGATTGCAGATTGATGATTGCATGACGGCCGATGACCCACAATCTGCAATCTGCAATCCTGGCGCCGTCAAGCCGAATGGGTGACCGCCGCGATGAAGAGCGTCTCCACCACCGCCGCCGCTCCTGAGATGACCAGCGCCAGGATCGCCAGTCGGCACACGCGGCGCACCGCCTCGGTATAGCCCTCGCGGCGCGTTTCGCACCCGAGCGCCTCCGGCCGAACGATGCCCCGCCACACCTCCGCCGCCCCCACCAGCAGCAGCGCCGCGGCCTGGACCTCGAGCGCCGCCACACCCGCCCGTAGCGGCAGGCGGTCCAGCAGCACCAGCGTCGCCGGCTCCAGCGCCATCCCCCGCAGCACCTGCTGGGCCAGGATGACCAGCCAGCCGACACCCGGCACGAGGGCGGGAATCCCCATCAAGAACCCCACGCGCAAGACCCGGCCGGCCACCTGGGACACAAGGACCATCCCCATTGCTGCCGCACTCATCGGCACGGCCGAGAGGCCGACCATCCCAAGCCCCGGCGCCCCGCCACCGGCCTCGCCGGGGACGGCAAGGGCTTCCGGCCATCCCCCGGCCGCGCCCGCCGTCATCGCCGCGACCACCAGGGCCGACGCCAAGGCGTACGCCTTCGGCCGGTCGGCCGCCAGACGGGCCGCGCCGACGAACATGTCGCGAAACGTCCGTCCGCGCGTCGGGAGGCGCGCCAGGCGCGTGAGGCCCGTTCCGAGGAGGAGCGTTCCGCCCGCGAGCATCGCCACTAGCGCCCCCAGACCGACCCACCGGGCGTTAGTCCCGCGCGCCACCCGAAGGTCCACCGGACGCATCCACATGCCGTACTTCTTCCACAGCGGCCAGGCGCGGCGCATCGCGTCTTCGAGCGAGCCCGGGCGCCGGAGCGCCAGGATGGCGACGTTCGGGTCGCTTGCGCTCTGCTCCAGGCCGAGCCTCGCAGCCGCCTCCGGCCGCAGGAGGATGAAATCCTCCAGGACGTCGGCGGCAAGAGGCAGGGCGGCGGCTTTCAGATCGGCCGCGCCCGACGCGAACCGCGTCTCCGCCAGAAGGTCCTTCAGGTCCTCGGCGGCGCCGACGTAGGCCCCGGCCCCGCGATTCGGCTCAGGCACGAGCGGGTCGAGCCATCGGTCGGCGTCCGCATCGGCGACCACCGCCAGGGCGCACGCGCGCGGACCGGACGACCCATCGCCGGGCCCGCCTCGACGGCCGGCGAGGCCGACGGGCGTCCATAGGATGACGTGGGTCCACCGGACCGGCAGCGGGCCGATGACATCTGCGCCCTCCAAGGCCTCGGCGATGGCGGACTGTTCCTCGGGGCCGAGCGCCTGGTAGTCCGCCTGCACCTCGATCGTCCGGGGTGAGCCGGGCGGCGAAGGGGCTTGGGGTTCGCGCGCATCGGCTTCAGGCGCGTCGGCCGCTTCGGCCGGCGCCGGTTGGCCTTCGGCCCCAGGTTCCTGGGGCGGCGGTTCGCCGCCGCGCGCTGGAATAAAAAGGTGCAGGCCGTACGAGAACGGCACGAGAGGCTCGCGCCGGGCCGACCGCGACGCCCACAGCGAGAGCGTGACGCCGACGGCCAGAAGGACGATGCCGAGGCCGACGGCCTTGCGGACGGCGCTTCGCGACGGGGCCGCGGCCGGGGTGTCGGCACGCTTCAGGAACGGGCTCACGGAGAGTCCCCTTTTGCGCGTGGGCGGATCGTCGCGGCCGAAAGAAACGGCCGGAGTCTTCCACCGGAAAGCGGCCGCCGTTTGCCTCGAACCCCCGCTATTTCTTCCTGGCGTAGAAGGCTTTCATCTGCTGGAGGGTCTTCGGTTTATAGTCGCCGGCGTGGCCGGCCGTGCCGAAGGAGCGCATCTTCGAGGCGATGAGTTTCGCGAGGGCGTCGCGCGCGGGGCCCAGGTACTTGCGCGGGTCGAACTCGCCGGGCTTCTCGGCGAAGACCTTGCGGATGGCGGCGGTGACGACCAGGCGTCCGTCCGTGTCCACGTTGATCTTCTGGATGCCGCGCTTCACCGCCTCCTGGATCGAGGCGATGGGGACGCCCATCGCGCCGGGCAACTTGCCGCCGTATTTGTTGACCTCGTCCACGAGTTCCTTCGGGACGGAGGAGGAGCCGTGCATGACGAAGTTCGTGTCCGGGGCGCGCTTGCGGCACTCGGAAACCAGGTCCATGGCGAGGACGGGCTCGTGCTTGAACTTGTAGGCGCCGTGGCTCGTTCCGATCGCCAGCGCCAGGGCGTCCACGCCGGTCTTCTTGCAGAACTCCTCGACCTCGTCGGGGTCCGTCAGGAGGACCTCGTCGGCGTGGGTATCGTCCTCGATGCCGCCGAGGGTCCCCAGTTCGCCCTCGACGCTCACGCCGCGCGCGTGGGCGTAGCGGACGACCTCCCTGGTGACGCGGATATTGTCCTCGAACGAGCGGGCCGGGTGCTTGCCCTCCGGCGTCTTCTTATCGTAATCTATCGAACCGTCAATCATCACGCTCGTGAAGCCGATCGCGATGGCCTCTTTGCACAGTGCGAGGTTCGGCCCGTGGTCCAGGTGCAGGACGATCGGCAGGAGCGGGTTGTCCTCCTCCGCCGCCGCCATCAGATGCTTCAGGTACACGAGGTTCGTGTACTCGAGCGCCCCGCGGCTGGCCTGGATGATGACGGGCGAGCGGGTCTCCTTGGCGGCCGCGAGGATCGCCTGAATCTGCTCCATATTGTTGACGTTGTACGCCCCCACGCCGTACCCGCCCTTGCGGGCTTCCTCGAGCATCTGACGCATCGGACAAAGCGGCATCCGCGACTCCTTTCTGATTTCCCGGCGTTCGTGTTGGCCGCCGGATTCCTTCGCCCCGGCAGAGCGCGGGCAGTATAACGGGCGGGGCCGAAAAGGGAAGCGCTTTTCACCGCCCTCCGAAAACGAAGCCCGGGGACTCCGGTCCCCGGGCTTCTGTATCGTCTCGCGCCGCTTCAGGAGCGCCAGAAGTAGTGCCACATGTACTCCAGGTCCGCGCTCTTCGAGGGCTCCAGTTCAATCGTCCACTTCACCTGGCCGATGGCGTTGAAGTGGTACCACCAGGACGGCCAATTGTACCATCCCCACCAGAACGGATAGCCGCCGGGCGTGAACCATCCGCCTTCGTGCCGACCCAGGTGCACGATCGCCCCGTCGTGGGTGGCGCTATCGACGTTGCCGAGGACAGACCGGCAGACCTCCAGGACGACCGTCTTATCGCGGTGGTTCTCCAGGTGGATGGTGCCCGTCAGGTCGCTGCGGGCGTACGAATTGCTGTCCCACTTAACGGCATCGGGCGTCCGGCCGGTTTCCGCGTCCTGGACCTTGGCGCTGATATCCACGGCGGTGGTCAGTTCCAGGTCGGTTGTGGCGCCGACGGCGGTGTAGGTCATCAGGCCCTGGGCCAGAACGCGCCCTTCCCGAAGGATGAGGGCGGGGGCGGTCGTCAGCGGGCACGCGGCCGTGTTCTTCATCCGGATCTTGTGCTTCACCTTCGGCCCAAGCATCAGCCGCGCCATTTCCGCTTGCTGCTCATTGTTCAGGTTCTGGCGGATCTCGGGGGGCGGGCCGAAAGGCAGGTCCAGCACAAACACGTCGCTGTACTTGAGCGTAAATTGCGTAATCGGCACCACCATCCGCTCGCCCCGCGCGAGCGTCACGTTCTCCAGTGTGAAAACGTACAGGTCCTCGTTCGGGCCGGAGTTCGCGACGTCGGGCCCGAGGTCAATGACGCGCCCCGCCTCCGGTCCGCGCTCGACCTGGCGGACGGGCCTTGCTGACTGGCTCATGATGGCGTTGGAGAAGGCGAGCGCCGTCCGGATATTCCGGTCCTGCCGAAAACTCGACGACAGTTGCGCCATCGCCTCCTGGAGCGAAATGGGGTCCGGTGTCTCCTCGAAGGCGAATCGCGGAACGCCAATCACCAGATGCGCCCGGACGCCCTCCAGGTCCGCCAGTTCGTTGATCAGCGTCGCCTGGAGTGTGAGGACCGCACCGCCCTTGCCGTCGATCTCGACCCGGTAGTTCGGAATCCACCGGATGCCGCGCTGAACATA
>DATKUU010000032.1:0-26913 GCA_035530455.1 Phycisphaerae bacterium | reverse complement strand
GAAATCGGTTTCGTGGAGCAGGGGAGGCAGTTCGTCCATCCGGACGCCCGGTTCTTCGTGGATTGCCCGTCGGGCCCGGTCGCTTTGGGGCGCGAGGCTCCGAAGGAAATCCGCACGATGCAGTTTGCGACCGGCAGCCTGCGCCTCCTCTCGCCGACCGATTGCGTGAAGGACCGGTTGCTCGCGTGGTATCACTGGCAGGATCGCCAATCGCTGGAACAGGCGGCGCTCGTGGCGGAGCGGAACCCCGTGGACCTGGACGAACTCGGCGAGTGGTCGAAGCGCGAGGGGAAAGCCGGCGCCTTCGAGGAGATTAAGGGGCGTCTCTCGCCGTCGCGCTGACAACAGGTGGGCTTTGCGATTGACTCTCCCGGTGCGCGTTCCTAGCATCAGGTGCGGCTCGTGGCCATTTTATCCGGCTGGTGGGGGATCATATGAATTACTTCCTTGTCGCAGCCACTGTCTTGGGGATGGCGGGTTCTTTGGCCGTTGCCGCCACGCCGAATGAGACCGCGAAGGCCTGGCAGGTCTTCGATTCCATCTACGGGGCGGACCTGGCGCGGGTCAAGGCAACGCCGCACACCGCCGATGACCTGGCCTTGGCCGCCAAACTCCTGGACGACGCCAAGGTTCTGACGGCCCATCCGGCCCTTCTCGAGTGCTTGTGCGAGAAGGCGTTCGACCTGGGCGCCCCGGCGCCGGCGGGTTACGAGACGGCCCTCGGGGCCATGACGCTCTTGAAGGAGCGGATACCCGAGAGGCGGCCCGCGTGCGACGAAAAGGCGCTGGTCATCCGCCAGCGGCAATACACGGCGGCGCGGACGCCTGCCGACCGCCAGCAGGCGGGGGAGGCGTTGCTCGAGGCGCTGCTGGCAGTCGCCGATGCCCGCATCGAGGCGGATGAGATCCAGGCTGCCGCAGACCTGCTTCAACAGGCCGAGTCCGTCGCCCGCGCGATCGGGTCCGAACGCCTGGAACCTGTCCGGGCCCGGGGGCGCTGGTTGGCGATCCAGCGCCGGGCGGCCCAGGAAATGGACCGGCTGAAGCAGGCGCTTCTGTCGAACCCGGCGGACGCGGCCGCGCGCGAGAGATTGATCCTCATCCTTCTGCTGGACTTCGACGATCCCGTGAAAGCCGTCAAGTGGCTCACCGAAGATTGCGACGCGGATCTTCGCAAGCATGTGCTGGCGGCGGCGAATCCTCTGGACGAAACCCCCGAACTGGCCGCCCTGGAAATGGGCGAGTGGTACCGCGGCTTGGCGGAGGGGGCGGCCAAGGAGTCGCCGTCGGCGGCGTATGCACGCGCCAAGGCGTACTACGAGCGGTTCCTCGCCCTCCATGCAGCGGACGACCTCGTGCGGGCCCAGGGTCTGCTGGCGCTCAAGCGCGTGGACGAGGCGCTAGACAGGCTCGGCGCGCCTCAGGCCGCTCCCGCCGTCCGGCCGGGCTGGATGAATCTCCTCACCGTTACCGATGTTGACAAGGACCGTGTGGAGGGCGAATGGGTCAAGACGGCGGAAGGCCTCCGAGGGCGGGGGGGGTATGCTTCGCGCATTGTCTTCCCCGTCGCGCTGGAAGGCGATTACGAACTGGAACTCAAGTGCGTGTGCAAATCCGGCGAGAGTGTCAAAATTATCCTTCCAGTGGGCAGCACGTTGGTTACGGTGGGCGCGGAAACTGGGTACATCGGACTGGGCCGGGTTGACGAGCGAGTTTCCAACCCCAAAGAGCATCCGAGATCCAGTTCCGAAGGCCTCCCCGGCGAAGGAGTTCCCTGGACGATGCTCATCCAGGTGACGACCAAGGGAGACGGTGCCGGCATCAGCGTGGCTCTGAACGGCAAAGTGCTCATCAACTGGCAAGGTCCGCAGGCGGCTCTTTCGAATACCGTCTGGCGCCTTCCACAAACTTCTTGCGCGGGGGTCGGGCTTCACGAGACCGAGGCGGTTTTCACATCGGTCCAGGTGCGAATGCTCACAGGCAAGGCCAGGCTCCTGAGATAGTCCTCCTGCTGCAAGGTGTCATCTTGCCGCGTGTCCTTTGCGCTTGACTCTTCCTGTGGGCGTTTTTAGCATCATGCGACGCTCGGCGGTCGGCACGCTGCCGAGCGTTGACCGTCAAAAGGAGCGGCCGCTTGTCCGCGTCGCCATCCCCATCCCGACCGCCTGCCGTCACCGCCCTGGTGCTGAACTGGAACGGCGCCCGGGTGGTCGGCGACTGCGTCCGCTCGCTCCAGGTCCAGGAGTATCCGGCCCTGGAGGTGCTTGTCGTGGACAATGCCTCGATGGACGGGTCGGCGGAGATGCTCGAGCGCGAGTTTCCCCGCGTCCGCATTCACCACAATACGGCGAACCTCGGCTTCGGCGGAGGCAATAATAGCGGCATCAACCGCATCCGGACGCCCTACATCCTCATGTGCAATAACGATATTCGCCTGCAGCCCGACTGCGTCCACCGCCTCGTGGAGTGCCTGGAGGCGAACCCGGAGGCGGGGGCGGCGGCACCGATGATCGTGCTGGCGGCGAGCGGCCTGGTGGATGCCGCAGGGATCGTCGTTTGCCCGGACGGCCTGGCGCTGGGCGGCGGCCGGGCCCGGCCGCCCGACGCGCTGCGCCAAGGCGGCGAAGTTTTTTACGTCTCCGACTGCTGTTGCCTTTATCGTCGGGCGATGCTTGAGGACCTGCGCCTGCCGTCGGGCGAAATCTACGACGAAGACTTCTTCGCCTACGCCGACGAGACGGACATGGGTTGGCGGGCGCAGCGGCGGGGGTGGAAAAGCCTGTATGTGCCGGAGGCCCTCGTGTATCATCATCACGCGGCCTCGAGCGGGTCGGTCTCGCCGCTCCTGGCGCGCCTGGTCGAGCGGAACCGCATCTGGGTGGCGGTGAAGAATTTCCCGACGTGGCTCGTGCTGGCCGGCCTGGCGTGGAGCGGCTACCGGTACTTCTGGCAGGTGTGGGGCGCGCTCGCCGGCAAAGGCCGCGCGGGGGCCATGGCCTCCGAGCGATCCAAGGGCGAGATGGCCCACCTCCTGTGGCAGGCGTGGCGCGAGGCCTGGGCGGGACTCACCAAAATGCTCCGCAAGCGGGCCTGGATTTTGCGAAGCGGGCCGATGGGGCCCGGTCGGCTGCGGGAGATTTTCCGGCGGTTCGGCATCGGGGCCCGCGACATCGCTTTGCGAGACTAGCGGCGCGCGTTTAGCCGCAACCCCGAAGGGGTGCGGGTGGAGTTGAATGGGACGGAGATGCGAGCATGACGATACCGGTGTTTCGCCCGAGTTACGGCGAGGAGGAGTTCGAGGCCGTCCGGGCGGTGATGGCGTCGGGGTGGGTCGGCCTCGGGCCGAAGACCGCCGAGTTCGAAAAAAGGTTCGCCGAGTACCTCGGCGTCAAGCATGCTGTCGCCCTGAACAGCGGGACGGCGGCGCTGCACCTGGCGATGATCGCCGCCGAGGTTGAAGGCCGCGAGGTTATTACGACGCCCTTGACGTTCGTCTCGACGAACCACGCCATCCTCTACGCCGGCGGCAGGCCCGTCTTCGCCGACGTCGAGGAGGCCAGCGGCAACATAGACCCCGAGTCGGTCCGTAAACTCGTCACGAAGAAGACGCGGGCGATCGTGTGCGTTCATTACGGCGGCCGGCCGTGCAAAATGGAGCCGCTCCTGGAGATTGCGAAGAAGCATAAACTTATCTTGATTGAAGATACGGCCCACGGCTGCGGGGGCGAGTGGCGGGGACGCAAACTCGGCGCGATCGGCGACCTGGGGTGCTTCTCGTTCCATGCCGTCAAGAACCTCGCCACGGGCGAGGGCGGCATGCTGGTCACGAACGACGCGGAGACCGACCGCCGCCTGCGGCGCCTGCGGTGGTGCGGCATCACGAAAGACACCTGGAGCCGAGAGGCCAAGGGCGACCACCAGTACTCGTGGTACTACGACGTGGTCGAACTGGGCTACAAATGCCACATGAACGACATCCCGGCGGCGATCGGGCTGGTGCAACTGGCGCGCCTGGATGAGATGAACGCCCGCCGCGCCGCCTGGGCGAAGCGCTACGACGAAGCCCTGGCCGACCTGGATTGGATTCAGCGCCCCGTTGCCGAGCCCGACACCAGGCCCGCCTGGCACAACTATGCCGTCCAGACCGACCACCGCGACGGGTTGAACGCCTACTTGGCCGAGCGAGACATATCCACGGGCGTCCATTACATTCCGAACAACCATTACGCGCTGTACAAGAAGTGCCGCGGCAAGACGCCCGTCTGCGAGCGGATCTGGAAACGGCTGCTGACGCTGCCGCTGTACCCGGACCTGACGGAGGAGAATTTCGGGCGGGTCGTCGAGGGCATCCGCACTTTCGGCCGGTCCAAGAAGTTGAACGCGTGACGTGGTGGTGCTTCGAGCCCCGACCTTTGGTCGGGGTCATTTCACCCGGCGATGTGTGCATCGTTGCGGGGCGAGCATGGAAGAAGCGAATTGCATCCTGTGCGGCCAGGCAGGCGAGCGGCGATTTGAGAAGGCCGACAAGTTCCCGCCTCACGAGCGGTTTCGCGTCGTGCGGTGCGCCTCGTGCGGGCTGGGGTGGGTGAGCCCGCGCCCGTCGCCGGCCGAGATCGGCCGGTACTATCCCGACACCTACAGTTGGAAGCCCGAGACCGACGGGACCGAGGGCCTCGTCCACCGCCTGGAGCGTGCGTATCGGTTTCACCTGCTGCGGTTCGAGACGCGCTTGCTCCTTCGCCGCACCGACCTTGGGCCGGGCGACAAGGTGCTGGACGTCGGATGCGGGAGCGGCGACCGGCTGCTCGTGATGAAGGAGGCGAATCTAGCGCCGGCGGGCGTCGAACTCACCGCCGCCGCCGACTACGCCCGCGAGCGCCTCGGCCTGGACGTCCGCCGCGGCACGCTCGAGCAGGCGGCCTTCGAGGCCGGCGCGTTCCGCGCGCTGACGCTTCACAATGTCCTCGAGCATGTGCACGATCCGCGGTCGGTCCTGGCGGAGGCGCGGCGGGTGGTCGCTCGCGAAGGGTGGCTCGTCATCCAGGTGCCGAACGCGCAGAGCGTGCAGGCGCGGCTGTTCGGTCGGCGGTGGGCGGCGCTGGACGCCCCGCGCGACCTTTACTATTACACGCCGGCGGCGCTGGGTCGGCTGCTGGAGTCGGAAGGCTTTGCCGTCCAAAGCGTCGCGCATCGGACGAGTTTTCTCCATCCACCGACGGCCGTCATCAGCCTCCTGCCGTGGACGGACCCGCAGCGGTTCTGGGCGGCGGAGGAGCAGGGCAGCCGGGCGGGAGCGCTCGTGCGGCGATTGGTGTGGGCGGCGACGACGCTGGCCGTCGCACCGGCCGTCTGGACCGAATCGGTCCTCGGCTCGAGCGCCATTCCGACCGTGTTCGCGCGGAAGAAGGCGTAAGCCTCGCGCCGCGTTTCCGGCCCAGGCCGATAGGGGCTGGACATTTCGCCTTCCGGCCGATAGACTCCTCTCCAGGCGTTTGGCGAAAAGATTTGCACGTTTTCGGCTGGATTAACAGGTGCTGTGCTGGGTAAATGAACCATGCCACGAGAGCCGAATAGCGGCCGGGGAAGCCGCGACGTGGACCTGGGAGACCGCCGCGCCCTGACCATCATCCCTGCCTACAACGAGGCGGATTGCATCCAGCGAGTCATCCGGGACCTCCGGGAGCGGGCGCCGTGGACGGACGTCCTGGTCGTAAACGACGGCTCGCGCGACGCGACCGCTCAGCGGGCCCGCGAGGCGGGGGCACGCGTCATTGACCTGCCGGTGAATCTGGGCATCGGCGGGGCGGTCCAGACCGGCTACCGCTACGCCTGGCAGGAAGGCTACGATGTGGCGTTTCAGTTTGACGGCGACGGCCAGCACCGGGCGAGCCGGCTGGCGGACCTGGTTCGGCCGATCCTGGCGGGCGAGGCCGACCTGGTCATCGGTTCGCGGTTCCTGGAGTCGCGCGGCCTGAGGGCGACCGGCATGCGCTGGGTGGGCATCAAGATTCTGTCGGTGGTGCTCTCGCTTTCGCTGCGGCAGCGGGTGACGGATCCGACGTCGGGGTTTCGTGCGGCCGGTCGGCGGGGCATTCGACTTTTTGCGCGCGAGTATCCGCAGGACTATCCCGAGCCGGAGTCCCTCGTGCTCCTCCACAAGCAGGGCCTCCGGGTTTGCGAGGTGCCGGCCACGATGCGTCGGCGGCGCGAGGGAACCAGTTCCATCCGTCCGCTCCACAGCGCCCATTACATGTCGAAGGTGCTCCTGGCCGTTGTCATGGACCTTTTCAAGGCGCCGGTGCACCTGGGCGAGGAGGTGGCCTAGTGTACTTCTTTCGATGGGAACATCGGGTCGCGCTGATCCTGGCGGGCGGCGTGCTGCTCCTGACGACGCTCGAACTCATTCGCAAGCGCCGACTGCGCGAAGAGTATTCCGTCCTGTGGGTCCTGACGGCCGTGGGCATCCTCATCTCCGGAATCTATCCGAGGGTCCTGGAATGGGTGGCGATGCGGATCACCCTGCACCCGTCCGTCCTGATGACGTTCCTGTGCGTCCTGTTTCTGATGGCGATTCTGCTGCACTACTCGGTGGTCATCTCGAAACACTCGGAGCGCGAGAAGGGCCTGGCGCAGGAGGCGGCGCTCCTGAAAGACGAGATCGCACGCCTCCGCGAGGAAGTCAAAGAAGTGAAGAAACAGCCCCCCGAACCGAAACCTCGCCCGCCCGCGCTGCGGACCTAGAGCGTGGTTCGCCCCTAGGGCGTCCCGGCCGGGTTTTCCGTTGACTTGGCGGCCACCCGGCCGATATACTGCTTCCGACAACTGAATACTGGCGCATCTTATCCAGAGTGGCTGAGGGAAGGGCCCAACGACGCCACAGCAACCGATCCACCGACGTCCCGCAACGTTCGGGACAAAGGCGGATGGCAGGTGCTAACTCCCGCCCTGATTTTGGGGAAGATAAGAGAGCCGCGCGAGTCCAAACGCACGCCTCTTCTTATCCGGTCCGAACGGACCCGAATAGGGAAGAGGCGGTTTGTGTTTCCGGCCCGGCCCATCTGCCCGCAGAAAGGAAAACCATGACCGAGCCGACGTTCCACGGATTCGACACCCGGGCGCTCCATGCCGGACATAAGCCCGACTCTCAGACCGGCGCCCGCGCGGTCCCCATCTGGCAGACCACCAGTTACGTCTTCCGCGACACAGCCCACGCGGCGCGCCTGTTCGCGCTGGAAGAGTTCGGCAACATCTACACGCGGATCATGAACCCGACGACCGACGTTCTGGAACAGCGCGTCGCTGCGCTCGAGGGCGGGGCCGCGGGCCTGGCGTTCTCGAGCGGCATGGCGGCCATCAGCGCCGTCATCCTCACCCTCGCGAAACAGGGCGATGAAATCCTCTCCACGACGCGCCTGTACGGCGGCACGGTGACGCTCTTTTCGACGACGCTCCCGCGCATGGGCATTCGCGTCGAGTATGTGGACAGCGACGAGGCCGACGCCTTTGCCTCGCGCATCACCGACCGCACCAAGGCCGTTTACCTGGAGACGATCGGCAACCCGAAACTCACCGTGCCCGCGCTGTCGGCCATTGCGGAGGCGGCTCATGCGCGCGGCGTGCCGGTCATCGTGGACAGTACGACCGCCACCCCGGCCCTCTGCCGGCCCATCGAGTACGGCTGCGACATCGTCGTCCATAGCCTGACGAAGTATCTGGGCGGCCACGGCAACTCGATCGGCGGTCTGGTGGTGGACAGCGGACGGTTCCCGTGGGACAGCGGGCGGTTCCCTGAGTTCGTCGAGCCGGACCCGAGTTATCACGGCCTCGAGTTTTACGAGACGTTCGGCGAGGCGACCTTTGCCGTCCGCACGCGCGTCCGGACGCTGCGCGACCTGGGCGGGTGCATCAGCCCGTTCAACTCGTTCCTCATCCTGCAGGGCATCGAAACGCTCGGGCTTCGGATGGCGCGGCACTCGGCCAGCGCCCTGGCGGTGGCCAAGTTCCTCGCAAAGCACAAGAAGGTCGCCTGGGTTCTCTATCCGGGCCTGGAGAACCACCCATCGCACGCGCGGGCGGGGCGATATCTCCCCGACGGGGCGAGCGGACTCGTGGGGTTCGGCGTCAAAGGGGGACTGGAGGCCGGCAAGCGGTTCATCGAATCCTTGCGGCTCTTCAGCCACTTGGCGAACATCGGCGACACCCGCAGCCTGGCCATTCATCCGGCCTCGACGACGCACCAGCAACTTTCCGAGGAGGAACAGCGGCAGGCGGGCGTCACGCCGGACTTCGTCCGCCTCTCGGTGGGTCTGGAGACGCTCGACGATATCCTGGCGGACCTGGAGCAGGCCCTCGCCAAAGCATAAATGCGCGTTTAGCCGCCGCGCCCGCCACGGCGGGTAAACTTGCGCGGCGCGCTGTTGTCAGGGAGCACAGACTTGGCCACCGATGACGACATCCCGGTCGCCGACGACAGCCGACTCGGCGGCGTGCACAGCGTCGGCCTGGTCCGGACGCAGTCGTTCACCTTCGCTGAGCCGCCGGACGAATTGGAATTGGAGTGCGGCCAGCGTCTCGGCCCGATTACGCTGGCCTATGAGACGTACGGCGAACTCGCTCCCGCGAAGGACAACGCCGTTCTGATTCTCCACGCCCTTTCGGGCGACGCCCACCTCGCCGGATACCACGCAAAAGACGACCGCAAGCCCGGATGGTGGGACCTCATGGTCGGCCCGGGCAAACCGTTCGACACAACGAAATACTTTGTAATCTGCGCCAACATCCCCGGCGGGTGCAAGGGCAGCACCGGCCCCTCCAGCCCGAACCCCAAGACCGGCCGGCCCTACGCGATGGATTTCCCGATGGTCACCGTCGGCGACATGGTCCGGGCGCAGGAAAGGCTCATCGACCACCTGGGCATCGAGCGGCTTCTGTCGATGGCGGGCGGGTCGCTGGGCGGCATGCAGGTCCTCGAGTGGGCCGTCCGGTACCCCGAGCGCGTGGCGAGCGCCATGTCCATCGCCGCCACCGCGCGCCTCAGCGCCCAGGGCATCGCCTTCAACGAGGTCGGACGCCAGGCCATCATGACCGACCCGAACTGGCGCGACGGCAACTACTACGGCCACGAACCGCCGCGCGCGGGCCTCGCCATCGCGCGCATGATCGGCCACATCACGTATCTGTCGGACGATCAGATGCACGAGAAGTTCGGCCGGAGGCTCCAGGACCGCGAGACGGTCGGCTACGACTTCAAGGCTGATTTCCAGGTCGAAAGTTACCTCCGGTACCAGGGCGACAGTTTCGTCCGGCGATTCGACGCCAACTCGTATCTCTACATCTCGAAGGCGATGGACTACTTCGACCTGGCCGACAAATACGGGTCGCTCGTCCAGGCGTTCGAGGCCGTCCGGGCCGAGTTCCTCGTCGTCTCCTTCACGAGCGACTGGCTCTTCCCCACGTACCAGTCGAAGGAGATCGTCCGCGCCCTGAAGGCCAACGGCGTGCCGACCACCTTCCTTGAAATCCCGAGCCGCTCCGGCCACGACACGTTTCTCCTGCCGAACCGGCAACTGGCGGAAACCGTCACGGGATTCCTCGCCAACGTCCAGCGCCGCGTCCGGTCGCCGGCGGGGAAGGGGGGGAGGCTATGATCTTCCCGCGACGCGATCGCCCAAAAAAACTCCGCCTCGATTACGAACTCATCGAGTCCCTCGTGCCCGACGGCGCGAAAGTGCTCGACCTGGGGTGCGGCGACGGGCAGTTGCTCTCGGAACTCATCGAGAACAATCGCTGCGTCGGTCGCGGCATCGAAATCGACGAGGAGGCCGCCCTGGCCTGCATCCGGCGCGGCGTCCCGGTGTACCAGGGCGACATGCTCGAGGGGATGGGGTTCTACCGCGACGGCCAGTTCGACGTGGCGATCCTCTCGCAGACGCTCCAGCAGACCTCGAGCCCGCCGGAGGTCATCCGCGAGATGCTCCGAGTCGCCCGGCGCGCGATCATCAGTTTCCCGAACTTCGGCCACTGGGCCGTCCGCCTGCAACTCCTCGGGGGCGGACGCATGCCGCGCAACCCCCTCCTCCCGCACCACTGGTACAACACCCCGAACGTCCACCTCTGCACGGTCAAGGATTTCCGCGAGTTCTGCGACCGCGAGAAGTTGGTGCGCGTCGGGGAAATCTTCCTGACGCCGAGCCAGCGCCGCATCAGCCCGCTCCTGGCCAACTGGCGGGCGGGCCTGGCCATCTTTCAGGTCGAACGCGCCGCCTTGGGCGCTTGATGCGCCGCGCGGGCGCCGAATCGGAGAAATCGCGATATATGGCAAAGAAACCGCCGACCGTCGAATACCTGGTGGTGGCGCCGCATCCGGATGACGCCGAACTGGGGATGGGCGGGACGATTGCCAAACTGGTCCGCGCCGGCCGGCGCGTCGGCATCGTGGACCTGACGAGCGGCGAGCCGACGCCGTTCGGCTCCCCCGCCAAGCGTCGCAAGGAGACCGCCGCCGCGACGAAGGTGCTCGGCCCGGCCTGCCGCGAGAACCTGGGTCTGGCGAACCGGGAACTGGAGGCGACGCTTGCGGCGCGCGTGAAACTTGCCGAGGTGTATCGGCGTCTGCGGCCGAAGGTCGTCTTCGTCCCCTACTGGCGCGACGCCCACCCGGACCACCTGGCGGCATCGCGCCTGGCGACGGAGGCGCGGTTCCACGCGAAACTCTCGAAGACGCGCATGGCCGGCGAGCCGCACTATCCGCCGCGCCTCCTCTACTATTACTGCACGCACCTCCGGAGCCACGCCGACGTCGCGTTCGTCGTGGACATATCCAAGGAGTTCGAAACGAAGGTCGAGGCGGTGTCGTGCTACCGGAGCCAGTTCTTCGAGGGCCGGGGGCGCCAGATCGGCGCCGTCGTCGAATACGTCGGCGACACGTGTCGTTATTGGGGCAGGATGATCGGGCGCGACTACGGCGAGCCGTTCGCCGTCCAGGAGACGCTCGGCCTGGAGGACTTGGACGCCGTTCTATGATGGGCCGGTCGGGGGCGAGCCATGCAACTCTGTCCGGCGTGCAACATTCCGCTCTGCCGCGTTGATTACGAGGATGTGACGGTCCATCTCTGTCCCGATTGCCGGGGTGCGCTGGTCGAGGCGCTGCGGGTGGGGACGATCAAGCGTCGGCGTGTGCGGCGCTGGTCGGCCCAGGAGCGAAGCGCTGCGGCATCGCGGGCGCTCCAGAGCGACCGGGCCGAAACGGTCCGCTGCCCGAAGTGCCTGGTGCGGATGGCGAAGGAAGCGGTGCGCCTCGGCGACGGTGCGTTCCACGTGGACCGGTGCGACGCCTGTCGCCTCGTCTGGTTCGACGCGGGGGAACTGGAACTGGTGCAGATACTTTATGAGAAAGAGCAGGACAGCCGCACGCCGGAGGAATGGGATCGCCTGGAGCGTGCGGCTGTTGCGCGGATGTATCTGGAGGCCGACAAAGAGCCGCCGCTTCCCGATAAGCCGTGGTACTTGCGCAGGGTCCGCGGCGGGGGTCTGAATGTGCCTTTGCTTTCGGCCGCGTTTTTCAGCAGCCTGGCGGCGGCTCTGGTGGCGTGTGAGTGGCACGACCTTTCGGGCCAGTCGGATTTTCACCGTCGGCGGGCGCTGTTTCGGATCGCCTTGGCCCTGGCGGTTATGGGGGCGGTGGCCGCAGCGACCTGGCTCCTCTTGCGATGATTCTGCGGCAAGGTGTTGCCGATTGCCGCCCGAGCGGCGTAGGATGGTCAGGGGCAATGGAAGGGCGCGAACATGAAACACCTGCTTGGTGTGGCGATGGGGTTGGCGGCTGTGGTGGTCGGGTTCGGGACGGCGCAGGCCCAGATGGTCGGCCAGATAGTCGGCAAGGAGGCGCCGGAGATCCAAGCACAGTACTGGCTGAACGCGCCGGCATTGACGCTTGCGGCACTTCGGGGGCGGGTCGTGGTGGTCGAGTTCTGGGCGACGTGGTGTGGGCCGTGCCGCCAGTCCATCCCGCACCTGGTGGAATTGGACAAGCAGTATCGTCCGCGCGGGGTGGTGATCATCGGCCTGACGGACGAACCGAAAGCGACCGTCGAGCCGTTCGCCCGCCAGATGCAGATGACTTACGCTGTGGGCGGAGGGAGTTCTTCCTCGCGGGAGTACGGCGTGAGGGGCATTCCGCGCGTGTTCGTGGTGGACCCGTCGGGCCAAGTCGTGTGGGAAGGCCATCCGATGGGCGGTCTGGACCAAGCGATTGAAGAACAACTGAAGAAGATGCCGCCCGCGGCCGCTGCCGATGAAGCGACGCCCGCGGCCATCCTCGACCGCGTCGGCGAGGAAATCGCGAAGGAGAATTATGCGGCGGCGGCGGAATGGCTCGACAAAGTCCCCGAGACCAACCGCGCCGCGGGCGTTAGGCGGCGGGTGGAGGGGTATCGCGCGGCCCTGGCGAAGGCGGCGGCGAAGAGCCTGGCCCAGGCGGAGCGGCACGTCAAGGACGGGGCTTGGTACGAAGCCAGCGTGGCGCTGGAGACGGCGGCGAGAATCGCGCCGAGGTCGGAGGCCGCCAAGCGAGCGGAAGCGCGGCTGGCGGAACTGATGGCGGACGAGAAAGCGCGTCCGGTGATCGAGCAAGGGCGTGAGGCTGCCGCCGCTACGGCGCTGGCGGACCTGGAGACGAAGCAGGCCGAGATGGCTCCGGCGGATGTTGGGGCGGCGCTGGACGAAATTGCCCGCAAGTGGCCGGATACGAAGGCGGGCCGAGACGCTGCCGCACGGGCCGAGAAGATGCGCGCCGAAGAACCGTGACCGCCGGCCGACGTCCTGCTTCTGCTGGCGGATGAGGGAGCGCGCCGTTTACGGCTGCGGGATTTCCTGCGGCGGGGTGGACGGCCTCGGACGAAATCATCGACCTATTGGTAGTTGACATTTTGGTAGTTGACATTTACTTGGGGGGAGCTTAGGGTAGGCTCATAACTCGCCGGGAAGCGGGTTGGATTGGGCTTCGGGACGGGTCGCGCCGAACCCCAACCTGCGGGCGGGGAGGTTTTCATCCATTTCCGGGACGCGACCATTTTCTCGCGGGGGAGTGAGGAAGCTGATGAAGATGCGGAGGTTCACCTCGCCAGTGCTCATCGGGGTCGGTCTCGCGGGTCTGATGGGCATGGCTGGTCCGTGCGCGGCCGCAGGAGCGGGCACCGACGGCGTTGCCGGCTCGGTCGGCCCCCAGGTTTGTCTCGTGCGGGTGGAGGGCGCGCTCGGTTTGCCAGCGGCATACGCGAGCGGCTTCCTGATGGGCGAGGGCCGGTTCGTGTTGACGGATCTGGCTTCGGTCGCCCAGCCGGGCGTGAAATCCGTGACGGTCATCTTCCAGGACGGCACGGAGGCTGTGGCGAAGACGTTCAGCATGGCCGACCCGGCCATGGGTATTGCAGCCATCGGCGTGGACCTTCCTCCCGACAAGGCCGCCCAAGGTCTGGATCTCTCGAAGGCCGAAGAGCCTAAGGAAGGCGTGCCGGCGGAGGTTGTAGGCTGGCGGGGGGGCAAGGAACTCATCAAAACCGCCGGCAGACTGGCGGGGACCGTCTCGGGGGCCGAATTGGCTACGGCGCTCGGGTTCACGGAACCCGGGCCGGATGTCGAGTTTCTGAAATTCCTGTGCCCGTCTCTGGACATTGCGACCGGCGCCCCTGTCACCGGACCGGACGGTACGGTCCTGGGCATTATGGTCTGCATCTACGGCGCCGACAAACCGCTTGTGGCCCCCTCCCCGTTGGTGCGGAAGGCGCTCTTGGCCGCCGGGCCGCAGACCAAGCCGCTCTCGGCGCTGCCCAGAGTGCTGTGGCCGGTCGCGCTCCAGAAGATGCCCGGCAAGCCGCCGGCGCCGCGGGAATTTGCCGCGGTCTGTCGGTCGGTCAAGATGAGCAGCGTCTGTCCCAAGTGCAAGGGCTCCGGATTCATCGTCGTTCGGGTGCTTGACCACTATGAAGTAGTGGCGACGGGTTTGCGGCGTGCGGTTTATCGTGCGGAAAAGCGAGATTGCGCGGCCTGTCGCACCGAAGGGCTTGTCTGCGGCAAGGGTCTGTACGGCAAGTTCTCGAAGATGGCCGAGGGAGCTACGTGGCTCCTGTGGGCCTCCAACCCGCCGGAGAACGTGCGGAACGCCGCCGCCGAGAACGGCATGGGATTGCTGGGGGCGCTGGGCAAGGTCCCTCCGGGCTACCGCGGCGAGTTGACCGATCAGGCACGGTCCGACATGGACGCGGCGGCCGGAGAGTATCCTCGCGGGGCCGTCCTGTACGCCCAGGTCTGCGAGACCGTCAACATCCGCGGCGACGAATACACCGTGCTCGTCCCGCATAAGTCCGAGTCGGTCCTGATGGTGAACTCCGACACGCTCGTCGGCGCCTACAGCGCGGAAGAGCGCGCCGCGGGTGCGCGGCCGGCCGAAGGCTCCTGGATCATTGTCGGGGGCGTGCTGATCGGGAAGGCGGACATCCAGGGTTCGCATCCCATTTTTATGCAACTGTTCGGATGGGCTTTTGGACCGAATCTTGACCGGCGCGTTCGGCGCCAACCGTTTGCCAGCGAACGTGTCGAGCTGCCGCCTACCGTTATTGAGACTGGCCCGACAATCCCGACGACGGTGACGCCGACAACGCCCGCCGAACCGGTGACGCCCCCCAGGCGGCTGCCGCCCCCGCCCCCGCCGCGGCCGCCGAAGAAGCCGGGCGAGCCGTCGTTCTTCGGGCTGTAGCGACCGATGATCCGGGCGCGATGAAACGGGCCGGCCTCCTGGAGGGCGCCGGCCCGCGTCGTTCTTTTCGGTCGGGGGTGCGTTATTTCTGCTCGACGGCAGGCGGCGGGGCGGTCGGCGGCTGGGTCCAGAGGATATCGCCTTCGGTTTTCAGGGTGTCAATCCACGTGATGATCGTCCGATAGACCGGCTCGCTGCTTGAGCGGATGGGTCGGCTCGGATGCGTCGGCGGGCCGGCGACGGGGACCGTCAGCAGACGGCTTTGATCCGGCTTCTCGCGGTCGCAGTAGGGGTTGATGGCCAGGAAGTTCTGGACGAGGGTCTTGTCGCTCGTGGCGTTCAGGCGGACGACGACGAACGGGGCGTTGGGGTTGCCGACGGAGTGGCATCCGGGGGAGGCGCACAGGCCGAAGAGGACGCCCTGGACCGATCGGAATCGGTGGATGACGTCGGCGCCTTCGTCTGCGAGGACCCTTTGGACCTCGTCGTCGGAGACGGTGGGGATATTGGCGGCGCCTTCACCCCCCTCGACTTCACCCTTCAGTTGCCCGGCGTGGGTGATGGTATAGACGAGGAACTTCGGCCGGACGTCGTCGGGGGCCTTGGAGTTGGCCTCGATCGCCAGTTTTATCGCCTCGTCCCGCAGGCTGTTCTGGTAGCTCCACTTCGCCAGTTCATAGACGGCGTCGGGGTCGTTCTTGTCCAACTGGGCCAGGCGCTGCTCGTATTGCCGCAGCGCCGCCTGGGTGCTGAGTTGCGCAAGGGCCAGCGCCCCCGCGAGACAAGAGAGTCCCGCCGCCGCGAGCGTTCCGACCACGAGCCAGTGCCGTTTACGTGTCATCGGGGTCACCGCCTTTCTTGCGACCGCTTTCGGTGACAGGTTAGCGTTCGTGCGGGCGGGACGCAAGCCTATTTGCCGTCTGTTTTTAACCGCAAAGAACGCAAAGAGCGCAGAGGACATCTGAACTTGGGAAACGGCAAAGCGCGATAAGGCAAGCGTGCGCCCTTGCCGTTTGCAGTTTCCCTATTCTGGTCGTCCTTTGCGCTCTTTGCGGTTGAAACACGGCCTATCGAAACAGCGCCGTGCCGACGCGCACGATCGTCGCGCCTTCTTCAATCGCGACCTCGTAATCCTGCGTCATGCCCATCGAGAGTTCCGTCAGGGGGCGCGCGAGGTCCGCCTCGCAGTTGACGCGCGCAAGACACTCGCGCAAGGTCACGAACACCGGCCGGGCCTTTTCCGCCTCGTCGGCGATGGGGGCCATGGTCATCAGGCCCACGAGGTCCACGCCCGGCAGGGCGGCCGCCTGGGAGGCGAGGCGCGGCGCCTCGGACGGTGCGACGCCCCACTTCGCCTCCTCGCCGCTCGCGTTGACCTCCAGAAGGCACGTCGCCCGCGCGCCGGCCGCCTGGGCGCGCTTCGAAATCTCCTCCGCCAGGCGCAGCGAGTCCACGCTGTGAATCATCGCGCAGGCGGCGACGACATACTTCACTTTGTTCCGCTGGAGGTGGCCGATCATATGCCAGCGGACGGCCAGGCCCGCGAGTTCCCGCGCCCGGTCGCGGAGTTGCTGGGCCTGGTTCTCGCCGATGTCCGCCTGGCCCGCCCCCGCCAGGACGCGGATGGTTTCGGTCGGGACGGTCTTGGTGACGGCGACGAGCCGGACGGCATCGGGGCCTCGGCCGGAGCGCCGGGCGGCCTGGGCGATGCGTTCGCGCACCTCGCGGAGGTTCGCTTGCGTGCGTTCGGGAGCGGAATTCATGGCTGCCGTCCAGTGTAGCGGCCGCCGCCGTGGCCGCAAGGGCTGGCGCGAATGTGGTTGACGGTTCGGCGGGCGGCGGCGACAATGGCCGACCGAGACGCCGATGCTCAACCGCAAACTTTTACGCAAAAGGGGAATACCGATGGCTAAGCGCCCATCCGCGAAATCGAGCCCTGCCGAAAAGGTCCTGAAGCGGGCCCGCGACGAGAAAATCCGCTTTATCCGCCTGTGGTTCACGGACCTGCTGGGGAACCTGAAGAGTTTCGCCATCACGGCGGACGAACTGGCGAAGGCCCTGGCGGAAGGGATGGGGTTCGACGGGTCGAGCATCCACGGCTTTGCGCGGATAGACGAGAGCGACATGATCGCCAAGCCCGACCCCTCGACGTACGCCGTCCTGCCGTGGCGGCCGCAGGAGGCTCCGGTGGCGCGGATGTTCTGCGACGTCCTGACGCCGGAGGGCGAACCGTACGTCGGATGCCCCCGCAACGCGCTGAAGCGGGCCGTGGCGCGGGCGGCGAAGCACGGCTACACGATGAACGTCGGCCCCGAGGCGGAGTACTTCTACTTTAAGTCCTCCGACTCGACCCAGACGCTGGACTCGGGCGGGTACTTCGATCTGACGCCGCTGGACGTCGCCAGCGACCTCAGGAGCCAGAGCGTCCAAGTCTTGGAGGCGATGGGCATCCCGGTCGAGTACAGCCACCACGAAGTCGCCCCGAGCCAGCACGAGATTGACCTGCGCTACGCCGACGCCCTGACGATGGCCGACGCGATGATGACCTACCGGCTGGTCATCAAGGAGGTGGCCCTCCAGCAGGGCGTGTACGCGACGTTCATGCCGAAGCCGCTCTTCGGCCAGAACGGTTCCGGCATGCACACGCACCAGAGCCTTTTCAAGGGGCCGCGGAACGCCTTCTTCGACCCGAAGGACGAGATGTATCTGTCGAAGGTGGCGCGCGGGTACGTGGCGGGCATCCTCCGCCACGCGCGGGAGATCATCGGCGTCTGCGCCCAGTGGGTGAACTCGTACAAGCGTCTCGTCCCCGGCTACGAGGCGCCGGTCTATATCACGTGGGCGCGGCGGAACCGCAGCGCGATGGTCCGCGTCCCGATGTACAAGCCCGGCAAGGAAGAGGCCACGCGCATCGAGTTCCGCGCCCCGGACCCGGCGTGCAACCCGTACCTGGCGTTCGCGGTGATGCTGCACGCGGGCCTGGAGGGCGTCGAGAAGGGCTACACGCCGCCCGACCCCGTCGAAGCCGACATCTACCAGATGAGCGAGACGGATCGGCACAAGCGGGGCATCGAGAGCCTGCCGGGAAGCCTCTCGGAGGCCATCACCGAGATGGAAAAGAGCGACCTCGTGCGCAAGGCTCTTGGGGACCACATCTTTGAGAAGTTCATCGAGAACAAACGCATCGAGTGGAACGACTACCGCATCCAGGTCCACGACTACGAACTGAAGAAGTACCTGGGCGTGCTGTAGGCCGAGGCTGCCGTTTGGTGAGAAGGAATGCCGTTTGGTGAGAGACAAGGCGCGGCGGGCATTCTTGCCCGCCGCGCCTTCCTTTCGGTCTTCTATCGGCTGTACGTTCCGATAAGGCGCGCCTCGGCGAGGACGCGGCCTTTCATCGCCTTTTGGAGCGCGTCCTTGTTCGCCCCGGGCTTCAGGTCCATCGCCGCGTCCAGGGCGTAGAGGACGAAGTGGTAATGGTGCGTGCCGTGGCCCGGCGGCGGCATCGGCCCGCCGTAGCCGATCTTCGGCCACGAGTTCGAGCCCTGGACCGCGTCGCCGAGGTCGGGCAGGCGTTCGCGGTTCGGCACGCCCTCGGGCAACTTCCGCAGGGCCGCCGGCACGTTCCACAGGACCCAGTGGTCCCATGTGCCGCGCGGAGCGTCCGGGTCGTCGCAAAGGAGGGCCAGCGTCTTCGTTCCCTCCGGCAGGTCCGACCACTCGAGGGGCGGCGAAAGGTCCTGCCCCTCGCCCGTGTGTTTTTTCGGTATGCGCTGGCCGTCCGCAAAGGCAGGGCTCTTCAGGGTCATGGCCATGATACATCTCCCACTAATTGACTATACGTTCCTGTCAAAGCCGCGCGGGCGAGGACGTGGCCTTCCATTTTTGCGAGCAGCGCCGCCTTGGCCGCGCCGGGCGCCAGATCCAGCGCCGCGTCGAGCGCATAGAGCGTGAAGACGTAGCGGTGGACGCCTGTGCCGGGCGGCGGCGTCGGGTCGCCCCAGCCGAGTCGCGGCCAACTGTTGTTGCCCTGGCGTGTGCCGCCGAGGCCGGGGGGCTTGCCGACCTTCGGCACGCCCTCGGCCAGCGCCCGCCGATCGGCCGGCAAATTCCAGAGGACCCAGTGGTTCCACGTGCCGCGCGGAGCGTCGAGGTCGTCGCACACGAGGGCCAGCGTTTTCGTTCCCTCCGGCGCGCCGGACCATTCCAGCGGCGGCGAGAGGTTCGCCCCGTCGCCGGTGTACTTGACCGGCAGGCGCTCGCCGTCGCGGAACGTCGGGCTCGTCAGGCGCATCGCTCCAGGTGTCTTGGGGCGGGGCGCCGCCGAGTCGTCCGGCAGGCGGTCGCACGCCCCGACGGCCAGGGCCGCCGCCACCGCAGCCCATGCCAGGGACCTCCGGGCTTTTCGCGGTTGCGAGTTCATGACTGCCCCCTTTCGAGCGGAGCGGGAGAGGTACGCTGCTTCTTTTATCATGCGCGCCGTCCGGCTGCGCCGCAAGGGTGAAAGCGCTTGAGTGTCCCGCCGCCCGTGATGTAAGATGGCGGCCGTGTCGCGAACCCGAAGGAGGGGGCCGATGGACGCTTCCGAACTCTGGCGCGTGTGGGCCGAATGCTGGAACGCCTACGCGGTGCCCGTGCTGCGCCTCGCCCTGGCGGGCGCGTGCGGGGCGGCCATCGGCTGGCAACGCGAAGCGCACGACAAGGCCGCGGGTCTGCGGACCCACATGCTCCTGGCCCTCGGGGCGTGTCTGTTTACGTTGGTGACGCTCGGTCTGGGGGCGGGCGACCCGATGCGCGTCGTCCAGGGCATGCTCGTCGGCACCGGCTTCATTGCAGGCGGCGTCATCTTCCGCCAGGGGGACCTGGTGCGGGGTCTGACGACGGCCGTCGGACTTTGGGTCATGGGGGCGATCGGCATGGCGGCGGGCCTGGGGCAGTATTTCCTCGCCCTCGTCGCCACCGCCGCCGTCTTCCTCGTCATGGGGGCTCTTCAACAGATGGAATGCCGGCTCGGGCGCCGGCCGCCCGGCGGCGAAGCGGGCACGCCCGGCGAACAGAAATAAACCACCGGCGCGGGGACCGGTACAGACGAGAGGCGTTTGGCGTGGCGACGACCGGACCAGAGTGCATCGGATTGACCCTCGTGCTGGCGGCGATGCTGGCGGCGCCCGCCTCGGCGGACGACTGGCCCCAGTTCCTCGGACCCCACCGCAACGCGACGAGTGCCGAAAAGGGGCTGATGCGCGCCTGGCCCGAGGGCGGGCCGAAGGTCCTTTGGACCGTCCCGGTCGGCCCGGGCTACGGGGGCGCGGCCATCCGCGACGGCAAGGTCTATTGGCTCGACCGTGTGGACAACCAGAAGGAGGTCCTGCGGTGCCTGGACCTCCAGACCGGCGCCGAAGAGTGGACGGTCGGGTACGACGCGCCGGGCACGGTGGACCACAACGGCTCGCGCTCGACGCCCGCGGTCGGCGAGAAGATGGTCGTGACGGTGGGCGTGTACGGCCACGTGGTGGGCGTGGACCGGGCGACGCAGAAGCCCGTTTGGGCGAAGCATCTGCTCCAGGACTACGGCGGGGCGTTGCCCCAGTGGGCGGTCGCCCAGTCGCCGCTCCTCTATAAGAATCTCGTCATCCTCGCCCCGCAGTCGCAGACGGTGGGCCTGGTGGCGCTCGACCAGGCGACGGGCCGGGAGAGGTGGCGCTCCGGCCCCATCGGGGGCATGGCCTATGCTTCGCCGGTGTCGGCGATGGTGGACGGCGTGATGCAGATTGTTCTCGTGACGGCGGACAGGGTGGCCGGCGTCGCGGCGGCCAACGGTAAAGTGCTCTGGACGTATCCCTATAAGTGCTTTTGTCCGATTCCCGGCGCGATGGACCTCGGCGGCGGGCGGTTTTTCCTGACAGGCGGCTACAACGTCGCCTCCGAGATCATCCGCGTCCGCCGCGTCCGCCGCACCGCCGGCGGATTCGCGGCCGAATCTCTCCACCGCTTTCCCGAGATCGGCTCGCACATCCATCAGCCGATCCTCGCCGGCCAGTGCGTCTATGCCCTCTGCAACACCAATGAGAAGGCGAACGGCCTGGTGTGCTTCGGGTCGGACGGGCAAATCAAGTGGCAGACCCGCCACGAGCCCTTCCTCGACAAGGGCGCCTTTCTCCTGACGGGCGACGGCCTGTTCTACAGCATGGACGGCGAGAAGGGCGACCTGCGCATCATCGAGCCCTCGCCCGAAGGGTACAAGGAACTGGCGATCGCCAAGGGCGTCCTCGGAGGCAGGGAAATCTGGGGACCGTTGGCCCTCTCCAACGGCCGCTTGGTCGTCCGCGACCAGCGCCAGATGAAGTGCCTCGACGTCAAAGGGCCGTAAGCGGTCTGTCCGGTGCAGGCCGCTGACGCGCCTATTTAGCCGCCCGCCTGGGCGGGCGCGTGAGGGATCGCCGTGGAAGTCACCTGCGCTTGGGCCGCAGGTTATCTGGGAAATCCCAGCTCGAATGGAACTGGCACTCAGCATCGTGTGGCTTGTAAGCGTCGGAGTCTGGGGCGGGTGTGCTGCCACCAGGCGCATCAGCCTATCCAAGTTGTTTCACATGGCGACCCCGGCGGTCGGCGCACTTCTTGGAGTGCTAGTCGTCTGCAACCTGCTCACGGCGGTCACGTTCGTGGTAGGAGCGGGCGTTCTCCTCAAGTGGTATCAGGTGCGCAACGTGAGTTCTGCTGTTGGCGTTCTCTTGCTGGCATACCTTTGGGTTCGGTTCGTTGTCCTCGCCACGCGTCGGGCGCGCTCAACGGACTCCTAGGTGCCACGATACAGGATAGCTGATGCTCGCCGCCGCCGCGTGCTCCGCCGCAGCCTGGATCGTGCGGTGAATACGAGGCGTGCGGCGGGCGTTTAAGAGGGAAGGGCGGGGCCGGACGCGGCGTTGACGCGCGGGCGCGGGGGCGCTATAATCGGCCCGTCGGCATCCAAGCGAAAGGAGTCTCTCATGGGCACAGGAATCCTCAGCGTCATGGTCCTGGTCGTGCTGCTTGTCCTCGGCGCGATCGTCCTGGGCGTCGTCGTCTGGCTCATCGCGGCGTACAACGGTCTGGTGCGCCTGCGGAACATGGTCAAGAGCGCCTGGAGCCAGATTGACGTCCAACTGAAGCGCCGCTACGACCTCATTCCGAACCTCGTGGAGACGGTCAAGGGCTACGCCGCCCACGAGAAGGGGACGCTGGAGAATGTCATCAAGGCCCGCCAGGCGGGCATCGAGGCCAAGACCGTCGGCGAGCAGGCCCAGGCCGAGAACATGATCACGGGGGCCCTCAGGCAACTCTTCGCCCTGTCGGAAGCGTATCCGAACCTGAAGGCGAACGAGAACTTCCTGGCGCTCCAGGAGGAACTGGCCTCCACCGAGAACAAGATCGGTTTCGCCCGCCAGTACTACAACGAGACGGTCAAGGACTTTAACACGCAGCAGCAGGTGTTCCCGACGAACCTGGTGGCGGGGACGTTCGGATTCAAGGCCGCCGACTTCTTCGAGATCGAGGAACCCGCCGCCCGCGAGACGCCGAAGGTGAAGTTCTAGCGAGCCGCGACCCCCGCAGATCCGGCGCGGCGGGTCTCCGTACCCGCCGCGCATGGCGTGGAACTTGAGCAGCCTTTGTGCGTCCAAATTGTCAGGTTCGGAAGACAAACGACCATGAACAAAGCCAGGGCAGGCGTGTTTGTCGCCGTCGCACTGATGATTTGCTGTGAGGCGATGCGTGCCGGGGATGACTCGGCACCCACGACGGAACCGGCCGCGCCGGTCTCGGTCAATCTGAAACCAGACCGCACGGAAGCATATCCCGGGGAAGGAATCCGCCTCATAGCCGTATTGAAGGTCGAGGGCAAATCGCCTTTGATTGTGCCGACCGGTGGGACGATAGGCGTTCTCCACGTGAAAACCCCCGATGGAGTTCATCTGGTGCTTGGCTACGGCCATCGAGGCCGTGGGCAGGTTGTTCCAGCGGGTTCCGCCATCGTTGTGGGCGAGTATCATCTTTCACTGGTGGATTCGCCTCTTTCATGGAAGACCGCCGGCGGCGAGGCCATCGGGAAGGATGTTTCCTTCCGCAAACCGGGCACGTACGAGTTGTGGTGCGACATCGAACGCGCCGCCGGCTGGCATGAGGAGAGTCCGGTAGCGGGAACAACGGAAACCGGCACGACGGTCGAGGCTTGGAACGGCAAAGTCTCAAGCAAGGTCACGGTCCTGACGGTCAAGGCGTTGACGAAGGATGTGATTCAGGATCAGCCCAGCCCGAAGAAT
Source organism: Phycisphaerae bacterium (assembly GCA_035530455.1). Classification (GTDB taxonomy): domain Bacteria; phylum Planctomycetota; class Phycisphaerae; order FEN-1346; family FEN-1346; genus JAPLMM01. The sequence continues at coordinate 3,864 of DATKUU010000032.1, read as the reverse complement.
CTCGACGGCCTTCGCATCATCAAGCAAGGAAAAAATCCTATTGAGGATGAGGAGACGAAAGATGCCTATGATCGCATAAGTCAGGAGATGGAACTTGCCCCTAACGATGGATTGGCCAAGGCTGTAGTCGAGCTGCTCCGGGAGGGAACTGCGGAAGCTCGGTCGGATCCGTCGGGCTGGTGGTGGAAACTGGAGGGCATGGCCATCCGGAGGGCCTGGGATGGCTATCGGTTTCGCATGGAGGGCTCCTACCTCCGTCCGCTGGTGGAACTCCAAGTCGATATCCTGAAGGAATGGTACAAGCAGGAACCGCTAAGGGTGTCACGGTACAGCGATGTCGACTACAGTATGATGACACCGGACGCGGCGCTCCTGGTGGCCTACATTCGTGCAAATGATGTCCCGGAGCTGCGCAAATCAGCAGTGAATGTGGCAGAGGCGCACGCCCGTCTGCCCGAAAACCAGTCGGCCAACGACCCGACCATTCACAGGTACTACCACGCTCGGTTGGGTGTCTCGTGGAGCATCCTCATTGGTTTGGACGTGTTGAACGGCATGTCCTTGGAAGAAACTAAAGCCATTCTTGGCGAACCAACCCGAACCTATGGCGACACCGTCGAATGGTATTACTCTTCGCAGATGCACGTCAATCCGGGCTTGCGCGTTCAACTCAAGGAGGGTAAGGCCGTCGAGGCGAAGGGGTTCCGCGGGTGACCCCCAGATACCAGTGAGAATCAAGTCTGTTGCGGCGTACCTAGCGCCGCCATGACAAAGCGATGTACGACCTCACGGTTTGGTTTGAGTAGATGCAAGGAAGGCATAGCGGGGATTGACGCATGGCCCGATTCGAATCGCTGATCGCCTCGAACAAACGCAACAGCGTCCTGCTGGTGGTCCTCTTTGTTCTCTTTATCTGCGTCCTCGGGGCGCTTCTTGGATGGGCGCTCTTCCGCGACGTGCGCGCCGCCATCCCCAGCATCATGCTCGCGCTGACGGTGGCGATGGTCATGGCCCTCGTCGGCTACTACTCAGGTCCGGGCGCGGTCCTCGCGATGAGCGGCGCGAGGCCGATCGCCAAGGCGGACGACCCGCAACTGTATAACATCGTCGAGGAACTCGCCATCGCCTCCGGCCTGCCCATACCCAAACTCTACCTCATCGAGACGCCTGCCATGAACGCCTTTGCCACGGGGCGCGATCCGCAGCACGCGGCGGTGGCCGTCACGCGCGGCCTGCGCGAGCGCCTCGGGCGCGACGAACTGCAGGGCGTCCTCGCCCACGAACTCTCGCACGTCCGAAACTTCGACATCCGCTTCATGACCCTCATGGCCGTCCTTGTCGGGACGGTGGTGCTCTTGGCCGACATCGGCCTGCGGTCGCTTTTCTGGGGCGGCCGGGGTCGGCGGCGTTCGAGTGGCCGGGGCGGCGGCGGGATCGTGATGCTGGTGATTCTCCTGGTGGCCATTCTCCTGGCGATCATCGCGCCGGTGCTTGCGCAACTGATTCAACTGGCCTCGTCGCGCCAGCGCGAGTTCCTGGCCGACGCCTCGGCCGCTCGCATGACGCGCTATCCGGAAGGCTTGGCCCGGGCGCTGGAGGCGCTGGGGGCCGACAGAGAGCCGATGCCCCAGGCCAGCCGGGCCACCGCCCACATGTTCATCGTCCAGCCGATGATGGCTTCCGGTCGGCGTCGCACGCGGAGCAACCTTTGGTCGAGCCACCCCCCGATTGAGGAGCGGGTCGCCCGCCTGCGGAGCATCGGAAACACGCAAGCCTGACCGCCGCGCTCGCCGACATTTTTGTGCTGTGTTCTTCAACGCAGAGAGCGCCGAGAACGCAGAGAACGGCCTTTGTCGGGTCAAGAAGAAAAGACAGCCTGAAATTAGGGCTGTGAAACGGCGCTCGGCCAAGGCCGGGCCGTGCGTGTAGGTTGTTGTGAAAAAATCTTCTCTCTGCGCTCTCCGCGATCTCTGCGTTGAGATAGCGTTGTAGAATTGGGCGAGAGCGACGTTTGCATCCTCCGGCGGAGGCGTTGAAAGTGCTGCGGCATCTGGCGCTGGTGTTCATCGTGGTGATGGCGGCGGTGCTTTTCGCGGCCGTCGTCTGGCTTCTGGCCGGCGGCCTGGCCGAATCCCAGCGCGCCGGGAGTGCGCCGCCCTTGCGCCTGACGGCGCTGGACGCCATGGCGACGCCGAGCCCCGGCCGGGTCCGAGGCGCGGCCGTTCTCGAAGATGTCGCCCGCGGCCGGCGCGTGCGCCGGGTCGCGCTCTACTTTCGCTTCGACGACGGCTACGTGGGGGCCGGCTGGGTGAATGCCGAAGGCGTGGTGGCTTGCCTGCGTCGCGGCGGCCAGAGCGAAGGACGTCACCCGTACGAGGTTTTCGTTTCGGAACTCTCGCCCGAGGTGGGCTTGTGTGCGTCGGCCACGGTGTGGGTCGTGGCGCCCGAGACGGCGGTCCTGTGGGTGGATGCGGCGGCGGTTGCGGCCCCTCGACAGGCTGCTCGGGGCGGTGAGCAAGGTCGAACCGCGGTCGGCGGGCGCGCGTCGGCCGAGACGCCGCCCGACACGCTGAGGGCGCTCCAGACCCTTGCGTCCGGCCGGCAACTTGTCTATCTTGTGGTCGCCGACCTCGGATCGTACGCCGAGGCGCGCGAGCGCCTGACCGATGGAGGCGTCCCGGCCGGGCCTGCCGTCTGGATCGAGCCCGGGACGGAGCAGAAGTCGCTCGGGGGACTTGCACGCACCTGGCCGAACATTGCCGGCGCCGTCGTTTGCAGCGAGGGCTTGGCGGAGGCGGTGAAGGCGGTCGGTCCGGAGGCGTTCCTGGTGTGTCCGGCGGCGGGCGCGGGCGCCGCGCCGAAGGGGCCAGTGGGGTCATGGGACGATGTGGCGCGGCGTCTGGGGGCGAGCGGCGCGGGCGGTTGAGAGGGAAGATAGCGTGAGAGGGGCTGGCGGCACTTACCTCGCGGCGCTGGCGGCGGCGCTCGCGTTTTTCCTGGCCGGCTGCACGCCCGGTTCGAGCCGACTCGACGGGACGCCTGCGATTCCGCGGCGCGACCCGTTCCGCTACCGGGCCCTGGAGGCGCAGACAAAGGCGCGCACCGCTCAGCAGGCGCCGCGCCGGGCTGAACCGCCGCGGCGAGCGGTCGAGGTCCCTCCGCCGGCCGAGCCCGGATGGATGCCTACCGTTCCCGAGCGTCCGTGGCAGTGGATTGTCATCCACCACAGCGCCACGGCATACGGGTCGGCGGCCATCTTCGACGATTGGCACCGCAACGGTCGGCACTGGGACGAGTTGGGGTATCACTTTGTCATCGGCAACGGCACCAACAGCGGCGACGGGGCGGTCGAGATCGGTCCGCGATGGGTCAAACAGAAATACGGCGCCCACACGAAAGTCTGGAACCGCGAGGAGTATAACCAGGTGGGCATCGGCATCTGCCTGGTGGGCAACTTCGACAAGTCGGCTCCGACGCCCGCCCAGAGGGACGCGCTCGTGCGCCTGGCGGACTGGCTTGCGACGCGGTACCGGATCGGGGAGGACCACATCATCGGCCACGGGGATGTGGCGGACACGCATTGCCCGGGCCGGTACTTCCCGCGCGCGGAGTTTTTCCAGCAATTACAGGCCAAGCGCGCGGCGCGCCAGCGCTGAGGCTCCCGTCATGCGGTGCGCCACGGCGCCCCCGGTGTGTTCACCGGCCAAGGCCACGGTGCCCCCGGTGTATTCCAGGATTTTGCATCTACGCGGCCTTAGCATCATGAATCAGTGTCCGAATCATGTTGAGGATGATCTTGCCTTGGACCCACAGGCGAACCCGGGGAAGGGTGCGGACCCAATTGGGCAACGGCGCCAGCCCGCC
>DATKUU010000031.1:0-12301 GCA_035530455.1 Phycisphaerae bacterium | reverse complement strand
ACGGCGATGCGCGACCATGCCTCCCGCGAGCGGCGGTTCGGCGGCATCGAGCCGCAAGGCGGTCCGCCATGAACCCGACGATCACGCGAATCGCCATCGGCACGGGCTTGGTCGCGGGAGTAGCGGCGGTCCTTGTGGGCGATGTGCCAATAGACCAGCAACTGAACGCGGCCATGGCCCCCGGCTTCTGGATCCTCCTGCTGGCCACCTTGCTGATGGGAGGCCTGGAATTCGTCCGGATGCTCCGGCTCAAGGGACATCCTTGCCAACCTGCTACGGCGGTTGTCTTCATCGTGCTGATGGTGGCCGCCGTGTGGCTGGAGATCTACAGCCAACCCGGCGCCTATACCGGTTATTGCATTCAATGCCGCGACTGGACCCGACCGCTTTATTGGCTCTCCCGCCTCGACTGGCTCCATAGCGGCGGACTCCTGCCGTACGGGGCCGTAATTGTCGGGCTCCTGCTGGCGTCGTTTCTGACCGAGATCATCCGCGTCGAGCGCCGCGGCAACGACATGCCGCGGGCCCTCGCGAGCGTCGCCTGGACCGTCATGGTCGTCCTGACGGTGGGACTGCTGGGTGTGTTCCTGGCCAAGATCCGGTTCCTTTCGCGCGACTCGACGGAGGGCCTCATGTACCTGGCCCTCTTCCTGGGCACGGTCAAGGGGAGCGACATCGGGGCGTACACCGTGGGGCGCCTGGTGGGCCGGCACAAGTTGGTGCCGACCTTGAGCCCTTCCAAAACGGTCGAGGGGGCCGTGGGGGGCCTCGCCGCCGGCATCGGAGCGGCGCTGGCGGTCGGCATGGGGTGGTGCGGATTCTCCTGGCCAGCGATGGTGCTGTTCGGCGTGGTGGTGGCGACGACGGCGGTGCTCGGGGACCTGGCGGAGAGCCTGATTAAGCGAGGCCTGGGAGCCAAGGACTCCGGGCGCCTGCCCGGCTTCGGGGGAGTCCTGGACATTCTGGACTCGATGCTCCCCGCCGGGCCGGTGGCATACCTCTTGCTCGTGGTATTGACCAGCCCGGTCCAATGAGGATAATGGGGTCAAGACGCTAGAGAGGCTCCAGCGGAGGACGTAATGGCCGATACGCAACAGATTGGGTTTGCCGTCAAAGAGAGCCGTCAGATGCCCCTGTGGGCAGACGACACGATCGGCGAGGACCCCGGTTACCTGTCTCGACAGCTGATCACCTACATCGGGAACAAGCGCGCCCTCCTGGGGCAGATCGGCAGTGCGGTCGAGCGAATCAAGCGCCGACTTGGCAAGAGCAGGCTTCGAGTCTTCGACGTTTTCGGCGGGTCGGGAGTCGTCTCCCGCTTCCTTAAGGCCCACGCTTCGCACCTCATCAGCAACGATATCGAAGATTACGCTGCTGTGACGGCGCGCTGTTACTTGCGTAACAGGAGCACTGTCAACCTTGCAGCCATCTCCCGGGTTGTTGCTCACTTGAACGCCAGGGTTGCGAGCGAACCGTTTCTTCCTGGGTTCATCGAAGAGATGTATTCTCCACGAGACGAGGCACACATCACCAAAGAGGACCGCGTATTTTACACTCGGAACAACGCGCGACGTCTGGATAACTATCGCCGGCTCATAGACTCCGTACCTGGCGACATGAGAGACATGCTCATGGGCCCTCTTCTCAGCGAGGCTTCCATCCATGCGAATACAGCAGGGGTCTTCAAGGGTTTTTACAAGAACCGTCACACGCAAGTCGGTCAGTTTGGCGGAAGCGGTTCTGATGCATTGGTTCGGATTATGGGCGAGATCAAACTTGAGCCACCGGTCTTGAGCAACTTCGAATGTGACTACGAGGTGCTTCAGGATGACGCCAACGCCGCCGCAGGCCGGGTGAAGGCCCTGGATCTCGCCTACATCGACCCCCCGTACAACCAACACCCCTACGGATCGAACTACTTCATGCTCAACCTGCTGGTTCGATATCAGCGGCCGACGCACGTAAGTCGTGTCTCCGGCATCCCCACGGATTGGCGACGCTCCGGCTACAACGTGCGGGCGAAGTCGCTGCCTCTGCTGAGGCATCTTCTTTGCACGATCGACGCTCCATTCCTGTTGGTCTCATTCAACAACGAGGGTTTCATACCCCCGGACAAGATGCGGGCCATGCTGAGCGATATTGGCTCTGTGGATGTCCTCGAAATGCAGTACAACGCATTCCGGGGAAGCAGAAACTTCAACAATCGGTCCGTCCATGTAACCGAGCATCTGTTCCTGGTCGAGCGGAGGTGACACCCGATGGCGCGAAAGCACCAACTTCGAGTCCAGCGCGCCGGGACGGTGATCAATCTGACATCCAAGCAGCAGGAATCCGACGCAATCAAAGCCCTTGTTCAGGTCGTTAAGTATCTCGGCGGCAAGTTTGAAAAGAAGATATCCCTCGTCCACGAGAAACAGTGGCGTCTTAAGGCCATCGTCGCGGAGCTTCGCGATACGTACCCTGATACCGAGTTTCACTACCACTTCGATAGCAGTTCCATTCGCCCAGATGGCGGTATTCTCTACATCCAGGGAAGGCCCAGCGACAGGCTTACGTATCCGATTCTCATTGCCGAAGTGAAGAACCAGGGCACGAATGTTCTCCGGGCCCAAGAGGGTCTTCCGAAACAGGCAAAAGGTAATGCCATCGAGCGGCTCGGCAAGAACCTCATCGGTCTTCGCACGGCACTCATGCGCGAGAGCATCTTCCCCTTCGTCTGCTTCGGATATGGGTGTGATTTTGAGCCGAATTCATCAATTCTTGACCGAGTATCCACGATGGCGATGTTCGGTAAGTTAAACACCACCTACCTTCACAACGAAGAAGGCGGCAGGCTCAACCGTGGGAGTTTCTACTTTCGGCCCGAGAAGTGGTCGGTTGACGAGATGGTTGCCGTCATGAAAGACATCGCGGAACGCTCCATCCTATACTACTTCTCCAAATACGGCGAGGACCAGTTTCGCCAGCCGTGAATGCTTGGGTTTGGCGCCTATCAATCCGATAAGGATTAAGGCAGCCTTGGGCGCTCGGTTTTGTTCAATCTTTCTGCGGCGGGGCCGCCCTCATCGGCCGGAGATCCTCGTGGAACGAACGTTTCAACTCGGCGACGCGGACCAGAGGCGTCTGGTCTTCGGCCCGCGGGACAAGCACCTGAGGCTGGTGCGCGAGGCGTTCGGGGTGCGGCTGACGGCGCGGGGGGAGGCGGTGCACGTGGTCGGTCCGGCCGATGCCGTCCGACAGGCTGAAACGGTCCTGGAGGAACTGGCCCGGATGGCTTCGGACGGCCAGGCGGTGACCGAGCGGGCGGTCCAGCAGGTGGTGGACACGGTGGTGCGGAGCGGGCGGGCGCCGGAGTCGCTGGCCATCGAGGTGTACACAGCGGGCCGGTCGGTTCGCCCGCAGACGCCCGGCCAACTTGCCTACTGCCGGGCCATCGAGAAGAACGACCTGGTTTTCTGCATCGGCCCGGCGGGGACGGGCAAGACGTACCTGGCGGTGGCGATGACCGTCCAGGCTCTCAAGAAGGGCCAGATCAAGCGCGTCGTCCTGGTGCGTCCCGCGGTGGAGGCGGGCGAGCGGCTGGGGTTCCTCCCGGGCGACCTGGAGGCGAAGGTCAATCCGTACCTTCGGCCGCTGCTGGATGCGCTGCACGACATGATGGGCTTCAAGCAGGTGCGGGCGATGATGGAGACCGACGTCATCGAGATCATCCCCCTGGCATTCATGCGGGGGCGGACGCTCAACGACGCGTACATTATCCTGGACGAGGCCCAGAACACCACCACCGCCCAGATGAAAATGTTCCTGACGCGGATGGGGATGCGCTCCAAGATGGTCGTCACGGGCGACATCACCCAGGTGGACCTGCCGGAGGGAACCAAGAGCGGCCTGGTGGATGCCTGGGAGAAACTGGTGGGTGTCGAGGGCGTCGAGTTCCACGAGATGACGCGGTCCGACATCGTGCGCCACCGGCTGGTGCAGGAGATCGTGAACGCCTACGAGCGCGGCGAGCGGGGGACCGAGGACCGCAGCCGGGACCGCAGCAAGCGGCCGGCGCGGCAGGAGACGTGATGGCCCTGGGTCGGCGAAAAGAGGGCGGTCGGCCGGTCCCGTCGCGCCGTCGCGCGGCGGCGGAGGCGGGCTGGACGGCGCGCCTCCGGTCGCCCCACGCGCTGAAGCAGGCGGCCGTCCTGGCCGGCTTCTTCCTGGCGACGCTGCTCATCATCCAATTGCCGCGCGCCCCTCTCGGCGTCCACAAGGGCGAGACGACCGCGTACTCGATCATCGCGCGCACGGATTTCGACTACGTGGACGACGAGGTCACGAGCAAGGCGCGCGACCTGGCCGCCTACCGCGTGCCGGGCGTGTACCGGCCCACGACGCAGCCGATTACCGCCGTCAAGGACGGCTTGCTGGCGCTCGTCGAGGCCGTCCGCACGAGCGAATCGGCCGACCAGGTGGACGAGGCGCTGCGGACCGCCTGGAAACTGGACGCGGAACTGTTCGACGCCGTCAAGAAGGCGCTCGGCCTGGAGGCGAAGAACCTGGCGCGAATCCAGCAGGCCGTCGGGCAGGCGGCCGACGCCCTGGCCGACCCCGCGAACCTGGCAATCCTCAGCGAGCAGGATCACCAGCGGGCGAACGACCGCGGAAAGGACAGCCGCGACGTCTATGCCAAACTGCCTTCCGGCCTCCTGCCGGAGGGCCTGCGGCCCCTCCAGGGCCATGAGTTGACCATCACGGTGCTCCTGGCGGACACCGAGCGCGAACTGGCGCTCCAGAGCCTCCTCGCCCAGGCGCAGACGGGCATCATCCGCGACCGCGTCGTGTCGCTCCTCGAAGGGCCGCTTGCGTCCGTCCTCGGCAGCGGGGCGGTGAAGCGGCTGGCGGGGACGGTCGCGGTGCAAATCGGCCCGACGCTGGTTTTCCAGGCGGCGGAAACGGAGAACCGCCGGGCCGAGGCTCGCCGACGAATCGACCCCATCCGCATCCCCTGGAAAAAGAACACGACGCTCGTCCAGGCGGGGACGACCATCGGGGACGAGCAACTGAGGCTCCTGGCGCAGGAGTCGGCGGCCTACCAGGCCGAGTTGGGCTGGCTCCGCAAGGCGCTGGCATGGGCGGGAGTGGCGGCGGCGGTGGGGCTCCTGGTGCTGGTGCATGCGGCCGGGATCGTGCGGTTCCAGGGGAGCGTGGCGCGTTCGACGGCCCGGAGCCTGGTCCTGGCAGCCCTCTGCCTGGGCGTTGTCGGCGCCTCCAAGGCCGTCGCCCAGGCCGACTGGCCTATCGCCTTCTTCGCGACGTTCCTGGTGACGACGGCGGCGCTGGTCGTCGCGGTCGCCTACGACGCCGCCTTCGCGCTGGCCCTGGCCTGGGCGCTGGCGCTGCTGGTGACGCTGGCGACGCAGGGGGACTTCAGCTGGCTGCTGGTGGCGTGGGTGGGGACGGCGGCGGCGGTTCTGGGGCTGGGCGAGATCAACAACCGCTCGAAACTCATCAAGGTCGGACTGCTGGCGGGTGCGGTGTGCTTTGTCGTCTTCGTCGGGTTCGCGCTGTGGCGGCTGGAGGTCACGTGGGATCAGTGGTCGAGGATTCTGCGCACGGCGCTTCAGTATCTGGCGAGCGGCGTGGCGGCCGGGTTCGTCATGCTCGGCCTCTTGCCGTTCATCGAGCGGGCCTTCGGCATCGTGACGAACATCAGCCTGCTGGAACTGTGCGACGTCAACCAGTCGGCGCTGAAGCGCCTGGCGATCGAGGCGCCGGGCACGTACGCCCACAGCCTGCTTCTCGGGACGCTGGCCGAGGCCTCCGCCGAGGCCATCGGCGCCGGCGCCCTTTTGGCGCGCGTCGGGGCCTATTTCCACGACATCGGAAAAATCAACAAGCCGCGATATTTCGTCGAGAACCTCCAGGGCGGCGAGCAGCCGCACGACAACCTCAGCCCTCCCATGAGCCGACTCGTCATCACCAGCCACGTCCGCGACGGCCTGGAGATGGCCGACCGCCTCGGACTTCCGCCCCCCATCAAGCGATTCATCGCGGAGCACCACGGCACGACGCTCATTGAGTATTTCTACCGCGAGGCCCAGCGTCGCCACGCAGCCGAGGGCGGCGAGGCGCCCGTCGAACAGGATTACCGCTACCCCGGCCCCAAGCCGCGGTCGCCCGAGACGGCCATCGTCATGCTGGCCGACGCCGTCGAGGGCGCCTCCAGGAGCCTGAAGGAACGGACTGCGCCGAAGATCCGCGCGGCCGTCCACGAGATGGTCATGAAGCGCCTGCTGGACGGCCAGTTGGACTCTAGCTCCCTGACCTTGAGCGACCTGCGCACCATCGAGGAGACCTTGACGAAGACGCTTGCTTCCGCTTATCATAGCCGCGTCTCGTATCCCTCGGAACACCAGGCCGAGGGGCCGCCGGTTGAAGCGTCCGGCGCCCATCATCCCGCCTCCGAGGAGAACGGGGACAGGGGCGAGCGACCCCCCGTCGGCGGAGGGCCCGAGACGCCGACGACCGACGGCCAGCGGCGCAACGGGCAAGCCGGGCAGGATAAACACACCCGGTCTTGATTCGAGCCAAGGGCGCAAGGGGGCAGTCAGGACCATGGCCAAGATCGAGATCACCGACCTTCAGGATCACATCCCGTTGGAGAGGAAGCTGATCCTGCAGATCTTCCGGCTGGCGATGAAAGAGGAAGGGCGGGCGGCCCGGAGCCTCAGCGTCGTCCTCACCGACAACCGCCACATCCGCGACCTGAGCCGAGAGTACCTCGGACACGACGCCCACACCGACGTCTTGAGTTTTCCCCTCGAAGACGTGGACTGGCCCGCCATGGCGGCGAACGGCGGCGTGAACGGCGAGATCATCGCGTCGGCGGAAATGGCCCTCCAGCAGGCCAAGGCCAGGAACATTGATCCCCGGGCCGAACTCCTGCTGTACCTTGTCCACGGCCTGCTGCACCTGATCGGCTACGACGACCGGACGCTCGCCCAGGCCCAGCGCATGCACCAGCGCGAGGACGAACTGCTGGACCATTGCGGGTTCGGCAACGTCTACACCGGCCACCCCGGCATTCAGTAGGAGGTTGCGCGGTTGTTCCACGTCCGGCTGTGGTTGGGAGTCGCTGCGGCCGGCCTGGCGCTCTTTTTCGCGCTGGCGAACCTCTCGCTTCGCAACTTTTCCCGCGCACGGCTCGAGGGGGGGCTTGCGCGCCGCGGGCGGCGGCGGGATCTGGAGCGGGTGCTGGCGCGCCACGAGGAACTCCTCCGCTCTAGCGCCCTCCTCTATGCCGTCTCGCTGGTGGCGATGACGGCGCTCGTGCTCGCCTGGGCGCACGCCGAGCTGGAGGGACCGGCCGCCTGGGTGGTGGGCGCGGCCGCGGCCGGCGCTCTTGCGATCACCCTCGGCGGCGCCATCCCGATGGCCTGGGCCCGCGTCGCTCCCGAAAGCGTCCTTGTCGCCGTCCTGCCCATCCTCTGCGTCTGCGCGACGGCACTGGGGCCGGTCGGCCGGATGCTGGGCATGCTCGACGCCCTCGTGCGTCGCCTCGCGGGCGTCCCGGTGGGCGCCAAGCCGCCGTCCCACATCGAAGAGGAACTCCGCACCGCCGTCCGCGAGGGCCGGCGGGAGGGCACCCTCGAGGAACACCAGAAGGACATGATCGAAGGCGCCATCCGGTTCCGCAAAACCGACGCCTCGGAAATCATGACAACGCGAACCGACATCGTCAGCCTCGACGCGGACGCCTCGCCCGACGAGGGCCGACGCCTCATCCTGACGAGCGGCCACAGCCGCATCCCCGTCACCGCCGGCAGCGTGGACACCATCGTGGGCATCCTGTACGCCAAGGACCTCCTGGCGCCGGCCGACGAAGGGTCGGCCCCTCGACACGCTCGGGGCGGTGAGCAAGGTCGAACCGCGGAGCCGGCCCGCCCTGTAGTAGAGAGTATCTCTCACTCCAGGGCCTGCGTCCGCGACCGGATGCGCCCCCCGCTCTTCGTGCCGGCCACCAAACGCCTCGACGAACTCCTGGCCGAGTTCCGCCGCGCCAAGATCCACCTGGCCGTCGTCCTGGACGAGTACGGCGGGACAGCCGGCCTGGTGACCCTCGAAGATGTCGTCGAGGAAATCTTCGGCGAGATCACCGACGAGTATGAGGAGTCGCCCCCTCAGCCCATCCGCCGCGTCGGCCCCGGCACGTTCGAGGTCGAGGCTCGCGCGGGCGTGGACGAACTGAACGGCACGCTCGCGCTCAACCTGCCGGAAGACGAGGACTACGAGACGATCGGCGGCTTCGTCCTCTCGCGCCTGGGATACATTCCTCGGGCGGGCGAGACGCTCGAGTACGGGCTCTTGCGCATCACGGTCCTGGAAGCCGACGAGCGCCGCATCAACCGCCTGCGCCTCGAGCGCGTCCCGGCCGACCCCGGCGGCGCGTGAAGAATGCTCCGCGCCCTGAGAAACCGGAACTATCGGCTCTTCTTCGCCGGCCAGGGAGTCTCGCTCGTCGGGACCTGGATGCAGGGCGTCGCGCTGCCCTGGCTCGTTTATCGCATGACCGGGTCGGTCGTCCTGCTGGGGGTCGTGGGTTTCACAGGGCAGATCCTGTCGCTGGTTGCCGCGCCGGCGGCGGGGGTCGTGGCCGACCGCGCCAACCGCCATCGCCTCGTCATTGCCGCCCAGGTTGCCGCCGCCTTTCTGGCGGCCGTCCTGGCCGTCCTCACTCTCACCGGCATCATCGAGGTCTGGCACATCATCGTCCTGAGCCTGGTCGGCGGCCTCATCCGCGGCTTCGAGATCCCCTTCCGCCAGGCGTTCGTCGTCGAGATGCTCGACGACCCGCAGGACCTCCCCAACGCTATCGCCCTGAACTCCTTTTTAGTCAACGGCGCCCGCCTCATCGGCCCGGCGCTCGCCGGGTTCCTGGTGGGCTGGTTCGGCGAGGGCGTCTGTTTCCTCGTCAACACCGTCAGTTTCTTCGCCGTTGTCGTCGCCCTGCTGGCGATGCGCTTGCGGCCGCGGCCACGCCGGGTGCACACGACCCACCCCTTGCGCGACCTGAAGGAAGGGTTCCTCTATGTGGCCGGCAGCCCGCCGATCCGCGCGGTGCTCCTCCTGATGAGTCTCCTGAGCCTTTTGGCGATTCCCTATGTGGTTCTCCTGCCGGTCTTCGCGCGGAAAGTCCTCCAGGGTGGACCCCATACGATGGGTTTCCTGGTGGCGGCCCCCGGCGTCGGCGCCATCCTCGGCGCCGCTTTTCTCGCCACCCGCAGGACCGTCCTGGGCGTCCCGCGCCTCCTCGTTATCGCCAGCGCCCTGTTCGGCATCGGTGTCATCGCCTTCTCCCTTTCAACCCAGCTCTATCTGAGCATGGCCTTCCTGGCGGTGGCCGGTTTTGGCCTGATGGTCCACATGGCCTCCAGCAACATCCTGCTGCAAACCGTTGCGGACGAGGACAAGCGCGGGCGGGTGATGGGTTTCTACACCCTGGCGTTCATGGGCATGATGCCGCTCGGGAGCCTCATTGCCGGCGCGATGGCGAAAGTCCTCGGGGCGCCCGGTGCCGTCCTGGTGTGCGGTGCGGCTTCAGTCCTGGCGTCGGCGTGTTTTGCGGTCGGCCTGAGGCGGGTCAACCGATCCCTCCGCCCGATCCTGGAGGCGAAAGGGCTCCTCGCCCACGTGTCGGGCATTTCGACGCCGATTCCCGCCGCGGGCGTCGCTCCCGTCGCGGGACCCGAGCCGCCCGTCCCGGAGGATCCGCCCCAAGCCGGGGGATGAGCGAAGTTTACCCGCCTGTGGCGGGCGAATCCCGGGGACGCCTTTCATCTGACCCGGCGCGCGCCGAGGATTCCCATGACACGCCCCACGCCGTCTGGTATCTTACGGGCGGCGCGCCGGGAGCGCACAGCGGAGGGTCGCCCGTGGCGGTCGAGAAGTCCGCGAGCCTGGTCCTGCGGTGCCAGGACTGGAGCGAAACGAGCCAGGTGGTCCACCTGCTGGCCCGCGACGCCGGCCGATTCCGCTGCCTGGCCAAGGGGGCGAAACGCCCGAAGAACGCTTTCGGCGGGCCGCTCGACCGCTGGACGCTCGGCGAGGCGGTTTTCAGCCTCCGCGACCCGAACCAGTTGGCCGTCCTCATGGAGTTCTACGAGACGGAGCGGTTCGAGGGGCTGAGGCGGCGACTCGATGCGTATTACGCAGCGTCGCTGGTGACGGAACTGGTGACGGGCCTGACGGCGGACCTGGACCCGCAGCCGGAGGTCTTCGACCTGTCGGTCCAGACGCTTGGGCTTCTGGTGGACGCCGAGGACGCCGCCTGCCGCGCGGTCGCCTACGCCTTCGGTTGGCGGCTGCTGGGGCTGCTGGGGTATGGCCCGGACATGGGGCATTGTGTCGAGTGCCGACGGCCGATCGAGGCGGACCGTCCGGTCGCGTTCAGTGCCGGACTCGGCGGCCTGGTGTGCCAGCACTGCCGCCCGTCCGCCGGCTTGTCCGCCGAAGCCCATTGGGCGAAGGCCGACGCCGTCGCCCTCGGGCCGAAAGCGCTCCAGGCGGTCCGGTTCCTCCTGGGGGCGCCTCTTGACCAGTTGCCGCGGGCCCGCCTCAGCGAGGCGACCAGCCGCGAGGTCCGAACGGCCCTCGTGCGCCGCGTGACGGAACTGGCCGGCAAGGAACCTTTGGCCGCGAAATACGTTTAATCCTCCGGCAGGAGGGGTGGCACGGGTGGCTTGCCCACCCGTGCACTGGCGGACAAGCCGCCAGTGCCACCCGTTGTATTAAAGATTTCCACTCGGGGTCCGACGCGGGAAGCAGCGGGCAGGAACGGGCATGAAGACCATGCGAACTCTGTGGATCGGCGCGGTGTTGCTGGGCGTGATAGTCCTGGCGGCGGATGTGGCATCGGCCCGCTGGGTCTGGCGCAACGGTCGGTGGGAGTATGTCGAGGACACCTGGCCGGAGTCGCCGCCGCCGGCGACACCCGACACCGGGGAAGGTGACCGCCCGCAAAGCGGGCGGCTCGAACAGCCGCCGAGCGAGAGGGCCGAACCCGCTCCGCCGGCGCAACCGCCACCGAAGGAAGAACCGCCGCCTCCGCCGAAAGAGGAGCCGGCGCCCGAGCCGCCAGAGGCGCCGAGTGAAATGCCCGTTGAAGCTCCGCCCCAGCCGACCGCCGAGGAGATCGCCGCTGAGGCGGAGGCCAGGGCCAGGGCGGGGGCGCAGCGCCCCTGGTACGCGCGCTGGCGCCGCCCGCCCGACCCGAGCGCCGACCGGACGCTCTTCGAGGCCGGCCGGGCCGCCTTCGAAGCGGGCGACCACGGCAAAGCGGCACGGACGCTGAAGAACCTTATCAAGAAGCACCCCGACTCGGCGTACCGGCCGGAGGCGATGTGGCTGCGAGGCGAGGCGCTGTTCGCGGCAAAGGACTATTACAAGGCGTACGAGCAGTACGAGAATCTGCTGCGCGATTACGCGGGAAGTCCGCGGTACCGCCGGGCGCTGGAGCGGGAGATGGAAATTGCGGAGTTGTACCTGGGCCCGGTGCGTCGGCGGGTGTGGGGGATGCCGCTCCTATCGGGCGAGACGGAGGCGATCGAAATCCTCCGCCGCGTGTACGAGCACCAGCCGGCGGGCGACCTGGCCGAGAGGTGTCTGGTGCGGATCGCCGACTATCATTACGAGAAGCACCGCTGGCCCGAGGCGGAGGATTACTACGACCGTTACTGCAAGGAGTTTCCGAACGGCGGGCGGGTGGTTCACGCGGAACTGGCGCGGGCCAAATGCGCTATCGAAAGATGCCGCGGGGCGCGGTATGATACGGCGAGCCTCGCCCTGGCGCACGACCGCCTGAGCCGGTTCCAGCAGAAGTACCCGGACGTGGCCGAGACGGAGGGCGTGCCGGGACTTTTGGAGGAGTTGCGCGGCCTGAACGCCGAGGCGCTGTACAACGTGGCGGCGTACTACCGGCGGGCAGGCAAGCCTCTGGCCGCCGTCCACTACGCCGAACAGGCCGTCGCGCAGTACGGCGACACGGCCTGGGGCGAGCAGGCGAAAACGCTCATCGAGGACCTGAGACTTCTGAAGGAGCCGAGCCCGTGAACGCGGCGCGAAAGCGGCTGGTGGTGCTGGTGTTGGCGGCGGCGGTGGCGGGGTGCGTCGGCTACTCGACGGCGCCGCTCCACCGGACGGACGTGCGGACGGTGGCGGTGCCGATCTTCGCCTCCCGCGAGTTCCGCCGGGAACTGGAGTTCGAACTCACCAAGGAACTCGTCAAGACGATTGAAATGCGGACCCCCTACAAGGT
>DATKUU010000030.1:0-10332 GCA_035530455.1 Phycisphaerae bacterium | reverse complement strand
TTGCCCGCATCCATCACTATCTGGTACACTCTGGACCACAGTTCGCTCTCCATGCTTGGTCTCCTGAAAAGGGGTTCAAGACAAGCATAAGGGCGAACTGCTTATTGCGCAAGAACTTATAGCAATGGCGCAAAATCCTGAACAGCAGCGGGAACGTTACCCATGGCGGCGGTTCCACCTTATTCCAGGCTGGAAACTGTCCGGCGCATGGGGACAAGCTAAAACATCGTTGCCTACCTGACGGACCGTTAGGCCGGAGCGTGATCCAACTTATGCCAACGGATTCTTTGAACCGAGAAACCGCACGGCCGCCAGGCGTCCGCGTGCCATGATTCCACAAGAAGGCGATCCTACTCACCCACTGAAAGGAGCAGCCTGATGGGCCTATCATGCCGGTCTTTGTTCTGCTGGTTGTTGGTCGCGACGGTGGGAGCGCTCACCGCGATGCGCAGTGACGGCACCACGCCAAGTTTTGCCGACTTCGACCGCCGCGCCCAACAGGGCGAACGGTTGAATGTGGTTTTCTTCGGCGCGTCGCTCACCTGGGGCGCCAATGCCAGCGACCCGCTTCTGACGTCGTACCGGGGCGTGGTCGCCCGGCGGCTGGAAGAGGCGTACCCGCAGGCACGGTTTCATTTCTGGGACGCCGCCATCGGCGGTACCGGATCGCAACTCGGCGTCTTCCGCCTCGATCGCGACGTTCTGGCGCGCAAGCCCGACCTCGTGTTCCTCGATTTCTCGGCCAATGACGACATCTACTCGTCCGACCCGGAACCCCTCGCCTCTTACGAATCCATTGTGCGGCGTCTCGTCCTGGAGGCCAAGGTGCCCGTGGTCGAAGTGGTTTTCCCCTTCAGGTGGAATGTGGAAAGCGGCGACCTGGAGAACATGAAGCGGCGCGAGGCCCACCTGGCGATCGCCGCCGCCTACCACGTTCCCGCCGGCGACGCGATCGCCCTGGCCATCGAGCGGGTGAGGAGCGGCGCCACAACGCTCCAGCGCCTGTGGCCGGTGGATGGAGTTCACCCGTGTGACGAGGGTTACGTTCTGTTCGCCGATGCGGCCTGGTCGGCGTACCAACAGGCCGTGGAGCAGAAACTCGTCAGCGCGGCGCCCGAGAAGATGCTGAATGCCCCCACCTACATGAAGAACGCCCGCGTCCGCATTTCCTCCCTCGGCCCGCTTCCGAAAGGCTGGCGCGTCGGCCGCCCGAACGTGGTGTCGGCCTACTTCGACATGCTGATGTCGCGGTGGCTGGACGACGAGGTCATCGCCTCGCGCTATGAGGAATCGCCCAAGGAAGCGGCCGGTGCGGATGAGAAAAAACCGAGGACGCCTCAGAAGGTGGAATCGCTGAAAGTGCGGTTCTGCGGCCAGATGGTGATGCTCTTCGGCGAGTCCACGCCGACGTCCGGGAAGTTTCGCGTCCGGATTGACGGCAAGGTGATCGAGTGCCAGCCGAACAAGGACAAGCCCCCCACCGACCTTTTCGACGCCGGGGCCTTGGGTCGGATGCTTCGTGGAAACACGTACCTGGCCCAGACCCTCGCGACGGACCTCGACGCGGCGACCGAGCACACGCTCGAAATCGAGCCCGTCTTCACGAACGACACCGACGAGGAACTCCGCATCGAAAGCATCTGCGTGGCCGGCGGGAAGGCCGGCGTGACCCTGGCGCCGAGCGATAAGGAGTGAGGCGGATGGCTGCCGTCCGAACGGTCCGATTCGCCAACGGCTTTTCCATGACTCTGGCTTTCGAGGGAAACCGGTTCCTCGGCATCGGCGAGGTCCGCTGCGGGCGCCGGTTGCTGCGAAGCGCCGCCCTGCCGTGGACCTTCTACACGGAATCCGAGACGGGGTTCCGCTTCGACGAGTTCCGCCTGAAGGACGTGCGCCGCTCCGCCCGGAAGGCGATCCTCCTTTTCACCTCCGAGGGCCGCTGGCTGCCGCGACTCCAGGCGGCCGACGCGATGGGAGATGCGCGGGTTGCGACGCGCTCGGTCAAGCGGCCGATCGCGCGATTCCGGTGGACGTTTCGCGCCGTCACCGAGCCGATCGAGGAGAACGAGTGGACCGGGCTGGCGATGCAACTCCACGTGGACTCGCCGGGGCATCCCATCCACTGGGTCCTCGAGGACGCCACATGGGAGATCGGCGGCCGGGCGGCCGGGTGCACGCTGATCCAGCAGGACGTCTCCACGATCCACCTCGAACAGACCGTCAAGGCTTCCAGCACGTTCAGCACGATCGAGAAGTTCTACAAGGCGGACGGAAAAGAATCGCTTCCGATGGACATGCTTCCCCGCGCGGCCGGAGCCGCGATCTGCGATTTTCAGGTGCGCGAGGACACGGCCCTGGTGCTCTTGGCCGAGCGGCCGGGCCTGACGCGGGCGCGGCTCGAGAAGCGGATGGGCGAAAATGTCATCCACTACACGGACCGTCCGTTCTTCCCCTTGACCGAGCACGCCCGCACCCCGGAGCGGAAACTCCTCGTTTACCGGCATCCACGGGCCCTCAAGCGCCACGAATGGCGGAACCTCTGGCTCGACTGCTTCACCGAGGTCCGCCGCCGCATCCTCGATGAGTACGGTTTCAAACCGGAGGTGCCGTTGCCGGCCGTCTGCGCGCATCTTTGGGACGCCGACCTGAAACGTCACGGCCCGGCGTGGACCGAGCCGCTCATTCAGGCCTTCCCGGAATTCGCGAAGTTGGGCTATCGAGAGGTCATGACCTTCGGCGTGTGGGAATCGGTGACGAGCGACCATGCGCGGGCGAGCAACGAGGGAAACATCTGCTGCCCGTACGCCTTCCGGTACGCCGAGGCCTTCGGCGGCGCCGCCGGGATGAAGCGGCTCCTGGACGCGGCCCACGCCAACGGGATCCGGATTTACCAGTGGTTCGGATTCCAGTTCGCCAAGTTCGCGCCGATCTGGAAGGAACATCCCGACTGGCTCCTCCGCGAGGCCAACGGCGACCCGTGGGACGCCAACTACCAGATCCTCTGGTGCGGGAGGATGCGCAGCCCCTTCCGCAACCATATCCTCGCCGAGATCAAGAAGGTTAAGGACGACACCGGCCTCGACAGCATCTTCTGGGACTCTTACCAGAACCTCGGCGTGACGTGCGTGGACTGGCAGGCCCCCGACAAGGCGCCGCAGGCCGACGAAATCTGGACCTTGCAGGCCGAGTTGCAGCGGTATGGGTACAAGCAGCGCGCGGAGGTCGTGACGATCTTCGGCGTCAGCCAGGTCGGCCTGTACGGTTTCGAGAGCGACCAGTTCCGCCGGCGCCTCTGGCGGGACACCGTCCGAAACGACGACGCCTTTGCCCTGCTGGACACGAGCCCTGCGTTCTTCACGGCGGACGGCGACCCGTTCACGGCGGACCGCCTGAGCCCGACGTTCTACTTCTGGCTGGCCGGTCATCGCGCCGTGCCGATCCTGAACGCGCGGCCGTGGGACAAGCCGCTCGATCCGTCCCACGCGGGGCCGCACCTGCCCGGCGGGGCGCTGGCCGAGCCGTACGCCCGCGTCAACCGCCTCTACAACGCCGCCCTGCCCCACATGCACCGCCTGCGTCTCACGCCGCATGGCGATTGCACCCTCTGGCTCGACGCCGACGGACAGCCGTCGGTCCTTTGGGCTTTCCGCGACGGGCAAATCGAGTTCACAGGCGAGGCCGCCGACCTTGAGACCAGCCAGCGCCTGGACGCTCAACGGACGCTTCGCTTCCTCGGTGGCAAGGTCTACCTTCTTAACCGCACGCCGCAACCGACCCTGGCGAAAGGCAACGATGCCCGCGGTGCGCCGCGAAAGAGGCACATCCGCTGAAACCCGCAAGAGGGGCTCCATGAGCATCCTGAAGGTCGCGCACATTGGTGCGGGAAGTTTCGTCTTCGGTCCGGGCGTCCTGGCCGGGGCGATCCTCGAACACCGCATGGGGGACGTGGAACTGGCCCTCATGGACGTGGACCGCGAGACGGTCGAGTTGATGGCGGCCGTGGGCCGACGCGTGGCACGCGATGAAGGTCTGGCGACGCGCCTGACCGCCCACACCGACCGCGCCTCCGCCCTCGACGGCGCGGACTTCGTCATCTGCTCGGCCGCCCCGGAGATGCAAAAACGCCACGCGATGGATTGCCGCATCATTGACGAGTGGATTCCCGGCCACCTCGTGACCGAGTTCGGCGGGATCGCGGGCATCAGTAATTCGCTCCGGCAGATCGCGTTCATCACGCAGGTGGCGGCGGACATGCGGCGGATGGCGCCGCGCGCCTGGCTCCTCAACGTGGCCAACCCGTTGCCGCGCGTCTGCCAGGCCGCCCACGAATCGGGTGTGCCAACCGTCGGTTTCTGCTCGGTCAGCATCGCCGGCTACGCGAGGTTGTGGCAGATGCTTCGAGGTCAGTCGCTGGGCTATCCGTTCAAGGAGGCCCAGGAGGCCTACGACGCGACCATGGCCGGCCTGAACCATTTCAGTTGGCTTCTGGCGCTGCGCGATCGCGCTACGGGAGCCGACTGCATGGCGGACCTGCGGGCGAGACTGGCTGCCGGTGTCTCATGGGACGGTCCCCGGATGGATGCCATGGCGCGGGAGACGGGATACTTTCCGGCTTCCGGCGACCCTCACACCCGCGAGTTCCTTCCGCCTGAGGGGCCGCCTCCCCCTCGCCATGAACTCTGGCACGGGAACCCTGAGGAGCGACGGCGCCGTTTGGACCTGATGAAGAACGTGTCGGAAGGACGGCTGCCCTGGCGTGGACTCCTGAGCCAGGGCGCCTGGGAAAAGCCGATGGACCTGGTGGCGGCGATGGCCTGCGGCAAACCCGTTGAGTTCAACTCGCTCAACCTCATCAACGGAGGCCAGATTTCCAATCTCCCGGCCACCGCCTTCGTGGAGACGCGGTGCGCCGGCTCGCGCCGGGGACCCGTGCCGCAAGCCACGACTCTTCCCGCGAAGGTCTTACCGTTTTGCCAGAGGACCGCGCAGGTCACGGACACCATCGTCCGAGCCGCCATGAACCGAAGCCGCCGCCTCGTCCATGAGGCTGTGGAACTGGACCCGACGATTGTGGACAAGGCGGCCGGCGTCCGCGCCGTAGACGCCTGCCTGGAAGCCCATAAGGACGCCATTTCCGAATACCGATGACCTGACGCGCCGTACCCCCTCAACGAAACAAAGCGCGGCGGGTCAGAGACCCGCCGCGCTGTTCTTACGTAAGATGAAACCGCTCTAGAACTGGATGGTTCCCCAGTTCTTCGGTTCCATCATCAGTTCGAACACCGCATCGTCCACGATGCCGGTGTGTTGGTTCGACCAGTACGACCGCAGGCGTGTCCGGGTGCCGGACGGGTCGCCGTGGGTGGACCTTCCCCCCGAAAACTGTACCAAGTGCAGTGAGAGTTCTAGCCGACGGAAAAGTTGGAAAGGAGCTCTCGTATGAAGAAGCACAGTGGGCCGCAGATCGTAGCGAAATTGCGTGAGGCGGACGTGGCCTTGGGTCAGGGGCGGACGGTGCCGGAGGTCTCGAAGAAGATCGGCGTCAGCGAGCAGACGTATTACCGGTGGCGTCAGAAGTACGGCGGGATGAGTCCGGCGGCGATCCAGGAGCTGAAGGTCCTGCAGAAGGAGAATGCCCGCCTGAAGAATCTGGTGGCCGATCAGGCGTTGGACAATGCGATTCTGAAGGAAGCGGCGGCGTACCGGGGAAACTGACGGACCCGGCCGGTCGGCGGAAGGTGATTGCGTATGTCCGCGGCCGGCTGGGGTACTCCCAGCGGAAGGTCTGCCGAGTCTTGGGGCAGGCGCGGTCCACGCAGCGGTATCCGGCCAAGGATGCCGCCGCTGAGCGGGCCCTGGTGGAGCGGATCAAGGCGCTGGCGGCCAAGCGTCCTCGGTTCGGCCAGGATCGCATCACGGCGTTGTTGCGGAAGAGGACGCCCGCCCCCGGCGGGCTGAAAAGATGGGAGGAGAGAGTGGAGCAGGAGACCGCAGGGGAGCGTGCGGCACCTTCGGTGCCAGCCGCTCCCCTGCTCTACCAGTGAAAAGGCCCGCCTTTGGCGGGCCTTTTCACTGGTGACCCCAACGGGACTCGAACCCGTGTCTTAGCCTTGAGAGGGCTATGTCCTAACCGCTGGACGATGGGGCCATGAATCCTCAACAAGTACCTGAGTGCCTGAGTCCCTAGGTCCCCGAGGATACGCCTAGCCGCCGCGTGCCGTTGCTCAGGTACTCCGGCACTCCGGAACTCAGGCACTTTCCGTTCTGGTGACCCCAACGGGACTCGAACCCGTGTCGCGGCCTTGAAAGGGCCGTGTCCTAAACCGCTGGACGATGGGGCCACTGTATGTTCGCGCCGCGAGCGAAGGCTTGCCCGGGCGTAGTTCGCCGCGAGTTACGGATTAAGCCCGGCTTCGTCCCGACGAGGCGGGACTTTGCCGCGGCAGGCTTCGTTCGCCGCCCGCAAGACGAGCAGCGAACGAAGCCTGGTGAGGGCGGTGGGACTCGGACCCACGACCCACGGCTTAAAAGGCCGTTGCTCTACCAACTGAGCTACGCCCCCAACCACAGTTATTTTAAGCACTTACAATCCGACGCCGGCAACCAAAAACTCTCACGACAACCTTGACGACAACCACCAAGCATGGTAAAATGCCCTGTGAGGTCGCGAAGCCGGCTCGTCTCAAGGAGCTCATGCATGCCAGCCGCAAACACGAAACCGAAGAGGCGCAGAAAGCCATCGAAGCCGTATCCTTCGTTTCCTCTCACGCCCCACAACAACGGTCAGTGGTGCAAAAAAATCCGTGGCAAGGTCTATTTCTTCGGCATCTGGGAAGACGCCCAAGCCGCTCTCGAGCACTACCTACGCGTAGCCGCAGACCTCCACGCTGGGCGGCAACCGCAGCTGGCAAGCATATCCGCTGACGGACCAACTGTCAAGCAGATGTGCAACCAGTATCTCACTTACCAGCTTCACAAGGCGGATGCGGGTGAGATCTCGACTCGCTGGTTCGAGAATTGCCGCATCGGGGTAGAGGATTTCGCCCGGTTCATGGGGCCCGGTCAAGCTTTGTCGAACCTGCGCGCCGACGATTTCTCCAAATACCGCCAGCAACTCCAGCAGCATGGGCTAGGCGGCAAGAAAGGCCTAGCAGGCCGCTAAAGAAGTCGGCCTGACGACGTTTTGTCTCTCTTGGTGAGGCATTTTTATGGTTGAGCGGCCTCGCAAGGCTTTGCGTCCTGTCGCCCGCGGCTCCCGAACGGCGTTCGGAAGCCTGGGCGGGCGGCGTTTATCCCGCCGGCCGCGCTGTCTCTGCCTGCGCAGCCCCGGCGCGCCGGGGCGGAGGCGCCAGACGCACCAGCCGCAGCAGGTTGTACGCCGCGCCCGTCACGAGCATCTCCAGCCGGATTTTCCATCGCCCCACGAATCGGGTCCGCGCCAGGTCGCCTACCGTCTTCATCCAGCCGAAGATCTCCTCGACGCGTTTCCGCAGTCGCTGGCTGATCGCGTAGGCCTTGGTCTTCATCCGTCGAGTGGCGCGACGCCGCGCCTGGCCCGCCTCGTCGTCCGCCCGGAGCCGATCCCGGCGCGCCGGGACTCGCACCGGCACATGGGGAACAATCTGGTCGGCCTCCATGTCGGCCAGAAAGGCGCCGTCGTCGAACCCCGCGTCCATGCCCATCGTCTTGGGCCGCAGCCGGTGCCGACGCCGCACCTGTTTGAGCATGACCTTGGCCGACCGGCGCTCGGCCGTCCCGTCCGCCGCATCCACCGCGACGGCCAGCACCAGGCCGTGCCGGTTCTCCATCAGGACGTGCCCCGAGTGGCACAGGTGGGCCTCCTTGCCCGGCCCTTTGCGGGCGAGCCGCGCTTCGGGGTCCGTCGTCGAGACGTGCGTGGCGTTGGACCGCTTCTGGCCGTGCCAGTTGACGGAAGGGTTGCCGGGATCGCCGTCCTTCGGGGGCGGCGGGCCGTCCTTGGGGACTAGGCTCTTGTGGCTGGCCCACGAGCGGATCAGCGTCCCGTCCACGGTAAAATGGTCCGGACTGGCCAACTGTTCCGTGATCGCCTCGGCCACGATCCGGTCGAAGAACTTCTGAAGCAGGTTGTGCCGGGCGAACCGCTCGCGGTTCATGCTGAAGACCTCCGGCGTCCAGACGGGATCGTCGCCCGGAAGGTCCAGGAACCAACGGTACAGCAGGTTATAGTCGATGGCCTGCATCAGCAGAATCTCGCTGCGGATCGAATACAGGGCCTGCAAGAGGAGCGCCTTCAGGAGTTGCTCCGGCGGGATGCTCGGCCGGCCCAGGCGACTGTAGGCGGTGTTGAAGTCCCGCCGCATGTCCGCCAGGATCCGGTCGCACCGCCGCTTGACCGCCCGCAGCGGATGGTCCGCCGGCACCTTGTCCTCAATGTGGATCATCAGGAACATCGGCCCTTGCCCGCTCACGTGTCCGCGCATCGCATGCCTCCTCAAGGTCCCGCGCGGCACGTTAGCGCACCGGTCCATATGCGTCAATCCAAAAAGACAAAAAAGGCGACTTTTTTAGCGGCCTGCTAGAGGGTGCCATGAATCAGCAAGTTGCACACAAGGCGGGTGCTAAGAACTCGCCACTGGCAGTTAGTTTGAAGACATTGGCGCAGATGATGGATGCCAGCCGGTCATCTGTGCGCCGGTGGCTTGCAGAAGCAGGAATCCAGCCGATTGCTGTTGGGCGCGGCCCCAAAGGAGCAATCCGGTACCGGTGGAGTGAGGTCGAGGCTTGGCTGGAATCCCGTGAGAATGTGAAGTAGTGCCTGTCCCTGAGGCATGGCTGCCCACCCCGCGGTCGTGTTCGAGGAGCGACAGGAATGGGCCCCCGGCGACGGGGGTCCTTTTTCCCATGATACAATCGCGCAGCGTCAACATGCCCGGTTGACTTGTTGCACGACTAGGTCCGAAGGATCTTGGCCGTATTTTGCCGCCGAGTATTGGAGTACGCGCTTCGCGCAACACCCCTTTTCAAACGAGGTGCCTCGAATTCCACGACATCGTGCATCTCTTCGGGCACGAGGGCTGCGTAGTGTCTACGGCAAATCTCCGGCGAGTTGCCCATGAGTTGGGCGATTTTGTAGAGCGACTCTCCCTTCTGGGCCAGATGGCTGCCGAAGGTATGACGGAAATCCAAGCAGGACCAACTGAGATCATGCTCGCGGTTGATCATCCGCAGCCTGTGGGAGAAGTCGTCCGGATTCCAGCGCCTTCCCGCCGCCGTGGAGAAGAACCAGATCGACTCGGCCTCGGGTTTGTGGTCGCGAAGGATGGAAAGCAACGCTTTCGAGATAGGCACAGACCGATTCTGTTTGGTTTTGGGTTGCCAGAACGCACCCTCTATTCTCTTGGCGCAGACCTGGATCATGCGCCTGTCGAGATCCACGTCGTCGGGGGTGAGCCAAAGTGCTTCCTCACGGCGGAGGCCCGCGTAGAGGTAGGTGGCCACCAGGGCACGCAGCGTTGGCTGGCCCTCTAAGACTTTCAGCTGCCGCGCGATGTCATCGTACGTCAACCAGGTGATGATGGGCGCCGGCTCGCGGATTCGTTTCACGCCTTCGGCCGGATTGCGGTAGCGCCGGTCAGGGCACACGTAGCCGTGATGCTCGATGGCGTAACTGAATAGTCGATGGAGAACTTCGCGTATCCGGTTGGCCGTCTTCGGGGCGATCCCGTCGTCCGCGATGCGCTGGCGGATGAATCCGTTGATCATCTCGGCCGAGATCTGTTCGAGACGTTTGATAGGGACATGGGTTTTGCTGAATCGGTCAGGCACCGTCGGCAGCGCGCGCGCGTTCGTCCGGAACTTGTGCGGCACGTGGCTACCCAGGTGCAAGGCCTCGCAACAGGGGCCGAAGAACATGCGAAGGTAAGAGAAGTCGTTCTTCGCTCCCTTGCGTGTTCGGAGGGTTGTCAGAAACTCGCAGAAGGATTGAAGGAACGGCTCGATGGGAAGGCTGGACGGCGTGACCAACTGGTCTGTGACCTCCAGCGCTTCCAGCCGTTGTTTTCTCTGCAGGGCGACCCGCTCGTTGGTCGTCTTCAGTGACTTGCAGACGGATCGTCCTCCCACGAGGTAATGGACCCACCACGTTTTCCCGCGTTTGTAGATGCTGGCCATGGTTTCTCCCTTTCCTTGCCATGGCCCGTCCCCGGGGCTTGGACCGCCGCAAAAATTGCTACATTTTTGCTACAGTGGCCCTCGGCGCAAAAACCAGGGACGGGCCTAAGTGCCCGTCCCTGCGTGACTTAGCGTGGTAGCGGGGGCAGGATTCGAACCTGCGACCTTCGGGTTATGAGC
>DATKUU010000029.1:0-5019 GCA_035530455.1 Phycisphaerae bacterium | reverse complement strand
CCACTGTTGACCGCCGTAATAGCGCGCACACGTCAGGTCAGCCACGTCGAGGGCGGCGTGCAACGCCCAGGACGTGTCGAGGATGCGCATCAAATCCTGCACATCCTGCTTATCACGGTCGTCAGCGCGCTCTGCCACAGGCTCCTACTTCCGTTTCTGCCTACGTCGCCGCTCAAGGTACTTCTGTCGCCGAGTCCCGCGCTCCGGCTTCTTCTTCCGAACCGGCCCGGCCACAGTATGGCCGCCGCGCGGCCCCGGTTTCGGCACGATGGCGAAGCGTATGAACTTGCCACCGGGCAACCGCTTCGTGCGGTAACGCTTCGCGCCACCGCGCCGCCGTTCCTCAGTCTTCGGCATCGTCCCCGTCCGGCATCGGCGCCATGACCGCAGCCGCGTCGCTCGCCGGCAGGTCCGGCGCCGGTTCCGGTGCAGCCACGGCTTCCGGCGCGTCCGCCACAGGGTCGCTACCGGAAATCGCGGCCAGCACCGCCTTCTCCTGGTTGTGGTTCTCGCCCCGGACATCGAGCAGAACCGTCCGGGCCTCGGCACCCTGGATTGTGATTTCCACGCGGACCTCGTCGGCGCTCCGGCGCGGCGCTTCGCCGATACCAACCGGCTGCTGTTTCCACAGCATCACGGTCGCGCCGAGACACGTTCCGCGCCCGACCGGATGGTACGTGCCGTCGTTGTTAAACGGCCCACCCATGGCGCCGACGGTGGACGGGTCCAGGCCCAGCGCTTCCAGAATGTCCTGGATACCCGCGCGCAACGACACCGCATCGGTCGGGTCGTGGAGTTTCAGCACCTGAGGCTTCGCCTTGGGCGCCCTGGGTTCCTTCTTCTTTGGTCTTGCCATCTTCATGTCCTCCTCAGTTCGGCTTCGTTCCGGTTAGTCGGTCAGCGTCACGTCCAGTTCGACCATGATGTTGGTCGGGTTGTTGGTAGCACCATTATCTTCGGTGATAAGGATGCCAATAACATCACTCGCATCACAGTCCACGCCGGCCGACGCCGCCTTCAACACGGTGGTCGTAAACGTGTCGGTGGGTTGGCTGGCAGCCCAGGACAGTTCGAGCGAGTAGGTGCCCTTGGTGAAGTTGAAAAGCACGAACTTCACGATCTGGTCGTGGACCGTCGCGCCAAGATTGCTGACGCGCACTTCGCTGATGTTGCACTTGTACGGGATTTGAACGGCATCGCCATCGGGGCTAATAACGTAGTGTTCCACGCTATTCGTCACTGCCTTGTTCGCACCGACGTTGGCAACGGTCGTGATCTCGGCCTTGATCCAGTAGGCCGACTGACTGTCCACTGCCACTGCCGCCCAGTTGGCCGGGGGCACAAAGTTGACAACCCCGTCACGACCGAACGACCGCTTGCCGTCTTGGGCCGTGGCGTCCGTGTTGTCGAAGACAGTTAAGGCAGTCGTCCAGTTGGTCCCGTTGTAGTAATACCAAGTGATGGCGTCGCCCGTGTAGTCCTGCACGGTGCCACCCATGTCGATGCCGATTTCACAGAACGGAACGGCGGCACCGAAGTAGATGGCATCGCCATCGCCCTTGGTGTCACTGAAAATCTGGTAGTTACTGGTCACATCAGTCCCAGTCTGTGATGTGGCCAAGTTCTGGTAACTGGTCGTGCCCAGGTCATAGACCTTGCAGTAAGCAGCAGCGGCCTCGGTCGATGTGACACCCGTTGGCTTGGACCCGCCCGCGATGCCGCCGGTATTGGTCAGCACACCGTCCGTATCCTCACCATTGGCCCCGGCAATCATAAACGTCCACTTGGTCTTCGTCCGGTCGGTCAGCAGGAACTCGGAGGCTGATGCACCGGAGTCGGGGATGGTGTAGGCTCGCTCGGCCGCCTGCGAAGCGTTCGTGATGGTCGTCACGGTGTCGCCCGCACTGAGAGCCGCCTGTAGGACGAGCGAACCCCTTGCGGTCGTCAGGGGGAAGATGCGGAGTTTGTCAACCCCGTCCGTATCCGTCACGTTCTGGCCGAGGGTGACGCTCTGGTCGCTGGCGTCGATGGTCAGGGCGGGCTGGACGGCGGTGTTGAGCAGCGTCGAGAAGATGATGTCCGCATCCTCTTGGGAATCTACCCCGTCCGTCAGCACGAAGTCGATGCTCGCTGCCTCACTCGCAGCCGCCGCGGTAGCGTCATCCAGGTAGATGTTGATGGACGAACCGAGTCCCGTTGTTCCCGCCGCACCGGCAACCTCGGTGATAAGCCGCATCATCTCGATGACACCGTCGGTCTCGGTGGTGTTGGCCGTGAACTGGAGGTAGTCGGCCGTGGTGGTCGTCGAGTTGGCAACCAGCCGCAGCGTCTCGGTTACAGCCCCCGCCGTCATCTGGCTCAGAACGAAATCGCCTTCCTCGGTGCCGTTGGTGATGTTGGTGGCGACGTGGTCAATCGAACCCCATTCCTCGACGGTGTTGGCCGAGTTGTCCTGGTCGAACGTGATGCCGATGCCGTCGCCGATGGCCGCACCGGCCGCGTCGGATGCGCTGTGGAGCAGTGCCAGGGCGTCGTTGATGCCGGCACCCGCATCGTCCTGGCCGACTACTGCGATGCCCGTGATAGTTGTGGTAATGTCTGCGGCACCGATGCCGATACTGGCCGTGTTGGTTGCGCCGATGGTGATGGCCCCGGCGGTTCCGCCGTTGGCGGCTCCGCCGGTGAGGCTCAGCGCCCCGCCCGTAGCCCCGGCACCACCGGCCGTACCGGCGTTAATCGCGATGGCGCCGCCGGCACCTTTCGTCGTGCCGGCACCACCCGTGCCGCCCGTCAGCGTAATGCTGGCACCAACACCGCCTTCGCCGCCGGCGCCAAGACCGCCCGCGCCGCCGACACCGCCAGTAACGGAAATGGCCCCAGCGTTTTTGCCGTCGGCCGTACCGGCGACCGACAGTCCCGCCGCACCGCCGGCACCGGATTGGAGTGTCAGGGCGCCGCCGACGGCGCCGTCCTGGTTCTCGCCGGTGGCACCGGCCGAGCCGTCGCCCGACTTGATCGTCAGCAGACCTCCTACATCGCCGGCAGTGCCGGTCGTGGCGGCGCCGCCAGCCTCGGTGCCCACATAGCAATCCTGGCCTGCGGTATCAGCAGCACCGGCAAACGTGATCGCGGCATCGTCCACCTGGAGAATGTCTACAGTACCGATTTGCAGCGTCATGGCGTTCGTGCTGTTGATGATCAGGGTGGTGCCGGAAATCGACTCCAGCGCCTGCGTGGTATCGACGCCAATGACCCCGGCTGCCGCCGTCAGGCCGGTTCCCGCAAACAACGTGGCGATGTCGTCGATGGTTTCAGCCTTCGCAACACCGTCACCAGCATCAATCATCAGGAGTTTGTCGGTCGTTGCGACTGCGCCTGCGCCCAGGTCGTTGACGCCGTTCATCAATACCTGGTAAGTCACATTCACGGCAACGCCACCGTCCGAAACCAGGAGTTTGTCTGTGCCGGTCACGAACGTAACGTCGGTGGCAACCAAGTCCTCGATGCCGTCCATGAACACCTGATACGTGGCCTTCGTCGCTACCCCAGCCTCCATCATAAGCACGACATCAGTGCCAGGTACGACCGGAGGCGTGAGGGCCGTCAGGTCCTGCACACCGTCAAACAGCACCTGAACCGTGCTCGCCTTGGCGACACCGGCGTCCAGGTACAGAATCTCGTCGGTCGCAGGCACCACAACACCCGTGAAATCCGCCAAGTCCGCGATGTCGTTGAGCATTGCCTGGATACTGGTGATTTTGGAGGCGCTGGCCGCGTCGGCATCGAGGAAAACCACCGAGTCGGCCGTCACGTCCACCGTGCCTGCCGCGCAGGTGCTCAGCGTCACGGAGAGAACCGAACTGTTTGCGGCCAGGCCGGTTCCAGCAAGCAAGGTCGCAAGGTCCGCGATGGCCTCTTTCTTGGCGACGCCGGTGGAATCAATCAGCATGAAGGAGTCGCCGTTGACGACGGCTTCAGCCGCGAGACCGTTGGCGCCGTCGAACAGGTACTGGATGGTGAGACTTTTCGCCACGCCAGCATCGCCCAACAGGACTTTGTCGGTCAACGCCGGACCCGCAGCCAGCGCGGCCACATCGTCAATGCTGGCGAAGAACTCAGAGAGGGTGCATCTCTTAACCACGCCGCCGTCATCGAGGAACACCTGGTCCGTGCCTTCGACAACCGGACCGCTGAACGCCGTGAACCCTGCGATGCCGTTGAACAGGTTCTGCATCGTGACTTTCTTCGCAACGCCGCCGTCGTTCAGAAACAGGCTGTCCGTAATGGCGGGTGCGGCGCCGATGGCCGCCAACGTATTGACGCCGTTGAACATGTACTGCAAGGTGATGCTTTTCGTCGGGTCGCCGGCAACGCTCTCGTCCGCCAGTGTGAAGAGGTCGTCAATGGCGGGCGCAGCGGCAAGGGCAACCAGGGTCTTGATGTCGAACTGCTCCGGCCCACCGCCGATGTCCACGTCAATCTTCCCCACCGTGGCGCTCTTGACGATGACGACGCCGATTTCCTGAACGATGTCAGCCGCCCCGCTGGGCTTCGTGAGAGTCCACCCGCCGGGAGTGACCGTGTCCACATACACAGGGTCGCCAACCTCCCCGGAGTTGGTGTTCTGCACGTCCATGACTTTTCTCTTGTAGGCGTAACCTTCCGCCCCCGCCGCGATGGCGTCCGGGCAGAAGTAGAGATTCCTCATGGTCGCGATTGCGTCGGCGTCGGCAGGCAGAACCACGGGATACCCGCCCGAATGCCCGCTGACGTACACGAGGTCATCCTCGGCGATGTTGCCAACGCCGCCGACGACGGTAATCCGATACGAACTGGGGCCGCTGTAAGAGCCGTCCGTGTTCATGTACTGGAGGCGGTCGGCAACGCCGTAACCGCCGTAGGTCGTCGCGTCCGCCCATTGCGGACCGCTCTTTTCCAGTTGCTCGATCTCGCTCGACGTGAGCAGTGTCGCCGTAGCGATGCCCCCGCCGAGGATGACGAGTGCAACCAGTGCCGTCA
>DATKUU010000028.1:0-2128 GCA_035530455.1 Phycisphaerae bacterium | reverse complement strand
CTCGGCGAAGCTGCTGACCACGCCGTGCCAGACGCGGTGGGAGCAAAAGCCCTCGCCCCACGCGCGGAGGACGACGACGAAGTGGTCGACCTGGGTGTCGGCGGTCGCGAGCAGCTTGCCCGCCCAGGCGGGCACGACGCCCTCGTCGAGCGTGGCCCGCTCGCGTTTGGCGGCGAAGACGGACTCGTCGACGCGTGCGAGCCGCTGCTGGAAGACGCGGCCCTCGGTCTCGGTGCAGAACGTGAACATGCGCCCGCGGTCGTGCAGGGCGAGGACGTACTCGGCGGCGATGGAGCTGAGCGTGACGCCGAGCAGGCTGTAGGCCGCCCAGATCCGCATGCCGAGCGTCGAGCCGTGTGGCCAGGCGGCGACGGACTCGGCGTCGAAGACGACGCCGGCGGCGAGGTCGGTGTCGAGCGGCTCGCCCTTGGGCCCGACGCCGGCGGCGCCGATGGTGCGGCCCTCGGGGTCGGATCGTGTGGAGCTGCACCATCGGCCGGCGCGGATGATGGCGGCCCGCTCGGCCTCGTGCCAGCGGGCATCGCAGTAGCGGCAGGCGTAGGCGGCGTGGTCGGGGTCCTCGAGGATCCAGGCGGCCCAGCGGCGGTGGTCGGCCCGGATCTCGGGCGTGGGCGCGTCGAAGCGGACGTGGGCCAGGTCGAGCGTCTGGTATCCGCCGCAGGCGGGGCAGGGGACGTGGAACTCCAGCAGCCAGCGTGCGGCGGCGACCTGGGCGTCGATCTCGCTCATCAGGTCCAGCGGCGTGGAGGCGGCGATGAGGCGTGCGCGGTCGCCGTAGGTTCGGGTGCGTTTGACGGCGGCCCCGACGAGGTCGCGGGTCTGGCCGAGTCGGGCGACGGCCAGGGCGCACTCGTCGAGCTCGTCGATGATGGCGACTCGCCAGGGGTCGCCCTTGGTGGTGGTGGGCGAGCCCGCCCACGCCAGCCAGAGGCGAAACGAGTTGGCCAGGCGGATGAGCTCTTTCTGGACGAGCGCCCGGCGGGCGGGCAGAAGGGCGGCCAGGCGGGGCGTGGTCTCCAGGAGCGGGATGATCCGCTCGGAGACGACCTTGCGGCCCTTGGCGCGGTCGGGCAGGACGAGGCCGACGGGGTCGGGCTCGTAGTCGGCGAGGTAGCCGACGACGTTGCGGAGGGCCTCGGAGATCCCGAGCTGACTGGCCTTCTCGACGAAGGCCGCGGCGACGCCGTCGGCGAGGGGGAGGTCCATGATGCCGCGGAGGTAGGGGGCCAGGTCGTTGCGCCAGGGGCCGGGCATGTCGGTCTCGCCGGGCGGCAGAACGCGGTATCGCTCGGCCCACTGGCTGGGCTTGAGGGCCGGCGGCACCCGCCAGGCGGCGCGGAGGGCGGGGTCGATGGCCGGCCCGGGCGCGGGCTGCGCGACGGCCGGGCGGGCGGCGCGCGGGGCGGGGCGTGCTCGGCGGCGGGGCTCAGGCATGATCGACGGCCTCCCCGGCCAGGCCGTTGCAGACGGCGGTGAGCCGCTCGCGAAGGATCCGCTCGATCTCGGCGCGGCCGCGGCCCTGGCACTCGGCCGCCAGGCTCCGCGGCAGGCTGCGCGTCAGCGCGTCGCGGGCGGCGAGGACGAGCTGCTGCTGGCCGGCGAGGCAGTCGGCCTTGGAGTGCAGCAGGCCCGCGTCCAGCTCTCGCCGCTGGCGGAGGGCCAGCGTCTGCTCGAGCGTTTTCTGGACCCGCACGAGCGTGAGCTTGCCCATGCCGGCGAACTCGGCCGTGCCGGCGGCCGCGGCGCGGGCCTTGCGGCGGTACGCGACGGCGGGGTCGGGCTTGAGGTGGATGTCCATCCACGCGCGGACGCGGGCGACGTCCCAGGGCGGGGTGCGCGCGAACGGCCAGTCGTCGCGGGCCAGCCATTTGCGCACCGTCGACTCGGCGCGACCGCACAGGCGGCCGAGGGCGCGAATCGACTTGGCGTGAGTGGGGCCCGCCGCGTTGCTCATCGTCCGTTGCCGTCTCCGCCCGCCGGCGGCCCCTCACGGCCCGCCTGGCGGCTTTTGCTGGGGCGCCCTCATCGACGCCGTTTTGTCGTGCGCCGCTGCGCGACTCGTTTTTCCGTTTCCGAAATGTCACGAAGCGCGGGCCTCACTTTGGCC
>DATKUU010000027.1:0-33652 GCA_035530455.1 Phycisphaerae bacterium | reverse complement strand
ACCGGCTCGAACGCCTGGATGCCCATGCGGTGCAGCGTCGGCGCGCGGTTCAGCAGGACCGGGTGCTGGCGTCGGGCGTGCCGGTCGTCGTCTCGCGGCACGGTGGGGCGGTGGAGTTGATGGAAGCGACGGGCGGCGGAGTGCTTGTCGAGCCGGGCGATCCCGGCGCGCCGGGACTTGCCGACGCGGTCGGGGCGCTCCTTGCCGACCCGGACCGGGCGCGGGCGCTCGGGGCGGCCGGACGGGCGGCGGTTCTGGAGCGGTTCGACGTGCGGCGGTCGGCGGAGGAACTGGCGGACGTCTGCCGACGCGCCGCCGAGCGCCGGATCATATACAGTTAGCCGCCCAACTTGTTGGGCGCGCAACAGAAGGAAACGCGAGGTGATCTCGATGGATGAGGCGCAGCCGATCCTGGAACTGGTCGAGGTCGCGAAACGCTACGACGTTGGCGCGCCCGGCGGCCTGGAGGTCCTGAAGGGCGTCAACCTCCGCGTCGCCGCGGGCGAGTCGCTGGCCATCGTCGGCCCGTCGGGGTCCGGCAAGAGCACGCTCCTGGCCCTCGCGGGGGCGCTGGACCTTCCGACGTCCGGCCAGGTTCTCTTCGAGGGGCGCGACCTGGCGACGTTGGGCGACGCGGAACTGGCTCGCCTCCGCAACCGCCGCGTCGGGTTCGTCTTTCAACTCCATCATCTCCTGCCTCAGTGCACCGTCCTGGAGAACGTCCTTGTGCCGACGCTCGCGGGGATGGACCGCGCCTTGCGCCGGGAGGGCCGGAGCCGCGCCCAGCGGTTGCTTGCGCGGGTGGGCCTGGGCGAGCGCCTCTCGCACCGGCCGGGGCAACTCTCCGGCGGCGAGCGCCAGCGCGTCGCCGTCGCACGGGCGCTCGTCAACCGACCCGCGGTGCTCCTCGCCGACGAGCCGACCGGCTCCCTCGACCGCCGCACCGCCGATCTTCTCATGCGGCTCTTGGCGGACCTGAACGCCGAGGAGGGCGTCACCCTGGTCGTCGTCACCCATGCTGAGAAGTTCGCCGCTCGCATGGGACGTGTTCTGGAACTGGCCGACGGCACGCTTGTGCCGGTGGGGGCCCGCCCGTGACGGGAGCGACCCTCATCCGGCGCAGCCTGCGGTTCTACCGGCGGACGCACCTGGGCGTCGTGCTGGGCGCGGCCGTCAGCGTCGGCGTCCTCGTCGGGGCGCTGGCGGTCGGCGACTCGGTGCGGTACACGCTCGAGCGTCTGGCGCGGCAGCGGATGGGCGAGACGGAGGCGGTGCTTGCGGCGCCGGATCGGTTTTTCCGCGCGGCGCTGGCCGACGAACTTGCGGAGCGGCTCCAGGCGCGCACGGCGCCGGTGCTTCGTCTCGCGGGCAGCGCGTCCAAAGGCGCGGGGGCCGAGCGCACCAACCTTCCTCGCGTCCAGGTGCTCGGCGTGGACGAGCGGTTCTGGCGTCTGGCGGGGCCGGGGGCCGAGCCGATCCCCTGCGGACCGGGCGAGGTCATCCTGAACGAGCGTGCGGCCGGTCGGCTGGGTGCGGCTGTGGGCGATGCGGTCCGCCTTCGCATCGAGCGCCCCGCGCTCCTGCCGCGCGACGCGCCTCTCTCGACCGACGCTGATGCCTCCGAGGCCGCCTGGCTGCGCGTTGCGGCCGTCGCGACGGACGAGCAGTTCGGACGGTTCAGCCTCGACTCGGGCCAGGTGTCGCCGGCGACGGCGTTTGTGCCGCTGGGTGCCCTGGGCCGCCTCGCGGGACTGAGCGCGCCGCCCGAGGAGCCCGCGCGGGCGAACCTGCTGCTCGTCGCGGGGGCGGAGGGCGCGCCCGTCTCGGCGGAAGCGGCCCAGGCCGCGCTCCGCGAGGCGTGGCTCCTCGCGGACCTCGGCCTTGCGCTCGATGAACCGGTCAAGGGCGTTCTGGAACTGCGGTCGGACCGGGTTTTCCTCTCGCCGGAGGTCGCCCGCGCCGCCCGCGGCCCGGAAGCGATGGGCGTCCTTACGTATCTGGCGACGGAACTGGGCCTGGGCGACCGCGCCTCGCCGTACGCCTTTGTCGCGGCCGTGGGGCTCCTGGATCCCGAAGGCGGCGGGGGCGCGGAAAGCATCTCGCCCGTCCCGCCCGACATGAAGGATGATGAAATCGTCATCAATGAATGGCTGCGCGACGACCTCGGCGCCGCGCCCGGCGACACGCTCCGGATGACGTACTCGGTGCTCGGTCCGGGGCGCTCCGTCGAGCCGGCCGGTCCCGAGCGGTTCCGTGTGCGCGAAGTCATTCCGATCGAGCCGCCCCTGGCGGACCGGACGCTCCTGCCGCGATTTCCCGGCCTGGCGGACGCGGCCAGTTGCACCGACTGGCGCCAGCAGGACTTCGTGGACCTGGCGCGCATCCGGCCGAAGGACGAAGCGTACTGGAAGGATCATCGCGGCACGCCCAAGGCGCTCGTGACGCTCGCCGCCGGCCGGCGCCTGTGGGCCAGCCGCTTCGGCGACCTGACGGCGATGCGCTTCGCCGACGGGCGCGGCGTGCGGGAAACAATTGAAAAGCGTTTGCGCGAGCGACTGGACCCTGCGGCCGCGGGCCTCTTCTTCGAGACCGCGCGGCGCGCAGCCGAGCCGGCCGAGTGGGACGGCATGGGGTTCGGCGAACTCTTTCTCGGCCTGAGCCTGTTCCTTCTGGCCGCGGCCCTGGTGCTGATGGGTCTGGTCTTTGCGCTCGGCGTCGAGCAGCGCTCGGCCGAGATCGGCACCCTCCTGGCGCTTGGGTTTCGGCCGCGCCAGGTGCGGCGGCTCTTGGTGGCCGAGGGCGCGGTTCTCGCGGCGGTCGGCACGGTCCTGGGTGTCGGCCTCGGCGCCTGGTACACGCGGGCCGTCCTCCGCGCCCTCCGGACCGTCTGGAGCGGGGCTGTCGGAGGCGCTCCGCCCATCCTCTTTCACGTCGAGCCGGCGACGCTCGGCTGGGGGGCCGCGGCGGGCATGGCCGTCGCCCTGGGCGTCGTGTACCTGGCCGCGCGCGGCGCGTGCCGCCGGCCGGCGCGGGCGCTTCTGGCGGGCGAGGCCGCAGGGTATGCGCCGGCGGCCTGGGGCGCGCCGCCCGGACCGCCGACGCTTTTCCCGGCCGGCGCGGGCGCATCGAGGCGCGGCCGGGCGGGGCTCTGGTTTTCGCTCGCGCTGGCGGGGGCGGCCGGCGCTGCGGTCCTCGTATCTGTGGCAATGGGAGGCCGCGGCGAGGTGCCCGTCTTCTTCGCCGCCGGCGCGGCACTGCTTGCCGCCGGCCTCGGTCTGTGCCGCCAACTCCTCGCCGCGCTCGACCGCCTCTCGGCCGCTCGCCGCCTGACGCTGCCGATCCTCGGCATCCGGGGCGCCGCCCGGCGGCGCGGAAGGAGCCTGGCGACGATTGCGCTGGTGGCATGCGGGTCGTTCCTCGTCGTCGCCGTCGGCGCCAACCGGCGCGATCCCCTGGCCGACGCCTCCAACCCGCGGTCCGGGACGGGCGGTTTTGCGCTCTGGGGCGAATCGGCCCTGCCCGTCTGGCGCGACCTCGCCGATCCGAAGGCACAGCAGACGTACGGTCTGGACCCGGCGGCGATGCGGGGCGTCCGCGTCGTCGCCCTGCGCGCCCGCGAAGGCGACGAGGCCAGTTGCCGGAACCTCGTCCGCGTGACCCGTCCGCGTCTCCTCGGCGTCCGGCCGGAAGCGCTCGCCGGGCGGTTCACGTTTGCCGAGATGCTCCCCGGCGCGCCGGAAGGTTGGCGGTGCCTCGAGCGCCGCCCGGACCCTGTAGTAGAGAGCCTCTCTCACTACAGGGCGGGCGACCCGGTCGTCCCTGCCGTCGGCGACGAGGCGACGCTGCGATGGTCGCTCGGCAAGAAGGTCGGCGACGTCGTCGCGTACACCGACGAGCGCGGCGAAACATTTTCGGTCCGTCTCGCAGGCGCGCTCGCCGGGTCGGTGCTCCAGGGGAGCCTCGTCGTGGCGGAAGAGGCGCTCGCGGAGAAGTTTCCGTCGTCCGGAGGGGGTCGCGTGTTTCTCGTGGACGCCCCGGCCGCGCGGGTGGGGGAGGTGAGGAGGGAACTGGAGCGGGCGCTCGGATGGGCGGGCCTTGCGCTGGAGCCGGCGGCCGAGAGGTTGGGCGAGTTCCTGGAGGTCGAGAATACGTATCTTGCCATCTTCCAGGCGCTGGGCGCGCTGGGCCTGGCGCTCGGGACAGTCGGCCTGGCGGCGGTGGTCGCGCGGAACGTCCTGGAGCGGCGGGGGGAACTGGCGCTCCTCAGGGCGGTGGGGTACTCGCGGCGGAACCTCGCGCGGCTCGTGGTGTGGGAACATTGGGGCCTCCTGGGGCTCGGGCTGGGGTGCGGCGTGTCGGCGGCGCTGGTGGCGGTGGCGCCGGCGCTTCGCGCGCCGGGGGCGCCGGCGCCGGCCGGCGGGCTGGCGCTCACGCTTCTGGCGGTAGCGGCGAGCGGCCTGGTGTGGACGTGGGCGGCGGCGCGCCTGGCGGTGCGCGGGCCGCTCCTTGAGGCGCTGCGGGAGGAGTGAGCGTTCGGCGCAGGAACGCGCGACGCCGATGCGGCGGCCGATGGGTTAAAGGAGTGACGCTGCGGCGCACGGTGCGTAGAATGCTGCGGCGGGGCGTCGCCGGCGGACAGGTCCCATGAAACGCATCCTTGTGAGCATCCTCGTATCGGCTGCGCTGGCGGCGGCGCTAGCGGCGCTGGCGGTCGAGTGGTTCCGGCTCGGTCCTCCGGCGGGGGTCGAAGTGCGTGTGGCGACGTTCGGCGTTCGGCCGGCGCTTTTCGAGGTGAAGTTTCCGGGCATGTTCCGTGCGGGGCCCGGCGCGCCCGCCGACCTGCCGGGCGACTGGCCCCAGTTCCGTGGCCCGAAGCGCGACGCCATCGCCTCTGAGCCGGTGCGGCTAGCGCGCACGTGGCCGGCCGGAGGCCCGCCCGTCCTCTGGACGGTCCAAGTCGGCGAAGGATACGCCGGCGCGGCCGTGCATAACGGGCGCGTCTATGTGCTCGACTATGACGAGGAGGCGAAAGCCGACTGCCTGCGGTGCCTGGCGCTGGACGACGGCCGCGAAATCTGGCGCCGGTGGTACGAGATCCCGATTGTGGCGAACCACGGCATGTCGCGGACCGTCCCGGCCGTGACGGACCGCTATGTCGTGACGCTCGGCCCCAAGTGCCACGTCCTGTGCGCCGACGCCGAGACGGGCGCGCTTGTATGGGGCCTCGATTTGGTGCGCGAGTTCGGCTCGGAGGAGCCGCGATGGTACGCCGGGCAGTGTCCGCTCGTGGACGGCGGTCGGGCGATCCTCGCGCCGGCCGGGCCGGCCGTCCTTATGACCGCGGTGGACTGCGAAACCGGACGGACCGTCTGGAAAACGCCGAACCCCGAAGGATGGAAGATGACCCATACGTCCGTCATGCCGTTCGACGTGGACGGCGTGCGGCAGTACGTCTATGCGGCGAGCGGCGGCGTGGCGGGCGTCGCGGCCGAGGACGGACCTGCGTGGAAGGCGGGCGAGATCCTCTGGACCCACCCCTGGAAGGTGAACTTCGCCAACTGCCCCTCGCCGCTCGCGCTCGGGGACGGGCGCCTCTTCCTGACGGGCGGCTACGGGACGGGGAGCCTGATCCTCCGGATTCGCCAGCGCCGATGGCAGTTCGTCGTGGAGGAGGAACGGCGTCTGTCGGCCCGCCAGTTCAGCGCCGAGCATCAGACGCCCGTCCATTATGAAGGGCGGCTGTACGGCATCATGGCGAAGGAGGCGGGCGCGC
Source organism: Phycisphaerae bacterium (assembly GCA_035530455.1). Lineage (GTDB taxonomy): Bacteria > Planctomycetota > Phycisphaerae > FEN-1346 > FEN-1346 > JAPLMM01. Next base: position 27,879 of record DATKUU010000027.1, on the reverse strand, counting down.
TGGGAAATCAACTCGTCTGTCTCGCGCCCGAGGGGGAACTCCTTTGGTCGAGCGGACGGGCCAACCGTTTCGGCCTCGGACCGTTCCTCATTGCCGACGGCCTGCTCGTGGCCCTGGAGGAGAAAGGGACGCTCACTCTGGCGGAGGCCTCGCCGAACGGGTACAAACCCCTGGCGCAGGCCCGCGTGATTGCGGACGGCTACGAGGCGTGGGGGCCGATGGCCCTCGCCGCCGGACGCCTCATCCTGCGGGACCTGACCCGGATGCTGTGCCTGGACCTTCGGTCGGAAGCGAACCATGAGTGAACGCACGCGAACGGCTCTGGTGAATCTCGTGATCGGCCTGGTGATCGTGGCCGGGATGGGCGCCGCCATCTGGGCCCTCCTCCAGACCGACCCGACGGGCGAGGACCGCCGCGGCGTCGGCCGCGAACTCCTCTACGACCAGACCGCCGTCCGCCACGTGGACGCGGCGCTCGTCGGCTATCGCGAGACGGCCCGCTTCGCGGCAGGTTTTGAGACGCCGCGCGCCCTGGCCGTCGGGCCGGACGACCGCATCTACGTCGCGGGCGACGGGGCCGTGCGCCTCTTCGGGCCCGACGGCGCCCCGGCCGGCCACTTCGGGACCGCCGGCGAGCCGCGATGCCTTGCTGTTGCGTCCGACGGCACGATCTTCGTCGGCATGGACGACCACGTTGAGGTTCTCGACGCAGGCGGCGTGCAGCAGGCGGTCTGGCCGAGCCCCGGCCCCGGCACGCTGCTCCGCTCGCTTGCCGTCGCGGGCGATTTAGTTTTCGCGGCCGACGCGGGCAACCGCATCGTCTATGCGTTCGACCGCTCGGGCCGACTCCTTCGGCGGATCGGCAAGGCAAGCACCGGTGACGAGGAGGACGGTTTCTTCCTGAGGAGCACCGAGCACTTCGATCTGGCCGCCGCGGCCGATCCCGGCGCGCCGGGACTCTGGGTGGCCAACGCCGGGCGGTTTCACATCGAGAAATGGACGCCCGACGGCGAGTTGAAATGGTGGTGGGGCGCCGGCTCGACGCGCATCGAGGATTTCTTCGGGTGCTGCAACCCCGCCCACATCGCCCTCGTGCCGGGCGGCGGGTTCGTCACCAGCGAGAAAGGCCTGCCGAGGGTCAAACTGTATTCGGCCGAGGGCGTCTTCCGCACCGTCGTCGCGCCGCCGGAGGTGTTCCGCGAGGAGGCGACCAACGTGGACGTGGCCGTGGACTCGCGCGGACGGGTGCTCGTGCTCGACCCGACGCTCGGGATGGTGCGCTTTTTCGAGGCGACAAACGGTTCGGACGGGAAGGAGTAGGGTGATGAGCAAACGAGCGGATGGGAAGCAGGGACGTCGGCGGTTCCTGGGCGACCTGGGCCGGCTGGCGGCGGTGGGGGTGGTCGGCGCGGTCGCGGGGAAACTGGCGCGCGGCCCCTTGTGCCCCGACGAAAAGTGCACCGGCGCCGGCGCCTGCCGACGCTGCCCCGCGCGCCGCACGTGCGGCTTGCCCCAGGCGCACCTTGCGCGGCAGGCGTTCGATAAGGCGTAGCCACTATGGGCGAGGATGAAGCGAGGCTCTCGCGGCGCGACCTGCTGCGCCGCCTGGGAATGGGGACGGGCCTGGCGGCCGTCGCCGGCACGGCCGCAGCCCTCGGAGCGCGCGCGGGGCGCGGCGACACGGTCTGGCAGATTGACCCGGCCAAGTGCATCCAGTGCGGCAACTGCGCGACGTACTGCGTTCTGGAGCCCTCCGCCGTCAAATGTGTCCATGCGTTCATCCTGTGCGGGTACTGCGAACTGTGCTTCGGGTATTTTCAGCCCGGTGTCGAGCCGCCGAGGAACCTCCAGGAGGCCGGCGCCGAAAGCCAACTCTGCCCCACGGGCGCCATCGGCCGCCGATGGATCGAAGGGCCCCTCTACGAGTACACGATTGACGAGGCGCTCTGCATCGGCTGCGGCAAGTGCGTCAAGGGGTGCAACCTGCACGGCAACGGGTCGCTGTTCCTGCAGGTGCGGCACGACCGGTGCCTCAACTGCAACGCGTGCAGCATCGCGGCGGCGTGTCCGTCCGGGGCTTACACGCGCGTGCCGGCCGACGATCCCTACCTCCTCAAGGGCAAGGAACGCCAGCCGTGAAGCGAGCGATTCTCTTGACGGTCATCGTGCTCCTGGCGGCGCCCGGATGGGCAGAGGCGGCCGAGCGGAGCGCCCAGCCGCCGCCCGCGCAGTTCGAGACCGGCTACGAGCGTCCGACCGTCGAGAACCCCCTTCCTCGCGCCGACGTTTTCGAATACGTGGACGTGGCCGTCCTCGTCGCCGCGATTGCCTTGGCCACCGTGCTCGCGCTGAAGGTCCGCCGGCGCGCGTGGATTTTCCTCGTGATGCTCGGCGCGCTTCTCTACTTCGGGTTCTATCGCGGGGGGTGCGTCTGTCCCATCGGGGCGATTCAGAACGTGGCGCTCGCTCTCGGCGGCGGCTACGCGGTCCCCGCGTTCGTCCTCGCCTTCTTCTTTCTGCCGCTCGTCGTCGCCCTCTTTTTCGGCCGTACGTTCTGCGGCGCGGTCTGTCCCCTGGGCGCAATTCAGGACGTGGTGCTCGTGCGTCCGGTGCGGGTGCCGGGGTGGCTGGAGCACGCGCTCGGACTTTTGCCCTACGTGTACCTGGGCGCGGCGGTGCTGTTCGCCGCGACGGGGGCCGCCTTCGTCATCTGCGAGTACGACCCGTTCGTCTCCATCTTCCGCCTCGTGCCGCTCCTTCACACCGAGAGCCTGATGGACGCGGTGCGCGGCAGCATGAACATGCTCATCGTGGGGGCGGGCGTGCTGGCGATCGGCCTCTTTGTCGGCCGGCCGTACTGCCGCTACCTCTGCCCGTACGGGGCGCTGCTGCGCTTCTTTTCGCGCGCGTCGCGGTGGCACGTGACGATTGCGCCGGATGAGTGCGTCCAGTGCCGACTGTGTGAGGACGCCTGTCCGTTCGGCGCGATCCGCAAGCCTTCGCCCCCGCCGTCGCTTTCGCGCTCGGCGGGGAAGGGGCGCCTGGCGGCGATGCTTGTGCTCGCCCCGGTGCTGGTGGTCGCGGGGCTCTGGCTGGGGGCGCGGGCGGGACCCGCCATGGCGCGCGTCCACGACACGGTGCGCCTGGCGGACCGCGTCAGGCTCGAACAGGCGGGGAAAGTCGAGGGAACCACCAACGCGAGCGACGCGTTCTACGCGACGCGCCGGCCCGTGGAGGACCTCTACGCCGAATCGGCCGGTCTCGTCGGCAACTTCGTCTGGGGCGGCGCGCTCCTGGGCGCGTGGGTGGGACTGGTCGTCGGGGCGAAACTCGTCAGCCTCTCCGTCCGCCGCACACGCACCGATTACGAGCCGGACCGCGCAACGTGCCTGTCGTGCGGCCGATGCTTCGCCTATTGCCCGAAGGAACAGTCGCGCCGCGCGGGCCCTGTAGTGAGAGATACTCTCTACTCCAGGGCGGGCGGCGAAGCGCAGCCGGAGCCGACGCAGACATGACCACGCCGAAGCGCAACCCGTTCGACCCGTCGCGCCGCGCAAGAGTCTGGTGCGCCGTCGCCGTGGGCGTTGCAATTGCGGCGGGGCTCTTCTCGGCTGCGGTCGGAGCGAATCTGGTCGCCCGATGGGTCGAGAGCCTCAGGTGGGATCCGTTCGATTCGGCCGAACTGGCGCACCTGCGCGAGGAGGCGATGGCTGACGGGTTCAGCGACGAGGCGGCCGTCGAGCGCATCCGCGAGTTCGAGCGCACCTTGCGCGAAGAGTATTTCTATCGCGGCCGCTTCGCGCGGATGGGCGGGTGGATGCTCATGGGCGGCGTCCTCGTGTTCCTCGTGTCGGCGAAGACGGCGGCGGCTTGCCTTCGCCGGGCGCCCGCGCCGCCGCACGCGGGCGGCGTCGAGGCGGACGGCGGGCGGGCCGCGCGCGCCGCAAGGTGGGCCGTGGTGCTGATAGGCTTGGCTTTGGCGGCGGCATTGGCGGCCGTGGCCGCAGGCGCGCTGGGAGTGTAGTGTGGCGGACGTGGACCTCGCATTCGTGGACGAGACGGTCGCTCGCCTCGGGCGAGGACGCGAGGCCCTCATTCCCATCCTCCAGGCGCTCCAGGACCATTACCGTTATCTGCCCCAGGAAGCCCTCGAGCGTCTGTGCGACGCAAGCGGCATCCGGCCGGCCGAGGTCGAGGGCGTGGCGACGTTCTATCCGCAGTTCCGCCGCCGCCCGATGGGGCGTCACCTGGTGCGCGTCTGCGTCGGCACGGCCTGCCACGTCAAGGGCGCCGGCGTCGTCCACGACGCGTTCCATCGGCACCTGGCTATTCCCGAGGGCGACGACACGGACCCCGAGCGCGTCTTCACGGTCGAGAAGGTGGCGTGCCTGGGGTGCTGCACGCTCGCGCCGGTGGTGCAGATAGACGAGACCATCTATGGGCACGTGGCGCCGGAAACCGTGCCGAGGGTGCTGCGGGACTTCCTCCAACAGGCGGGCGGCGCGGCGGCGGCCGAGGCAGCGGGCGGCGGGCCGCGCGACCGCGCCTGCGGCGAGGTCCGCGTCAGCGTGGACTCGATGGACATCGCCCGCGGCAGCGGCAAGGTGTTCGAGGCGATGCGACGGGCCGCCGCCGACAGCGGCACCCCCGTGCGCGTCAAGGCCGTGGGGGCTCACGGCATGGCGTACCTGACGCCGTTGGTGGAGGTGGTTGTCCCCGGCCGCCCGCCGGTCTTCTACGGCGAGGTCCAACCGGACGATGCCGAGGCGATTATCCATCGGCACTTTCCTTCGCCCCGCGTGGCACGCCGGGTGCGGCGCGCTATCTCGGCTGCGCTCGACGGATTGTTGACGGACGAAGCATGGGAACCGGTCGAGCGCCGCGCGCTGGAGGTCCGCGATCCGCCCGTCGCCGCGTTCATTGGGCCCCAGCGTCGTCTCGCCACCGAGCGGGCGGGGGAACTCGACCCCTTGGACCTGGACGAGTACGCGGCGGGCGGGGGGTTTGAGGCGGCCCGGCGGTGCCTGGAGCAGCGCACGCCGGAGCAGGTGATTGAGACGATTCGCCGCAGCGGTCTGCGCGGGCGCGGCGGGGCGGGGTTCCCGACGGGCGAGAAGTGGGCGAGCGTCTGTGCGGCGGCGGGCGACGAAAAATACGTTGTCGCGAACGGCGACGAGGGCGACCCCGGCGCGTTCATGGACCGGATGATCCTGGAATCGTACCCGTACCGTGTCATCGAGGGGATGATCCTCGGCGCCTTCGCCGTCGGGGCCCACGAGGGGATTCTCTACATCCGCCACGAGTATCCGCTGGCCGTTCGGCGGGTGGGGGAGGCGCTCGAGCGGTGCGAGGCGTGCGGCATCCTGGGTGAGCGCGTCCTCGGCACCGACTTCGCGCTGGACCTGCGGATCATGGAAGGCGCGGGGGCGTTCGTCTGCGGCGAAGAGACGGCGATGATGGCCTCCATCATGGGCGGCCGCGGCATGCCGCGATTCCGCCCACCCTATCCGAGCGCGTCGGGCCTCTGGGGTCGGCCGACGCTCATCAACAACACCGAGACCTTCGCCCTCGTGCCGTGGATTGTGCGCGAAGGGGCCGACGCCTTCGCTGCCATCGGCACGGAGCACAGCAAGGGGACGAAGGTCTTCGCGCTGGCGGGGAAGGTGGCGCGGGGCGGACTGATTGAGGTGCCGATGGGAGTGACGCTCGGCGAAGTCGTCGAGCAAATCGGCGGAGGGGTGGCGGGCGGAAGGCGCTTCAAGGCCGTCCAGGTCGGCGGACCGAGCGGCGGATGCATCCCCGCGCGCCTCGCCGACACGCCCGTGGACTATGAAGCCCTGACCGGCGTCGGCGCGATGATGGGGTCGGGGGGCCTCGTGGTCCTCGACGAGGACGATTGCATGGTGGACATCGCGCGGTACTTCCTGGCGTTCACGCAGGACCAGTCGTGCGGCAAGTGCACGTTCTGCCGGATCGGCACAAGGCGGATGCTGGACATCCTGGAGCGCATCGTCGCGGGCGAGGGGCGGCCCGATGACCTGGAGCGCCTCGAACACCTCGGCCGGATGGTTCGGGAGGGGAGCCTCTGCGGACTGGGGAAGACGGCGCCGAACCCCGTCCTCTCGACGCTGCGGTATTTCCGCGAGGAGTACGAGGCGCACCTGGCGGGACGCTGCCCGGCGGGCGTCTGCAAGGCCCTGGTCACGTACCGCATCACGGACGATTGCATCGGGTGCACGCGGTGCGCCCAGCACTGTCCGGTGGAGGCGATCGCGATGCGGCCGTACGAGAAACAGGAGATTGACGCGGCGAAATGCGTCCGCTGTGGCACGTGCCGGAGCGTGTGCCCTTCGGACGCCGTCCGCGTGGAGTAAGGGTGGATTCAACGCAGAGGGCGCAGAGAGCGCAGAGGTGGAAGAGATGGGTAAAGAATCGAAAGACACTCTTGAGAAGTAATTTCTCTGCGATCTCTGCGTTGAGAGAACCTTGACTATGCCGCAACTGATGATTGACAATCGAGAGGTGACGGTGCCCGAGGGCGCGACGATCCTCGATGCTGCGCGCCGGCTCGGGATCGCGATTCCGACGCTCTGTCACCTCGACGGCCTGCCGCCTTCGACCTCGTGCATGGTGTGCCTGGTGAGGGTGCGTTCGCCCGACCGCCTCGTGCCGTCGTGCGCGGCCTTGGCCGAGGACGGTATGATTGTCGAGAGCGAGACCGAGGAGGTCCGCGCGGCGCGGCGGGAGGCGATGGCGCTTCTATTGAGCGACCATCTGGGCGACTGCGAGGCGCCCTGCCGGATCATCTGCCCGGCGGGGCTCGACATTCCGCGGATGCTCCGCCATCTGGCCGCGGGCGAGACGGGCGAGGCGTACGCCCTCGCGCGCGGCGCGCTCGTGCTGCCGGGCGTCCTGGGTTGCATCTGCCCGGCCCCGTGCGAGAAAGGCTGCCGCCGCGGCGAATACGACGCGCCGCTCGCGATTCGCGCGTCGCACCGATTCGCGGCCGACGCGGCGCGCACGGCGGGGGAGGCGCCTCCGGCGCCTCGCACCGCCGCGACGGGTAAAAAGGTTGCGGTTGTCGGCGCGGGACCGGCGGGCCTTGCGGCCGCACATCACTTGCAGCGGCTCGGTCATGCATGCACGATTTTCGATGAACGGGCGGAGGCGGGCGGCCGGCTGCGCGACGCCGTGCCCGAGGACCGGTTGCCGCGCGACGTCCTCGACGCCGAGGCGGCGCTCGTCGCTCGGACGGGAGCCCGGATGCGCTTCGGCGTGCGCGTCGGGCGGGATGTGGCGATCGGGGACCTTGCGGCCGAGTTCGACGCCGTCATCGTGGCGGTCGGCGAGGTGGACGCGGCCGGCGCGGCGGCGCTGGGGCTGGAGGCGTCGGAGCGCGGGATCGCGGCGGACCGGCGGACGCGCGCGACGAGTCGGCCGGGCGTGTTTGCTGCCGGCGCGGCGGTGCACAAAGGGCGCATGGCCGTCCGTGCCGTGGCCGACGGGCGCGCCGCGGCCGAGAGCGCCCATCAATTCCTCTGCGGGATGCCGGTCACGGGTCCCGCCCCTCTCTTTTCGGTGCACATCGGGAAGGTGCTCGACGGCGAGATGGAGCGGTTCCTGGCGGAGGGGAGCGCGAGGGGCCGCGTCGCGCCCGCGGCGGGGGAAGGGGCGGGGTTCACGCGCGAGGAGGCGCGCGAGGAGGCGGGGCGGTGCCTCCACTGCGATTGCCGGAAGGCCGAGACGTGCGGACTGCGCATCCACGCGAGGGCGTACGGGGCGCGGGGGGGGGCGGCGAAGGGCGAGCGGCGCCGGTTCGAGCAGCGGGCCGAGCACGCCGACGTCCTCTATGAGCCGGGCAAGTGCATTGCGTGCGGCCTGTGCGTCGCGGTGGCGGAGCGGGCGAGGGAGCCGCTGGGTCTTGCGTTCATCGGGCGGGGTTTCGACGTGCGCGTGGGCGTGCCGCTCAGCCGCTCGCTCGCGGAGGGTCTACGGAAGGCGGCGGCGGAGTGCGCGGCCGCATGTCCGACCGGAGCGCTGGCGATGAAAACGTAATAAACGGGATGGTGGCCGCACTGGCGGACAAGCCGCCAGTGCCACCCATCCGTTCTGCTCGCCTGCTCTACGAAAACGGCCCCGGTGCGCCGGGGCTGTTTTCGTGGGCCCTGCTGGATTCGAACCAGCGACCAAAGGATTATGAGTCCTCTGCTCTACCGCTGAGCTAAGGGCCCGTGGGGGTATTATCGGCCGGGGCGGAGGCGCTTGCAAGCCTGCGCGGGGCATTTGCCAACGGCACCACGGCGCCCCCCGTGTATTCACGGGGGGCTAAATAAAGGAGGCGGGGTGCGCCACGGCAAGGCCTTGCGTCGCGCGGCGGGTGGCGATACGTTGGCGGCACACAGTCGGGAGGCGAGCGATGGGGTTTCCGGCGTATCGGGCGCGGCGGCTGCGGGACCATGCGGTGCTGCGCGAGATGGTGGCCGAAACGAGCCTGGAGGTCCGCCGGCTCGTCCAGCCGCTCTTCGTCAAGGAGGGCTTGAAGAGCCGCGCGCCTATCCCGAGCATGCCGGGCCAGGCGCAATTGGGCCTGGAGGAACTTGTGGTCGAAGCGCGCCGCGTCCGCGACGCCGGCGTTCCGGCCGTCCTCCTTTTCGGCGTGCCGAAGAAGAAGGACGCCGTCGGCTCCTCGGCGACGGAGCCGGAAGGCATCATCGCCCGAAGCGTCCGCGCGCTGAAGGCGGAGGTGCCGGACCTTGCGGTCATCGTGGACGTGTGCCTGTGCGAGTACACGGAGCATGGGCATTGTGGCATCCTCAAAACCGGAAACCGGAAACCGGAAACCGGAAAGGGAAAAAGGCGCGGTGGCCTTTCTTTCCGGTCTCCGGGTTCCGGTCTCCGGGTGGACAACGACGCGACGCTCGAGCGGTTGGCCCGGATGGCGGTGGTGGCGGCGGAGGCGGGGGCCGACATGGTCGCCCCGAGCGACATGATGGACGGGCGCGTGGGCGCCATCCGCCGGGCGCTGGATGCGGCAAAGTACGCGCATGTGCCGATTATGTCGTATGCGGCGAAGTACGCGTCGCACTTCTACGGTCCGTTCCGCGATGCGGCGGAGAGTGCGCCCGAGTTCGGCGACCGGCACGGGTACCAGATGGACTTTCGGAACTCGGACGAGGCGCTTCGGGAAGTGGCGGCGGATATTGAAGAAGGAGCGGACATCGTGATGGTCAAGCCGGCCCTCGCGTACGGCGACATCATCCGGCGCGTCAAGGAGCGGTTCGGCGTGCCGGTGGCGGCGTACAACGTCAGCGGCGAGTACGCGATGGTGGAGGCGGCGTCGGCACAGGGGTGGCTCGACCGCCCGGCCGTCATCCGGGAAATCCTCACGTCCCTTCGCCGCGCGGGGGCGGACATCCTCGTGACCTACTGGGCGCGGGAGGTGGCGGAGCGGGCCGGCTAGCGATCCGCCACAGTTGAATCTGGGGGCGCCATGCCTGCCTGCCGGCAGGCAGGCTTTCGCAAGCGAAAGCATGGCACCCGCGCAGGTCGGCGCGGGGGGTGCGGTTTTGCCGCCCGCGCTGCATATTGACACCGGCGGCGCGCGGCTTTAGAATCGGGAGTGTCGGGGAGGGCCGGTCGGGCAGCGTCCTCCCTTATTCTCTCCAGAGGGGTGCAAGGGAAATGGGTGTGCCTTCGCCGGGCGCCCAGAGAACGGGTTTGAGTCCATGCGGGTGTTCATGCTGGGGTGGGAGTTTCCACCTTTTATCAGCGGCGGCCTCGGAACCGCCTGCTACGGCCTGACGAAGGCCCTCAGCGGGCTGGGGACGGAGGTCCTTTTCGTTCTTCCGCGCGGGGTGGCCAATCACCACGTCCATGGGGTGAAGGTGGTCTCCGTCCGTGAAGGAGCCGGCGGGCGGTCGGAGACGTACTGGACGCTCGAGGGCCTGGAACACGTGCGTCTGGTGCCGGTGGCAAGCGGCCTGGTGCCGTACGCGACGGAGGAGGAGTACGAGGCGCGGCGCGAGGAGGTGAGCCGGCACGTCGAGCGGACGACGGAGGAAGCGTCCGTGGCCGTGCCCCTGCCGGCCGCGGCCCATCGCGCGACGAGCCTGGGGATTACGGCCTCGCCGGACCTCTATGCGGGAGACCTGTTGGGCGAGGTCCACCGCTACGCGCGCGTGGTGGCGGACCTGGCCCGCCGCAGCCGCTTCGACGTCGTCCACGCGCACGATTGGATGACGTATCCGGCGGCGATGGCGGTGGCGGCGATGAGCGGGAAACCCTTCGTCGCGCACATCCACTCGACGGAGTTCGACCGGAGCGGCCCCAACGTGAACCAGCAGGTCTATGACATCGAGCGTGCGGGCCTGCACGCGGCGCGGGTGGTGATCTGCGTGAGCCGCCTGACGCGGGACCTGGTGACGAGCCGCTACGGCGTCCCGGCCGCCAAGTGCCGCGTCATCTACAACGCCATCACGGTCAACGGCGACCCGATCTCGCCTCCGATCGAGCGGATCGAGAAGGACGACAAGATCGTGCTGTTTGTCGGGCGGATCACGATGCAGAAGGGGCCGGAGTACTTCCTGGCGGCGGCCAAGAAGGTGCTCGAGGTGATGGACAACGTGAAGTTCGTGATGGCCGGCTCGGGCGACATGATCAAGCGGATGATTGAACTGGCGGCGGCGATGGGGATCGGACACCGGGTGACGTTCACGGGGTTCCTCAAGGGCGAGGACCTGGACCGGGTGTTCCAGATGGCGGACCTCTACGTCATGCCGAGCGTCAGCGAGCCGTTCGGCCTGGCGCCGCTGGAGGCGCTGTCGCACGACGTGCCGGTGCTGATATCCAAACAGAGCGGCGTGAGCGAGGTGCTGACGCACGCCTTGAAGGTGGACTTCTGGGACATTAACGAGATGGCCAACAAGATCGTGGCCGTGCTGCGCCATCCGCCGCTCCAGCGGACCCTGCGCGAGCACGGGGCGTTCGAGGTCCGCAAGTTTTCGTGGGACGACGCGGCGAAGGCGTGCCTGGGGGTGTATGGGGAGGCAATGGGAAGCGGATAGAAAGTTCAAAGTTCAAGGTTCAAAGTGAAGGCAAGCGGTCTTGGCGCGAGCCGAGCGACCCGAAGGCGCAGACAGAGCGGGGCTGGCTCGTGTGGTTCATTCGCCAGGGCCGGCACCGGATCCTCTATGCCGTGCCGCGCGAAGGGGCCGAAGAAACGCTGGCGGCGGTGTGCGAACTGCGGTATTAAGGTAGCATTCTATTACGGTAGCCAATATGTTGGTGGCCCTTGTGGAGAAAGTGGAGAGCGATGCGTAAATTAGCGATTGTGGTAGTCGTTGCCTCGCTTCTCGCGATCGGTTGTGCAGATGATACCCAGAAATACATTGATCTGGGGTTCTGCTCGGATATGGCTACTCTCTTGGTTCGGCGTGAGAGGGGTGAAATAATGGAGAAGCGATTCCACGAATTGAGCGAGGCCCATATCAATCAGTGTCAAAGGTGCCAAGCGGTGGAGGCATTTCAGGAGGAGCTAAGAGAAGTCTGTCTCGCTAGAATAAGATTCGAGATAGCACTAGAGTCCCGACAAGAAGAGGAGATAACCGAAGCGAGGGAGAGATTGAATCGAGCAAATGCCGCCTTGGAGTCGATTAAATCTCGCGAGCTTGCACCATGGCAGAAGAGAACTCTTGAGCGCATAGAGAAGAACAAACCTACTGGTGAAAGGTGAGAGTAATGCGTAATTTGGCGATCGTAGTAGTAAGTGTCCTGTCCCTAGGGTTTTGTGTGGTGTCACAGGGACAGCAGACGGACGGAGATGAACTTGTTCGCTTGCGGGCTGAGAATCGAGTTATGAGGGATGAACTATCGAAGAGGGACAAGGAGATCAGTGCGTTGAAACAGGAAATTGAGCGTCTGCGGGTTGGAGCGGTTGATACGAAGATTGTCGATCCTGCTAAGCCTACCTCGCAGGCGTCTCCGCCCGTTGATACTCCCTTACAATTTGCTGATCTTGAGACTCTTGTGCGTCGAGCTTATGACTCCAAATCATCGTTAGTCTCGGCAGAACCGGAGAAGCGAGTAGCGGTAGCGCTAAAGAAGGTTGTAGGCAAGCAGGTCGTTTTGGCAGGTGTGTTAGAGGAGTTGCCGGAATCCGTAAGAGGTATAACAGAGGCTGTCTTGCAGTACAAGAGCGAAGATACGGTTCAGGTATTGAGTGTGGCAGGCAGAACGACTCTTACCGGAACGGTAATAAGCCCTGCGCGATATGCGGATGAACCGAAAAATAATATGACGATTCGGGCGCAGTTGAGGGAGCAGCAGGTTAAAGAGTTTCGACATGGGGAACTGGTAGAAGTGAGTGGGACCATAGCGAGCATCTCTGCTACGGTGCGCCCTAGTGGACAAATGTGGTTGAGCGTGAAGTTGAACGAGGCTAGAAAGGCGGAGAAGACTTCTGATGTATCGATAACACCTGTGAGTGAACCGATGGTTTATGTTTGGACAGATGAAGCGGTGTACCATCGCGCAAGTTGCCGACTGCTCAATCGGCCTGCTACAGTAACAAGCCTTGAAAAGTTCGCACGGAATCCTCTGATGGGGCCGTCGCTGGAGAAAATGAAAGTATCTGAGGCTAAGGAACAAGGTTGTAGGCCATGCAGTGCGTGTGAACCGCCTTCAAAGTAAGTCGGAGTTGGCAAGGCCGAAAGGGAACTAAGGGAGAAAGAAGAGAGTGATGCGTAATCTAGCGATTGTAGTAGTGAGTTTTCTGTTCCTGGGGCTTTGCGTGGTGGCACAGGGGCAGCAGACGGATGGAGATGAACTTGTTCGCTTGCGGGCTGAGAACCGAGTTCTGAGAGATGAACTCTCGAAGAGGGATAAGGAGATTGCGACCTTGAAGGCGCAGGTCAAGGCGTTGGCAGATATCGGACGCCTGGAAAAGGGCGAGACTGCTCCAAGTGCTTTTGTACCCGATTACTCTCTACCGACTCCTCTTGGAGTAGCCAGTCGGGTGGGTAAGCATTTTGGAGGAATTCCGTGGGGTACGGAGACCAAAGATGTTGCAGGTATACAGTTATCATTAACACCATCCCAGCAAGTTTTCCGTGCTAAATACGGCGAAGCCAAGCTCCTATCAGTGTTGGACAAGTATGATTCGGGCTACATACGTCCTAGTGACAGAATGAATATCGGACTGGCAAAGGTAGAGAAGATAATATATTTGTTCTCTCCGGCTCCGCAACGCCGTTTCTACTGTGCTGCGGTTACTTTCAGAGGAGCCGAGAACTGGAAGTGGCTTAAAGATGAGCTATCAGTTCGCTACGGGCCGGGTACTGGTGAAGACGATTTGATATGTTGGGGATTCCGTGATCACGATTCTGAGACCCCGGTGGTTAAGATGGGACTCGAATGGGATTCTTCACAGAAATATGGCTCTCTTCGCGTATTTCATGTGGCTATTTTCAAAGAGATAACGAGCGATAGGAAAACTACTGCCCGGAATCGGAACGACGACGTTACTTCGAGTACAGGAGCAGATAGTTGGCAATTGCTGGCTGATGCAAACTTGGCTTTCTCGAAAGGTGATTACGATAAGGCTATTGTGCTGCTTGAGCGGTTATTGGCTGATAAGACAATAGATCCAGACCTCCGGCTTTCAGCGACTTCCGTTTTGACAAGCTGTCATATGATGAAGCAGATGAAGGAACAACAACCGTAGTGAGGGTGTCGAGGCCAAGGAAGCCAAGGATGCGGGCAAGGACTTTTGAACGGACAGGGAGAAGGTTGAGAGGTTGCGAGGCTTCCTGACCGGGCACTCTGCTAGACAGGAAAGGAACTAGTGGAGAAAGGAGCGAGTGATGGCACTAGAAAAGTTGTTGACCGTAAGCGAGGGTGTGTTTACGCGGGTCCGCGAACGAGCCCTGGAAGTCAGTCGGATGGTATCAGGCTTGATGGGCCACTTGCGACGTTCGGCGCTGCGCGGCAGCAAGTACCGGTAAGGAAGCACCGGCCGCACCCCCGACCGGCGCGATGTCGTTGTCTTTCGTGACTTTGAACCTTGAACTTTGAACTGTGGGCTTGGCTCATGGCCAGCGTTTGTTTTTATTTTCAGGTTCACCAGCCCTTCCGCCTGCGGCGATACAGCGTCTTCGACTCCGACGCGAACTACTTCGACGACTACAAGAACGCCGACATCTGCCGAAAGGTCGCACAGAAGTGCTATCTGCCGACCAACCGGCTCCTGCTGGACCTCATCACCAAACACGGGCGGGCGTTCGCCTGCTCGTTCTCCATCACGGGGGTTGCCCTGGAGCAGTTCGAGCGGTGGGCCCCCGAGGTGGTCCAGTCGTTCCAGGCCCTGGTGGACACCGGCCAGGTGGAACTCCTGGCCGAAACGTATTACCACAGCCTGGCGTTCCTCTACAGCCGGGAGGAGTTCCGCGACCAGGTCGCCGCCCATTCCGCCAAGATGGCCGAGGTGTTCGGCTTCCGCCCGACGGTCTTCCGCAACACGGAACTTATCTACAATAACGACCTGGGCCACTTCGTCCAGGGCATGGGCTACAAGGGCGTCCTGGCCGAGGGCGCCGACCACATCCTGGGCTATCGGAGCCCGAACTTCGTTTACCGCCCCGTCGGGGCCGACCGCATCAGCCTCCTGCTGAAAAATTACCGCCTGTCCGACGACATCGCCTTCCGCTTCTCCGACCGCGGCTGGAGCGAGTGGCCCCTGAAGGCCGAAAAGTTCGCCCAGTGGGTCAATGAGGTGAACGGCAACGGTTTCGTCGTCAACCTTTTCATGGACTACGAGACGTTCGGCGAGCACCAGTGGGCCGACTCCGGCATCTTCGACTTCCTCTACCATATGCCCGAGCACGTTCTGAAGTACCCGGACAACAACTTCATGACCCTCTCGCAGGCGGCCCGGACCTATTCCCCCCTCGCCGAACTCGACATCCCCCACATGATCTCCTGGGCCGACGTGGAGAGGGACCTGTCGGCCTGGCTGGGCAACGCGATGCAGTCCAACGCCCTGCACGAACTGTATCGGCTGGAGGAGGCGGTCAAGAAGAAGGGCGACCCGGCGCTCCTTGCCGACTGGCGATGCCTCCAGACTTCCGACCACTTCTATTACATGTGCACCAAGTGGTTCGCCGACGGCGATGTCCACAAGTACTTCAACCCCTACGAGTCGCCCTACGATTCCTACATCAACTTCATGAACGTTCTGGACAACGTCCGCTCGCGCCTTCGCGCGTAGGCCGCCGGTTGTGGGCGGCGCCCCCCAAGCCGAGGCTCTGGCAGCGGAGTGCCACACGGCGCAGGGGATCCCGGGCGTCTGGGAGAAGGGGGTTGCCGTGGACAAGACAGGAACGAAGTGGCTCGTTGCCGGCGCGCTGGCTCTGGGGCTTCTGGGGATGGCGGCGAGCACGGGCTTCCCTTCTGCGGCGCAGGAGCAGCCGTCCGCCGAGGCGCGCGCAGCCGAGCGCGAAGCCATCCGGCAGGGCCTCGAGGCGATCCACGCCGCCGAGGTGCAAACCCTCGCCGAGGGCAAATACCTGCTTCTCTCGCAGCACCTAAATGCGGGGCGGCTGGACGACCTGTCCTCGCGGATCATCCAGGGCCGGCACTGGGACCTCCTGCCCGAGTTGGAGAAGATCCTGGATCGCCACAAACAGCACTTTGTGGACGCCGACGAGTGCGGCCGGTGTGAGATGTGGGTGACGTACCGGGAAGCCATCCGCGCCCTGGCTCACACGCGGGAGGGCGCGGCGTACCTGGCGGAACTGGCCGGGTCGGTGCGGGGCAAGTTGTGGCTGGCGCTCATTTTGGACATGATGGCGCTGTACTCGCCGGTCGAGGAACTTCCGGCCGATTCGGCGCGGGCGCTGGCGGATGTCCTGCGGGGGTTCTCCACCGGCCCGCTCGGAAGCAGTCTGACATGGGGCTGCTTTGTCCTCAAGCGCAGGCTCAGCCTCCTGACGCCCATCGAGACGATGTTCTACGCAGCCGTTGACCAGCCGATGGAGGGTGATTGGGAGTTCCCCGCCATTGTCTCGATCACCTACGCCGACCGGAACCGCAACGGCGACATGGAGTGCCACATCGAGACGGTCGAGAGGGTGTCGGGCGGAGCCCACGGCGGCGGTGAGCGCCAGCGCGTCTGGGTGTTTGAATCGAGCGGTCAAGACTTCAACCCCCTTGCCGCGATGCTCGTCTTCGCTTGTACGACTCGCGACGTCATGGCCCACAAGGAGTATGTGCGGGAGACGACGGCGCGCTACACGTTCACGTCGTCGGGCAAGGCCGCGCTCTGGGGCACTGTGGACTACCAGGGGCGGCGACTCGTCTGCGACTACGACACCATCGAGGTCGAGGCGACCCTTAAACAAAGCGACGACCCGCACGAGCCCTGCCGGATCGTCGCGACGGTATGCGAGACGTGGCGATGGGAGGAGGGCAAGTACGTTCTGAAAGACCGCCTCCGCAAAGAGGTGCTGCCGGAGCCGGGGAACTGACTGACGCACACCTGCGGGGACAGGCGCTTCACCCGGCCGGGCGATCAAACGTCGCCCCGTTGCATAAGCCGCCCGCCTCCTCTATAATTCCGCTGTTTGCGGGGCCTCTCGCCGGAGCGCCAACGTGCCGCGCGACATTCCCGTTTCCAACGGCAACCTGCTGATCGCCTTCGATTCGGACTACCAGATCCGCGACGTCTATTACCCCTACGTCGGCCAGGAGAACCACGCCGGCTGGGGGCCGTGCCGCTTCGGCATCTTTGCCGACGGCAAGTTGGCCTGGACCAGCGACCCCGCTTGGACCAAGAGCCTGCGGTATCTGAAGGAGACCCTGGTCACGAGCGTCTCGCTCCGCCACGAGGGCCTCAAGGTCAAACTGTATTGCAACGATGTCGTGGACTTCAGCCGCAACGTCTATGTCAAGCGCATCCGCGTCACCAACCTGGCGGCCGAACGGCGGGAAATCCGCCTCTTCCTCCAGCAGGACCTCTCGCTATTCGGGGCGAAGGTGGGAGACACGGCCTACTACGACCCGCGTCTGTCCTGCGTGGTCCACTATCGCGGCCGGCGATACATTCTGGCCAGTTTCTGCCGCACCGGGCCCGACGGGAAGGACAAGCACGGCGTGGACCAGTTCGCCACGGGCGTCTGCGGCTTTCGCGGGGCCGAGGGCACCTGGCGCGACGCCGAGGACGGCCGGTTGGGCGGCAACCCCATCAGCCAGGGCGCCGTGGATTCGACCATCGGCCTGGCGCTCACCCTCGATGCCGGCGCCGCCGAGGATGTCTATTACTATCTCGCCGCCGCCTATTCCTACGACGACCTGAAGGAACTCCACGCGGTCGTCCAGGACCGCACGCCCGCCCTCATGCTGAAGCGCACCACGGGCTACTGGCGGGCGTGGGTGAACGGCCCGGCGTTCAACTTCGGCAACCTGCCGCCCACCCTCCGCAAACTTGTCAAGCGCAGCCTGCTGGTCGTCCGCAGCCAGATTGACAACCGCGGCGCCGTCATCGCCGCCAACGACTCCGACGTCATGCAGTTCTCCCGCGACACCTATTCTTATATGTGGCCGAGAGATGGCGCCCTCGTGTGCCACGCCCTCGACCTCGCCGGCTTCCCCGACGTCACCCGGCGCTTCTACACCCTCTGCCGCGACTGCCTCGCCGACGAGGGCTATCTCCTCCACAAGTACAACCCGGACGGCACGCCGGCCTCGTCCTGGCACCCGTGGGTCGTGGACGGCAAGCAGCGCCTCCCCATCCAGGAGGACCAGACCGCCCTGGTCCTCTGGTCTCTCTGGCGCCATTTCTGGACCTACCGCGACGTCGAGTACGTCCGGCCGCTCTACCATTCGCTCATCCTGCGCGCCGCCGACTTCATGGTCCGCTTCCGCGACCCGGACACCCACCTTCCGCTCCCCTCCTACGACCTCTGGGAGGAGCGGTGGGGCGTGCACACGTTCACGGCCTCGGCGGTGTACGGCGGCCTCGTGGCGGCCCGCAACTTCGCCCAGGTCTTCGGCGACTACGCCCATGCCGAACGCTACGATAAGGCCGCCGCCGAGGTCCGCGATGGCATGGCCAAGCACCTCTGGAGCGATCGCCTTCAGCGGTTCCTCCGGCGCCTTGTCCCCGCCGAATCGGGTGCCGCGCCCTGGGAAGAGGACCCCACCATTGACGCCAGCCTCTTCGGCGTCTTTAAGTTCCACCCCTTCGAGGCCGACGATGCGCGCGTCTCTAGCACCATGGACCAGGTCGCCGAGGCCCTCTGGGTCAAGACGCCCGTGGGGGGCCTCGCGCGCTACGAGAACGACACCTACCACCGCGCCTCCGGCGACAAGCGCGGCGTCCCGGGCAACCCCTGGTTCGTCTGCACCATCTGGCTGGCCGACTATTACATTGCGCGCGGCTCCTCGATCGAGGAACTCAAGCGCGCCCTGCCCATCTTCGAGTGGGTCGCCGCCCACGCCCTTCCTTCCGGCGTCCTCGCCGAGCAGGTGGACCCCTACACCAACCGCGCGCTTTCGGTCAGCCCGCTGACGTGGAGCCACGGCACGTTCATCATGACGGTCGTCAAGTACCTTCAGAAACTCGAGGACCTCCACCGATGCCCGACGTGCGGACGGACCGTTTTCCGCATGGACCGCGGCGGCCGACACCAGATCCGCAGCCACTCCTGGCTCCAGGCCCACGAGGTCTCCGAGGAGGACGAGCAGACGGCCGACCTCGTCCCCGTCGCCACCTTCACCGACGACGGACACCGCGTCACCCTTGCCGTCAACACGCGCGACTGTGTCGGCTGCGGCGTGTGCATCGCCCGGTGCCAGGCCAAAATCTTCCAGATGTGCAACGACAAGTCTTTCGTCAGCCTCTCGCGCCTGGCCGCCTGCACCCTCTGCCGTGAGTGCGAAACCTACTGCCCCATGCGCGTCGTCACCGTCCATGTCGAGCCGACGAAGGAGAGCCCCGCGCCGTGAAAATGTTTTTTCAACGCAGAGAGCGCCGAGAACGCAGAGAACAGCAAAATTCGGGGAACGGCAAACAGCATGCTTTGTGAGCCGATAGCGGAAATGGCCTTGCCGTTGTTACTCAATTCTTCCTCTGCGCTCTCTGCGATCTCTGCGTTGAAATAACGTTGTAAAATTAGGCGCTTTTATGCATCGCGACGCCGAAACCCTCCGCCAACCCGACCGCGCACTGGCCGACGAATGGCTCCTCGCCGACGGCGCCGGCGGGTACGCCTCGATGACCGTTCTCTTTTCCGGCGCCCGCCGCTACCACGGCCTGTGGGTCCCCGCCCTCGCGCCGCCGCTCGACCGAAAAGTCGTCCTCGCCCATCTGCAGGAACGCCTCGTCACCGACTCCTCCGAGGCCTACCTCTCCACCTGCGAGTATGCCGACGGCTTCCACCCCGACGGTTTTCGGACGGCCGAGCGGTTCGACTTGGAACCGTTCCCGCTTCTGGAATCGCGTCTCGGCGAGTTTCGAGTCCAGCGCGACGTCCTCCTGCTGCGCGACGGCGCCGGCGTCGTCGTCTCCTATCGCGTCCGCGGGCCCGGACGGTGGATGCTCGAGGTCGCCCCGTTCCTTGCGCTTCGGCCGATTCACGCCCTGGCCCGCCGCCACGACCGCTTCCACATCGAGCCGCTCCCCCAGATTCGCGGCTTCCGATGCCTCGTCGAAGGGATGCCCGCCGTCTTCCTCTGGACCGATGCCCAGGCCGAGATGGAACTGAAACCCACCTGGTACAACGCCGTCTTCCGCCGCGCCGAACGCGAGCGCGGCTACGACCACGTCGAGGACCTCCTCGTGCCCGGACGATGGACCGCGAGCGGTGCGGACGACGCCGAGTGGCATATCTATTGCTCCTTCGATCCGCCCCGGCCGATGGACGTCGCCGCCGAAAAGGAGCGAGACCTCGCCCGCCGGCGCGACCTCGTCGCCCGCGCGGGGCTCCGTCCGACGAAGTCCCGGCGTGCCGGGAGCGAAGGCGGGTCGCCCGCGGACGAGCGCATCGCGCGCCTCCTCGTCGCCGCCGACGCCTTCCTCGTCCGCCGCACCGTCTCCGGCAAACCCCTCGCCACCGTCATCGCCGGGTACCACTGGTTCGGCGACTGGGGCCGCGACGCCATGATCGCCCTGCCGGGTCTCGCCCTCGACACGGGCCGACCCGACCTTGCGGAAAAGGTCCTCGAGGCCTTCGCTCCCGGCGCGCCGGGATGCGACGGCCTTATCCCCAACCGCTTCGCCGAGGATTCCGGCCGACCGGAATACAACACCGTGGACGCCAGCCTCCACTTCCTCCAGGTCGTCGCCGACTATGCAAGCGCCGGCGGGCGCGACGATTTTTCGCGCGAGCGCCTCTGGCCTGCCGCCCTTGACATCTGCGACCGCTACGCCCGCGGCACACGTTTCGGCATCCGCGCCGACGCCGACGGGCTTATCACCGCCGGCTCTGAGGGGACGCAACTGACCTGGATGGACGCCCAGGGCGCCGCGGGTCCCGTCACCCCGCGCTTCGGCAAGGCCGTCGAAATCAACGCCCTCTGGATCTCGGGTCTTGCGCGGATGGAGGACCTGGCGCGCCGCCTGAATCTGGAGCCGCCGCCCGCCGCTCGCGACCTTGCGCGCGTCCGCCAGGCGTTCGCGAAAACCTTCTGGAACGAGGCCGCCGGCTGCCTCTACGATTGCATCCGCCCCGACGGCACGCCGCGCGACATGATAAGGCCCAATCAAATCTTCGCCGTCTCGCTACCCCACGCGCCGCTCGCCGGAGACCGCGCCCGCGCTGTCGTCCGAACCATTCGCGACCACCTTCTTACGCCGCGAGGACTGCGCACCCTCGCCCCCGACCATCCGGACTATCGCGGCACGTATGTCGGCGGGCCGGCGGAGCGCGACGCGGCATACCATCGCGGCACGGTCTGGCCGTGGCTCCTCGCCCCTTACGCCGACGCTGTCTTTGCCGTCGAGGAGCCGGTCAGCGCCCGGGCCGAGGTCGGCCAACTGCTCGCAGGGCTCCTCGACTCGATGGATGAGGCGGGACTCGGGCAAATCAGCGAAATCTTCGACGGCGACCCGCCCCACCGCCCGCGCGGATGCATCGCCCAGGCCTGGAGCGTCGCCGCCGCCATCCGCCTCTGGCGACGACTCCAGCAGACCGGAGGTGCCCCATGAAAGAAAATGAAGAAAATGGGGTCAGACCCCATTTTTGTAAGCGCCTGTGTTTGAAGGGGTTGCAGAAGGTATTTTTCCAAAAATGGGGTCTGACCCCATTTTTTGTCCTCGCGCTGGCGGTGGTCGCCCAGGGCGCTGACGCCGCGCCGCCCTTTGACCTCGCCGCCGACCTCGTCCTTACCCACGGCTGGGCCAGGCAGGGTGCCTACGTCCCCGTCCGCCTCCGCGTCACCAACCGCACCGACCGGACCTTCGACCGCGTCCTCGTGGATTCGGGCGGCGCGGTCCGCGTTGCGGCCCCGTGGCGCATCGCACCCGGGGAAACCGCCGAGAAAACCTTGCCCGTCTATTTCGCCGGCGGCGACCTCCTCCTGGAGATCACGTTCGCGACGGCCAAGGGGACCGTCGGCCCGGTCCGCGCGGTCGCGGATGTCCGGCCGCTCGACCGGGAAACGCGACTCTTTGCTTTCGTGGCCGATCCGGCGATGCCCGCACGGGTGTCCGAGAACCGCATCCTCATCCCCCTCGATGCGGGCGACCTGGCGACCGTTGCGCGGTGCGGCGTCCTGGACGGCGTTCTCTATGAGGGGTCCGCGCCGCCGCCCGTCGCGTCGCCCAGGCCGCTGACCGTCCTGCGCCTCGGCGATGACGGCGAGGAAATCATCGTCCGCCGCGCCTTTCCGCCCGGCGCGGGCGAGCCCGTCCAGCCGGCGGTCCACGATTGCTTCGCCTCGAACCTCTGGCCGGCCCTCGACCGGCGGCGCCTCTGGCTCGGCCTGGGTCTGGCTGCGCTCGCGGTCCTCGCACTGGGGCTCCTTGTGCCGGCTCGGAGGACGGTCCTCGCCGCGGGGACGATGGTCGCCCTGGCCGCCGCCGCCACCGCCGCCATCCTCCTCTTCGGCGGCATCCGCGAGAGCCGCATCCTGGAGGCGCGCGTCGTCTACGCCGATCCGTGGGCCGGCGTCGCCGCCGTCGAGCGGTTCGTCCGTCTGGAATCGCGCGGCGCTTCTGCCGCACGCCTCTCTCTGCGCCTCGAGGACGGGCTTCCGCTGCCGGTGCTGGCGTCGTCGGGCGACCTTTTCCGCCCGGCGCTTGGGCTGGACCTGGGCGACCCGCCGCACGTCGAGAGCCGGACGAGCGGAGCGGTGGTCGGTTTTCTGGAGCGGGCGCCGGGAGGCCTGGCGGCGGAAATCGGCGAAGGACCCGACGTGGTCGCGTCGCTTGTGGTGGACGGGACGACGGCCCGCGCGCCCGACGACCCTTCGACCATGCCCTTCGACGGGCTCAGGGCCCCGAGCGAAGTCGAGGGGCTCGGGGTCGCCCTGAGTAAGTCGAAGGGCGAGGAGGCGTCGCGCCCCGTGCTCGCGTGGGCGGCCGAGTGGCGCGCCAGCGCCGACGCCAACCTCGCCCACGCCGGCCGCACCCTCGGCTGGTGGGCCGCCGAGCGCCAAACGGGCGCCGGTCCGTTCCTCGTCGTCTGGCGTCGCGAGCCGCCGTCGCCCGAGGGCGTCGAGCGACTGCCGACGATGCTTGTCTTCGAAGTTTCCATCGCGCTCGCCCGCGCGCCGAATTGACGCCCGCCGCCCGCCGTCGTATCATAAAGAAGGCGGGGCGCACTCCCGCGAAAGGATCGTCCGAACCGCGTGAAGGAACTCAAGACCACCCGACGCACGGTCGTCCGCGAACGGGCCGTGCTCGTTGAAGTCACTCTCGGCGGCGATGCCGTCGGCCTCGAAGGCCACCGCAACCGTCTGGAGGAACTGGCGCGCCTGGCCGACACCGCCGGCGCCCAGGTCGTCGCCACCGCCAGCCAGCGCCGACGCGACGTGGACCCGAGCACGTACGTCGGCCGGGGCAAGGCCGACGCCCTGGGCCGACTCGCCGCCGCCGAACGCGCCCATGTCATCATCTTCGACAACGACCTCTCGCCCGCCCAGGTCCGCAACCTCGAAGCCGCCGCACAAACCAAAGTCATCGACCGCAGCGAACTCATCCTCGATATTTTCGCCTCCCGCGCAAGGACCAACGAGGCACGGCTCCAGGTGGAACTGGCGCAACTGGAATACCTCTACCCGCGTCTGCGGCGGATGTGGACCCACCTGTCGCGCCTCGAAGGCGGCGGCATCGGCGCCCGCGGACCCGGCGAAACCCAACTCGAAACCGACCGCCGGATCGTCCGCCGACGCATCACCGACCTGAAACGTAAAATCCGCGAGATAGACGCACGCAAGGAACGCGTCGTCCGGTCCCGAGGCGACCGGCTCAGCGTCGGACTCGTCGGATACACCAACGCCGGCAAGTCCAGCCTCCTCAACGCACTCACAAATGCCAATGTGTACGTCGAAGATAAACTCTTCGCCACCCTCGACACCCGCACCCGCGCCTGGCGCCTCCCGCATCGTCTCTCGGCTCTCCTCTCCGACACCGTCGGCTTCATCCGCGACCTCCCCCACCACCTCGTCGCCTCCTTCAAGGCCACCCTCGAAGAGGCCGTCCATGCCGACCTCCTGCTCCACGTCGCCGACGTCTCGACCGAACACCTCGCCGGCGACGTCGCCGCCGTCCATGCCGTCCTCGAGGAAATCGGCTGCGCGGGCAAGCCGGAGGTCGTCGTCCTGAACAAGTGCGACCGCGTCGAGGACCCCGTGCAGTTGGACCTGGCCGTCCGCCGATTCCCCGGTGCCGTCCTCACCAGCGCGACGCGCGGCGACGGACTGGAAGCCCTCGCCCGCACCGTCGCCGAGCGCCTTGTCGGACCGCCGCGGGAAATCACCGTCGGCGTCTCGCCTGCGGACGGCCGGTTCCTCGCCTGGCTCGAGCAACACAGCGAGGTCCTCCAGCGCAGCCTCCAGGACGGGCAAATCGTCCAGCGTGTGCGGCTGCCGGAGCGCCTCGTCGCCGAAATCTCCCAACGCGCCGCCGGCCCCGTCCGCGTCGCCTCCGAAGAACCCGGCTTCTCCATCCCCGCCGCCGCGGAGCCCAACGCGCCATGAGCACGCCGCCCTCCGATAGCACACTCGTGCGGCGGACGGCGCTGGCGGCGGCGCTCGTGCTCCTCGCCGCGGCGCCGTGCCTCGCCGTAGCCGCCGATGACGCCGACTCGCCTCCCGCCGACGAAACTATCCCCGGTGGAGGAAAGGACGAACGCGTCGTCCTCCCCGGCGACAAGGCCGATCTGGAGCCCTGGCGCCTCCCCCCGAACTATCGCCGGCCGGACGGCTCCTTCGACCAGGCGAAAATCGTCGCACGCCAGAAAGAGCGCCTTCCCGTCCTCAACGAGCGCCTCGGCGCGCGCCTGCGCCTCGCCGAAACCGACCACTACCTCCTCTTCACCGACGCCGACGCTCCCACCGCCGAAAAGTTCGTCGCGTGGTGCGAGACGATCTACGCGAACCTCGGCCGGCAGTTCGGCATCCCCGCCGACGAGCGCGTCTGGGACGGCAAATGCATCCTCATGATCTTCCGCTCGCGCCCCCTCTATGAATCCCACGCCCGCGCGTTCGACTCCTGCGACGCACGCGCCACCGGCGCCTACTTCGCCTGGGAAGCGCGGGCCCCCGGCGAACCGCAACTCGTTCATATCTCCATCCCTCTCGATACCCGCGACGAGCGACGACTCCGGGAACTCTTCGCCCACGAGGGAACCCACGCCTTCTTCCAGTTGTACAAGCGCGCCGTGGACCTCCCCCGCTGGCTCCACGAAGGCCTCGCCGAGTATATGACCGTCGTCAACGACCCCTCGCTCCGCTCGCGCAAAATCCAGTGGTCCCGCCACCTCGCCCGCACCGGCCGGACCATCCGCGACGTCCTCCACGCGCCGCCGGACGGCACGTTCGCCTATCCGGCCTACTCCGTCTCGTTCACCCTGGTCGAGTTTCTTCTCTCGGCCGGTCGGCCGAAGTTCAGACGCTTCATCGAACGCCTCAAAGACGGCGCGGACCAGGACGACGCCCTCCGGGAAGCCTACGGCTTCGGCCTGGCGGACCTCGAGCGCCGGTGGGTTATCTACGTCAAGGAATATGTTAAAGAGAATGGGTGACGGCTCCGCATGATGCTCGCCGACGGTGAAATGCGGCTGCTGTTCTACGGCGAGGGCCTCTCGGCCGCCGCCCTCGCGCTCGGCGCCGCTGCCGCCGTCGTCTTGACGGCCCTCCTCGCCCACTGGATCATCCGCGCGCGGCGGTGGCCGCTCCTGGCGCTCCTCGTCGTTCCGCCCGTCCTCGCGCTGGTCGGCTGGCTGCGGGCGCGTCGTCGGTCTGCCGAGAAAAGTGCCCCGGACTCCGAGCCGGCGCTTCCCTGGTGGCAGATTCTGGCCGGCCTCGCCCTCGCCGCTGCGCTCCTCGCCGCCGGCCTTGCCCCTGCCGACACCCCCGCCGCCCAGGGCTTCCTCGCCGTCCTCCTGGCCCTCGCCGCCGCCGCCCTCGTCGCCTTCTTCTATCTGGGCGCATGCCGCTCGCTCGGCTCTCGCCCCCTCGCCGTGCTCCTCGCCCTGCGCATCCTCGCGGTGCTCGTGCTCGTGCTGCTCATCTTCAAGCCCCTCCTCAGTTACGAGGAGCGCCTGTCGCGCCGAACCGACCTTCTTATCCTTGTAGATGCGTCGCGCTCGATGTCGGTGAGCGACTGGCCCGACACTCCCAGCCGTCTCGCCCGCGCGATGGCGCAACTCACCGAGTATCTCGACCGCCTCCGGGCCTCCTTCAACGTCCGCCTGTTCGCCTTCGATTCCCGCGCCCGCGCCGTCGAGGACGCCCGCTGGCCCGAGCCCGTCGGCGACTCAACCAACCTCGCCCGCCCCGTCCGCGATCTTCTCGCCGCCGCGCCGCGCGCCGACACCGCCGCCCTCGTGCTCCTCACCGACGGCATTCACAACGCGGGCGGCGACCCCGTCGCCGACATCCTCGCCGCCGCACCGCCTCCCGTCTTCACCGTCGGCGTCGGGACCGACCTGTCGGACGCGAGCGGCTACCAGGACATCGCCGTCGCCGCCGTCCGCGCCCCCGACGAGGCCGTCGTCAATAACATCACCCGCATCACCGTGGACGTCGATGCCGTCGGCCTGGCCGACCGCTCCGTCGAGGTCCAGGTGCGCGAGGGCGATGCGCTTCTCGCCGCCCAGCCCCTGCGCCTCGATTCACGCGCCGGACCTCAGAGCGTCACGCTCACCCTGACGCCCGCCGCCACCGGCCGCCACACCTACACCGTCCGCATCCCGTCCGACCCCGCCGAACGCCGAACCGAGAACAACTTCCGCGACTTCCATCTCCTCGTCACCGACCCGCGCATCCGCGTCCTCTACATCGAGGGCGTCGTCCGGCCGGAGTACAAGCCGCTGAAGAGCGTCCTGGAGACCGATCCCAACGTCGAACTGGCCGCCCTGGTACAGGTCCGCAAAGGCGAGTTCGTCCAGACCGGCAGCCTGCGCGACGTCGAGATCTCCGCCTTCCCACAGACACTTGAAGATATGCGCAAGTTTGATGTCTATATCCTCGGCGACCTCGACCGCAGTTACTTCTCCGCGGCCCAACTGGCGAACCTCAAGACCGCCGTCTCCGAGGGACGCGGCCTGCTCATGATCGGAGGCTACGCCGCCTTCGGCCCCGGCGGATACGAAGGCTCCGCCGTCGAGGAAATGCTCCCCGTCTTCGTCGGCCCGCGCACCATCGGCCAGGAAACCGAAAAATTCGTCCTCCGCCTCACGCCCGAAGGCCTCGCCCACTCAATCTTCTACGGTATTGCCGACTTCTTCCAGCCGCCGCGCGGCGGAGCGCCCGCGCAAGAGTTGCCCACGCTCAAAGGCTGCACGCGCCTCGGCGCCCCCAAGCCGGGCGCTTCCGTCTTGGCCGTCCATCCCGACCGGGCCGGGCCCACCGGACCCCTGGTTGTCCTCGCCGTCCAGTCCTTCGGCCGCGGCCGCACCGCCGCCTTCGCCGCCGACACGACGTACCAGTGGTACCTCCCCTCGAAGGCCCTCGGGCGCGAGTCGCCCTACGCACGCTTCTGGGGCCAGATGGTCCGCTGGCTTGCCTCGAAGGAAATCAAGCAGGAGGCCGAAGGGCCCGGTGTCACGTTGCTCGTGTCCAAGCCCCACTACGAGCCCGGCCAGTCCGTCGGCGTTCGCGTCAAGGTCCGCGCCGAGGAAGGCCGCGCCACCAACTTCGCCGACATCTCCGCCGCGCTCATCGCCTCAGGTGGCAAGCGCACGCCCCTCGCCTTCGCCCTTGCCCCCGGCGCCGTCGGCGTCTATGAAACGACCATCGAGGCTCCCGACCCCGGCACGTATAAACTTCTGGTCGAAGCGACGAAGGACGGCGTGCGGCTCGGCCTGGCGGAGGATTCGTTCACCGTCGGCCGGCCGAACCAGGAGTTCGACCGCCTCGCCCAGGACCGGCCGCTGCTTGGAAAAATAGCCGAGGCCACCGGCGGGGCGTATTACGAACCCGCTAACTTCGCCGACTTGGTCGAGCGCCTCCGCGCCTCCACCGTCGGCGAGGATATCCACCGCGAACTCGGCCTGACCACCATTCCCGGCGCCTTCCCGATTCTCTTCGCCCTGTTTCTTTTGCTCCTCGCCGCCGAATGGCTCCTGCGGAAACATTATCAGTTGAACTGACCTCCGCTGCGCGCTGCTTGCCACGGCATAGCCCTGAGCTTGTCGAAGGGCGATGCCGGGTCATGCCGAG
>DATKUU010000026.1:0-8118 GCA_035530455.1 Phycisphaerae bacterium | reverse complement strand
GTCCTCGCCGACGATTCGGACGTGCCCCGCCTTGTCCGCAACGACCGTCAGGGGAGCCCACGCCTGGCCCGACCTCAGGTAGGCCCGCACGGTTTCTTCGCGGCGGGGTGGGCGGTCGGCGGTCTGGGGAACCTTGGGTTTGACGAAGGCGTAGGACGGGTCGGCCTCGGCTTGGGGCGGGTCGGCCGGCAACGGGCCGTCGCGGTAAACGTAGTACAGGCGCTGGCGCGGCAGGTAGTCCGGGGCGAGATCCTGGATGGCGGCGGGGAGGCTGCCGGCGTGGTCGGCGGCATAGGCGTCGAGAGCGCGGGCGACGGCCGCCAGGTCCGTCCGGGCCGGCTCCAGGAACGACCGGGCGACGCGGTCGCGCCACACTTCCGTCAGGGCGACCCAGGCGACGGTGACGACGACGAGTGCGGCGCCGAAGAGGACTCGCCGGTGCGCCTCCAGGCGCGCCAGGTCCCGTCGGCGCGGAGCCGGTCGCGGCCAGAAGGCCCAGACGGCGCCGCCGAGCGCCGCGAGGCCCGCAGCCGCCTGGGCCGCGTGATGCAGCAGGCGATTGGTGCGCCAGGCGGCGTCGGCCGGCAGAAAGGCGTAGGCGACGACGATCGCGGCAAGGGCGACGACGACCAGGACGGCGGCGACGAGCAGTTGCTTTCGCGTCATGGGCATCCTTCCGCCTTCGCCCTTCCGCCTTCGCCCTGCGGGCTATGGCGGACGGGTCGGGCTACGGTGGACAGGTCCGCGGAGCGTTCTACGGGGCAACGGCCGCCGGCTCGGCCGTCACGGCGCTCCGGGGCTGCGGCGCGGGCGGGTCCTCGCCCGCCATCACGCTAAACAAGTCCGTGTTGTCCACAACGTCTTCGAGCCGTTCGGCGCCGGGTCCGAGGGCGTAGAGCGGGACGTTGGCGCCAGAGTGTCCCTTGGAGGCCCAGAAGACGTCGGGATACTCGCCGGCGGCCTTGGGTTGAACGACCCGGAGTCCGCCCGTTTCGTGGTCGGCGGTGACGAGGACGAGGGTATCCTGGCGGCCTTTGGCCCAATCCAGGACGGCCTGGAACGCGCGGGCGAACGCGAGGGTTTCGCCGACGGTGCTCTCGAGGTGGTTGGCGTGACAGGCCCAGTCAATGGTGCCCCCCTCGACCATGAGAAAGAATCCGTCGGGCCCGCGCGCGAGGATCTCCAGGGCCGCGCTCGTCATCTCCGCCAGGTGGGGCGCGGTGTCGTAGGTGACGGTCGGCTCGCCCTGCCGGTTGGCATCGTCGAACTCATTAGGCAACTGGCCGGCGGCGAACTGGCCGGAGAGGTGAGGGGAATCGGCGCCGGGGTCGGCAGGTCGGCGGAGGAAGTCGGCGAGTTCGTCCCGCGTGCGGACGACGGCGTATCCGGCCGCGAGGGCCTTCGCCTCGGTCACCCCCTTGCCGTCCGCCCAGTACGCCCCGAAGAGGACATTCGGGCGGGACCGCTCGAAGTAATCGGCGGCGATCGCTTCGTAGTTGTCGCGACTGTTGTTGTGAGCCGCAAAGCCGGCCGGCGTCGCGTGGGTGATGGGCACAGTCGTCACGAGGCCGGTCCACTTGCCGCGGCGGGCCAGACATTCGAGGACCGTGGTGAGTTGGCGTCCGTCGGGGGTCACGCAGAGCCGGCCGTTGGTGGTTTTGTGGCCGGTGGCGATGGCCGTTGCCGCCGCCGCCGAGTCCGTGACGTGGCCGCCCGTTTGGTCAGAATTGGCGGAGTGGGTGGTGACCTCGCCGCGATAGTAGGGCTCGAACGCCAGTCCTCCCGGCTTGCCGGTCGCATAGAGGCTGGCGGCCTTGACCTGCTCCAGCCCCATCCCATCACCGATCATGAGGATGACGTTGCGCGGCGCCTCCGCCCAGGCGGCGCCGACCGCCAGGAACACCATCGCCGCCGCCAGGAGGAACAGATGAAGCCGATTGCGAACGCGCATGGCAACCCTTTCCTAAAAGGTTCCACATTGTACGCGGCCGGGCGGCGGAACGCAAACCCTTGCACGGGCGCCGGAGGCGCGGGATAGTACGCAAGCCCGCGCCGGGTCCGGCCGGCCGATCCGACGGGAGACGCCAATGAACATCGCCTGGGTCGTCCTCATTTCGGTTCCCGTGCTGCTCCTGGCGTACCGGTTCTACGGTCGGCAGGTGGCCCGCTGGCTGGGGGAGGACCGCTCGTGTCCGACGCCGGCCGTGCTCTTTAAGGACGATAAGGACTACGTGCCGACCCGCCCGAGCATTCTCTTCGGCCACCACTTCGCCACGATCGCCGGGGCCGGGCCGATCCTCGGGCCGACGATGGCGGCGTGCTACGGGTATGGGCCGGTGTGGCTCTGGATCCTCGTGGGGGGCATCCTCTTCGGGGCGGTGCACGACTATGCAGCCCTCTCGATCAGCCTGAGGGAGAACGGGCGGAGCATGGCCGACGTGGCCCGGAAGGTACTCGGCCGGCCGGGGTTCGTCCTGTTCGTCCTGTTCACGATCCTGATGCTCGTGCTGGTGACCGCCGCCTTCCTGAACGCCGCCGCCGCCAGCCTGACGAGCGAATATCCGCTGGACAAACTGGGCGTGCGGCCGGAGGACACCTACCTGAAGACGCGCGTGGTGGACGGCGTGGCGATGGGGCGGATCGGGGGCATCGCCTCGACGAGCGTCATCCTCATCACGGTCCTCGCGCCGCTCGTCGGATACCTCCTCTACAAGCGCAACCTGGCCACGTGGGCCGTCTACCTCATCACCGGCGCCATCGCCGTCGGGAGCATCGTCGTGGGCTTTCAATTGCCGCTCGCCATAGACGGGACGCTCTGGATGATTATCCTGACGGTGTACGTCTGGGCCGCCTCCTCGCTCCCCGTCTGGATTCTCCTTCAGCCGCGAGACTTCACGAACGTCCAGATCCTCTACGCGGGCATCGCGCTGCTGGTCGTGGGGGTTGCGGCGGCGGGGTTCCAGGGCGCGGCGTTCGACGAGCCGGCTTTTGCCATGGAGCACCTGGAGCGGGGGTCGGCGACGGCCGGAAGCGTCTGGCCGATGCTTTTCGTCCTGGTGGCTTGCGGCGCCATCTCGGGCTTCCACTCGCTTGTGGCGGGAGGCACCACGAGCAAACAGTGCTGGCTCATCAAGCACTCGCGGCCGATCGCCTTCGGCGGGATGCTGCTGGAGTCGCTCTTCGCGGCCCTGGTGATGGCGGCCGTCGTCTGGGGCCTTTCGTTTGCGGATTACCGCGACCTGGTCTGGCCCGGGGCGGGCGGCCAGGCGAACCCCGTTCTGGCGTTCGCCGTCGGCGCCGGCCGCTTGTTCCATACTGCGTTCGGCCTGCCCGTCGGCGTCGGGAGCATCTTCGGCATCCTGATGGTCGAGGGGTTCGTCGTCACGACGCTGGACTCGGCCATCCGGCTGAACCGGTACCTCTTCGAGGAACTCTGGACCACGCTTCTGGGCGCCCGCGCGCCCCGCTGGCTGAAGCATGCTCTGCTGAACTCCGCCCTTGCCGCCGTCCTGATGCTGGTGATGTGCTATTTCAATGCGTTCCAGAAAATCTGGCCGGCCTTCGGGGCGGCCAACCAGTTGCTCGCGGCCATGGCCCTGCTGGTCGTCTCGATGTGGCTCCTGGCGCGCGGGCGCCAGGCGTGGTTCACTCTCCTGCCCGCCGCCTTCATGACCGCGACCACCCTCGGGGCCCTCGTGTATCTTTTCTACACAAAATACTTGCCCGGCGAGAACCTCGTGCTCATGATCACCGACGTCCTGTTGATTGTGCTTGCCCTGGCGATGCTGGTCCTGGCGGGGGTGACGTTCGTCCGCCGCCGCGGCAGCAACGTCGAGCCGACGTCGGGGTAAGTGCAAGGACTTGCAGGGCCTGGGTGGAAGCCCCGTTTCTTCCTCTGAGCGAAAGGAGTTGGCATGGGTGGTCTGGCGCCGGCACGCCTGCGGTGTGAGTATCACACAAACCCCCTGGGGATCGATGTGGCGGCCCCCCGGCTGAGTTGGATCGTCGAATCCGACCGGCGCGGCGCACGCCAAACGGCCTGCCAGGTGCTCGTCGCAAGCAGTGAAGAGAATCTGGCGGCCGGCAAGGGCGACCTCTGGGACACGGGAAAAGTTGCTTCCGAGGAAACCCTTCACCTCGCCTATGCCGGAAAGCCGCTTCGGTCACGCATGCGCTGCCACTGGAAGGTCCGCGCGTGGGACGAAAGGGACCGGCCGTCAGAATGGAGCGTGCCGGCCCTGTGGACGATGGGGCTTCTGGAGGTGAGCGACTGGCAAGCGAAGTGGATCGGGTACGACGGCCCGGCCGCATGCCCCCATCTGCGCAAGGCCTTTGCCGTCGAGCGGCCCGTTCGCCGCGCCACGGTCTATGCCACCGCGCTCGGGCTCTACGAACTCCGCCTCAACGGTCGGCGCGTGGGGCGCGATCGTTTCACACCCGGCTGGACCGATTACCACACGCGCTGCTACTACCGGACGTACGACGTGACAGACCTGCTGCGCGACGGAGAAAATGTCGTCGGCGCCATCCTGGCGCCCGGCTGGTACGCCGGCCACGTCGGCCTGGTCGGGCCGCACGTCTACGGCCGCACGCCCTGGCTCCTGGCACAACTGGAGATCGAGTACGCCGACGGCTCGACCGAGACGGTGGCGACGGACAAGTCGTGGCGTGCGGCGGAGGGCCCGATTGTCGAGACGGACCTGCTGATGGGCGAGACGCACGACGCCCGGCGCGAGGTCCCTGGCTGGGACGGGCCCGGCTTCGACGCCGCCGACTGGGCGCCGGTGGACCTCAAGGGCCGCATGGACGCCGAGATCGGCGCGTCGCCCGGCGTCCCGGTGCGGGTGCACGAGGAGATGGCGCCGGCGCGGATGACGCAGCCGAAGCCGGGGGCGTGGGTCTTCGACTTCGGACAGGAGTTTCCCGGGTGGGTGCGGCTGAAGGTCCGCGGGCGCGCGGGCGAGAAGGTCGTCCTGCGGTTCGCGGAGATGCTGGAGCCCGACGGGACGGTCCACACGGCGAACCTGCGGTCGGCGAAGTGCACCGACGCCTACGTCCTTCGGGGCGGCGGCGAGGAGGTCTGGGAGCCGCGCTTCACCTACCGCGCGTTCCGCTACGTCGAGGTGACGGGCTGGCCGGGCGAGCCGGGGCCGGACGCGCTCGTGGGCGTCGTCGCCCATTCCGCCGTGCCGCGCGCGGGGGCCTTCGAGTGCTCCAACCCGCTCCTCAATCGTCTCCAGGAGAACGTCGTCTGGACGCAGCGGGCCAACTTCCTGGAGGTGCCGACCGATTGCCCCCAGCGCGATGAGCGGCTGGGCTGGACGGGCGACGCCCAGATCTTCATCCGCACCGCGACGTACAACGCCGACGCGGCCGCGTTCTTCGCCAAGTGGCTCGTAGACCTCGGCGATGCGCAGCGGGCCGACGGCGCTTTCCCCGATGTCGCCCCCCTCGGGTTGTGGCACGGTGCGGGCACGGCCGCCTGGGGAGACGCGGGCACCATCTGCCCCTGGACTTGCTACGAGGTTTATGGCGATGTGCGGTTCCTCGAGCGCCACTACGGCGGCATGGTCCGGTGGGTCGAGTATCTGAAGGCGAACAGCCGGGGGCTTCTTCGGCCGGCGGAAGGCTACGGCGACTGGCTCAGCATCCAAGCCGACACGCCGAAGGATGTCCTTGCAACGGCCTACTTCGCCCTGAGCACGCGCCTGACGGCCAAGGCGGCGGCGGTTCTCGGGAGAGAAAACGACCGCGAGAAGTACGAGGCGCTGTTCGAGGACATCCAGGCCGCCTTCAACAAGGCCTACGTGGCCGGCGACGGGCGGATCAAGGGCGACACGCAGACCGGCTATGTGTTGGCCCTCCAGTTCGACCTCTTGCCGGACGACCTGCGCCGGCGCGCCGCCCGGCACCTGGTCGAGGACATCAAGAAACGCGACACCCACCTTTCGACCGGCATCGTGGGCCTCAAGGACCTGATGACCGTGCTCGCGAAGATCGGCGAGGACGATGTCGCCTACCAGTTGCTTCTCAACGACACGTTCCCTTCGTGGGGCTATGAGATCAAGCACGGCGCCACCACCATCTGGGAGCGATGGAACGGCTGGACCGAAGAGAAGGGCCTGCACGACCCGGGGATGAACTCGTTCTGCCACTACGCCTTCGGCGCGGTGGGCGAGTGGCTCTTCTCGACGGTGGCGGGGATCGAGGCGGCTGCGCCGGGGTTCAAGCGGATCGTCGTGCGGCCGCGGCCGGGAGGCGGCCTGGAGTGGACCCGCGCGCAGTACGAGTCGGTCCACGGCTTGGTCGCCTCGGCCTGGAAGGTCGAGGGCAAGGGCCTGGCGATCAGCGTGACAATCCCGGCGAACACGACGGCCGAGGTGCACGTCCCCGCGGGGCGGGCCGAGGACGTGACGGAGGGCGGCCGGCCGGCGGCGGAGGCCGAGGGGGTGACGTTCGACCGCATGGCGGGGGGCGCGGCCGTCTTCCGCGTCGGGTCGGGCGCCTACGAGTTCGTCTCGCGCTGAGGCGCTTTGCGCGAGGGACAGGAAAGAAGGGCCGCTCGCGTGCGAGCGGCCCTTTTGCGTTTGCGGGGGGCGGCCGCGCCGGCCCGCGCTGCTACGCCCACCACATCCCGCCCGGCTTTTCCGTCAGCAGGATGCCCTTGAGGAAGGCGACCGCTTTCTGGAACCCCTCGTTCACGCTCATCAGGCCGTCCTCGTGCTCGATGCTGATGGCGCCGTCGTAGCCGATGACGCGCAACGTCGAGACGAAGTCGCGCCAGAACCCCTCCCCGTGGCCGTAGCCGACCGTCCGGAAAACCCACGAGCGGTTCAAAATGTCGCCGTAGTTTTTCGTGTCCAGCACGCCGTTCATCGCCGTGTTCTCAGGGTCGATGCGGCAATCCTTGGCGTGGACGTGGAAGACGGCCTTGCCGAGTGCCTTCAGGCTCACCAGCGGGTCCATCCCCTGCCAGAAGAGGTGGCTGGGGTCGAAGTTCGCCCCGAGGGTCGGCCCGCACGCCTTCCGCAATTTGAGCAGCGTCTCGGTGCTGTGCACCGGGAACCCCGGATGCATCTCGAAGCCGATGACGACCCCATGGTCCTTCGCAAACTTGGCCTCCTCGGTCCAGAACGGGATGAGTTTCTTCTCCCACTGCCACTGGAGGGCGTCGCCGAAATCCGGCGGCCAGGGACAGGTGATCCAGTTGGGCGTCGTGTCCTTCGGCCCGCCGCCGGGACAACCCGAAAAGTTGACCACCACCTTGACGCCGAGCATCTCGGCCAGGCGGACGGCCTTGCGGTGGGTTTCGCGGTCCCGCTTCGCAGCCGCCGCGTCCGGGTGCAGCGGGTTCCCGTGACACGAAAGGGCGCTGATGACCAGGCCCCGGCCGGTGATTCGCTTCTTATACTCCGCGGCCTTCGTCTTCGAGGCCAGGAGTTCCTCCACCGGGCAGTGGGCGTTGCCGGGATAGCCTCCCACGCCGATCTCGACCGCCTCCAGGCCGCTCTCGCAGATGTAGTCGAGGGCCTTTTCGAGCGGCTGCCCGCTGAACAGCACCGTGAACACGCCGAGTTTCATTTTTTCGCTCCTTTTCGCCGGTTCGCCCCTTGTTGGTGAAGGGCTCGCCCCGCAAGCGGGGCGGCTAAACGGTTGACTACATTCTTACTTTTTTCGATCCGTTCTTGGCGCTCTTGACGGCGGCCTCGATGAACTTCATGTGCTGGACCCCGTCGTGCACGTTTGCGTACTTCGACCCGTCGCACCGGAACGGTTTGCCCTCGTTATAGAGCCGCACGTCCGCCTCGAACGAGCGGTGGAGGCGGGCGTACGCGTCGTGGAACGCCTCGCCGTGGCCGGAGGGGATCGTCGCCTCGGTGCCGACCCAGTCGGGCAGTTTGCCGAGGACCGAGTCGGTCCCCTTCAACTCGCCGCGCCAGTAGTCGCGGTCGGGCTCGCCCGGCAGGCGGAGGGTGAGCCGTTCAGCGTCTTCCTGGCGCCAGACGAGGCTCCCGCGCTCGCAATTGACCTCGATCCCCAGGTCGTTCTTGTGGCCGATGGCGATCTGACTGGCGCGGACGAGCGCCCGCCCGCCGTTCGACAGGTCGCAATACGTTG
>DATKUU010000025.1:0-6892 GCA_035530455.1 Phycisphaerae bacterium | reverse complement strand
CGCTGGTCCGCACGACGCCGGGCGCGGAACTTGTGGATTATGAGATCGAGATTCTTTAGACAATGCGGAACGCTTGCCCGCCGTGGCGGGCGGATTGCGGAATGAAAAGCGAACCCGGCTTCGCCTGATGGGCTACGCCGGTGGCGCGCCCTTGCCTGTCCGTCGGTAGTCCTCTCCCGGCGCGCCGGGATCGGGACGAAGTTTACCCGCCCGTGGCGGGGTGGAACAGAGCACGGATATGGGTGTCACCGGATACTCCCCGGTCGTTGACAGAAACTTGCTCATCGATGGCTATTCCCGGATTCGGGATCAATTTTCGAATGGATGGGGGCGGAACCGTTTCCCTTTTTCGCCTTCAGTTTCTTCGCATGGGATCCCCATAGGGCCCCCACCAGCAGAGAAGCAAATGAAATACCGGCAGCGATAAGCAATACGTACTCCCCCCACGCGTGCTCGTAGCGGATGCTGACGAAGAATGCTCCAAGTCCGCCGAGGAGGAGGGCGCCGGAAGCGCTTGTGGCGTAGGCGGACCACTGCATGGCGCGCAACAGCCTGCGGCGGGTCTCCGGCGACGAACTCGAGCTTTCCCGCCGTCGTGTGGCTGCCAGGTGCCACAGATCTCGGATGCCGAGGAGAAGAATGGCCACGCCCATCGCAGCCGTTGCAAGAAAGGCATAGCACGTTACGCGCAGCAATCCCTCGGGCGGCATGTGTTGTGACAAAAATAGTTCCGGGGACAGGATACTTAACTCCCTGTTTTGCGCGGCCTCGGTTCTGGCGGTCGCGTCCCGGAAGTGGGTGGAAATTGAGTTCCGGCGCGACCTGTTCCCCGACTTGTGGGCCATAGCCTCTGGCGACGGCCCAAGCCCAATTCGGTGCTACTCTGCGAAGTAGCGAAGGGCTACTTCGCTACGAGCCTACTCCGCCGAAGCAGCCGCTTCGGCTGCGAAGGCCGGAAGCACGAGCCCGCCGTCCGGGCGGACCTGACGTTACTCTAACCCGTCTCCAAGTACCGGTCAAGTGCCGAGACGGCGATGCTGTCGGCCGAGACCGTTCGTGACGCCTCGACGATTCGCAGCCGCCCTGGCACGGCAGCCGGCCACGGCACGAGCCGTACCCGTGCCAGGGGCGTGCCGTGGCCTGACGGCAAGCCGGCATCCAGCCGCGAAAAAGACTCCAGGTGTCTTTTCCCCAAAGGGCCCGAAGGGTGCTGCGCAGAAAAGACACCTGGAGTCTTTTCCGCGGCCGCCGAACCCCTGTTCGCCTCGTCAGAAAAACAAGTCGCACCCCGGCAGTTGCGGCAAGGCGATACGGGGAGGGCAAGCAAGACGGCCGGTTCGGCGGTTGCCAACGCGGCGGCGGCGGATATAATCGTATCCGAAGATTCCAAGGGGCTCCAGGATGGCCAAACCGAAGGGAACCAGCCGGCGTGGCCGACGTGTCGCCAGCCTCATCCGCCAGATCGTCTCGGAGACGCTCCTAGAGGAACTCGCCGACCCGCGCGTCGGCCTGGTGACGGTGACGGGGGCGAACCTGTCGGCCGACATGCGCTTTGCCGACGTCTCGGTTTCCGTCCTGGGGGACGAGCGCCAGCAGGCCGCGTGCCTGGGGGCGATCCAGCACGCGCGCGGGCGGGTCCAGCAGCGCGTCAGCGACGGGCTGCGGATGAAGTTCTGCCCCGTCCTGCGGTTCCACCTGGACCAGTCGGTGAAGCGGAGCGTTTCGATCAGCCGGCTCATCGCCGAGGCGCGGACCGAAGACGAGGCTTCGCGCGCCGACCGCATCCGCCGTGGCGTCGAAGTGCCCGAAGCCGGGCCGGACGGCCCCGCGCCCGGCGAAGAATCGTGAGGAGTCGCTATGACCACGTTCAGTCGGAAAGCCAACCGCCTCGATAAGGCACGCCTGCTGTTGAAGGGTCGCTACGGCGAGCCCGCCCGGACGAGGGTCGCGCATCCCGTCGAGCACACCTTGCGGGCGATCCTTTCGGAGGAGGCGACCGCCAGCCAGGTCGAGCAGGCGATTGCACGCCTGCGCGAGCAGTTCGCCGACTGGAACGACCTGCGCGTCAGCCGACCGCGGGAAATCCGCGATTCGCTCGGCCCGGACTTCCCCCGCGGCGCCGATAAGGCCCGCGTCATCCCGCGCCTGCTGGACCAGGTCTTCAAATGCCACAACAGCATGGTCTGGGACTTCCCGGAAGCGATGGGGAAGGTCGCCACGCGGTCGTATTTCGAGGCGCTGGAGGAGGTCCGGCCGTTCGTCGCCGCCACCATCGCCCGCGACTGCGTCGGGGCGCACGCCTTCCCGGTGGACCGCGACGTGGCCCGCGTCCTGGGCCGGCTCCAGATCCTCGACCCCGACGCCCAGACCGAGCCCGAGATGCAGGCCCTCCTGGAACGGGCCGTCCGGCGCTCGCGCGCCTACGAGGCCCACTGGCTCGTCAAGCACCTGGCCGAGGACCTCTGCGTGGTCGAGACGCCCTTGTGCGGCCAGTGCCCCTTGCGGAAGATGTGCCCGTCGGCGGTCCTGGCGCCCAAGGGCAAAGCTGGCGGCTCGAAGCGCGCCGGCGCCGCCAGAAAACCGAAAAAGAAAACCGTCACCAAACACGCCGCCCGGCGCCGCACCGTTGCCAAGAAAAAACGGTCCCGCCGGTCGCCCAAAAGGAAACGCTAGCGGCTCGCGCCGCGCGAGCCGCAGAAAGGCCAGACCATGAGCCAGACGACGAACGTTCTGAAACTCGGCCTTCCCAAGGGGAGCCTCCAGCGGGCCACGCTCGACCTGATGGCCCGCGCGGGCTTCGACGTCCAGGTCGGCGACCGGTCCTACAGCCCTTCGACCGACGACGCGGAACTGGAGGTCATCCTCTTCCGCGCCCAGGAAATGAGCCGATACGTTGAAGACGGCGTGCTGGACGCCGGACTGACGGGCCAGGACTGGATTGCGGAGAACGGCTCCGACGTCCAGGTGGTGGCCGACCTGGTGTACGCCAAGGCCCGCCTTTCGCGCGTCCGGTGGGTCCTGGCCGTCCCCGACGAAAGCCGCGTCAAGAAACCCGAGGACCTCGATGGCGGCCTGGTGGTGACGGAACTCGTGAAGGTGACGCAGGAGTATTTTAAGAAGCGCAGCCTCGCGGTGAAGGTGGAGTTCTCGTGGGGGGCGACGGAGGTGAAGGCCCGTCTCGTGGACGCCATCGTGGACGTCACGGAGACAGGCTCCAGCCTTCGCGCCAATCGCCTCCGCGTCGTGGACACCGTCATGGAGTCCAACACCCAACTCATCGCCAACAAGGCGGCGTGGAAGGATCCCTGGAAGCGGGCCAAGGTCGAGAACCTCGCGCTCCTCCTGCAGGGGGCGATCAACGCCAAAGAACTGGTCGGCCTGAAAATGAACGTCCCGAAGAAGGTCCTCGAGCGCGTCGTCGCCCTCCTCCCCGCCGAAAAGAGCCCCACCGTCTCCCAACTCGCGGATGCCGACTGGGTCGCCCTCGAAGTCATCCTCGACGGCGCCCAGGAACGCCGCCTCCTCCCCGAGTTGAAACGCGCCGGCGCCAGCGGTATTATTGTCTATCCGCTGAACAAGGTGATTCACTGAAGAGCGTCCGACGGCCGTCCGATGGAGCCGGGGGCGGAGAAGCAGGATAAACGTATGCGCCGATGGCCGAAAGCAGCGCCGTGGCTGAGCCTTGCGATTCTCCTTGCGGGCGCAGCCGGTGCAGGCGAGCCGGGGGCAGAGGCGGAATCGCCCCCCGGACGCTCCTGCGCGCCGGCGCCCCTCGAAGTCGCGCCCGCCAACGACGCGCTGCGCGAAGCGCTTCACTACTTTACACGCGGCCGGCTGCTCATGGCCGAGGGAGAACCCGCCCTGGCCGCTCGCGACCTGGCGCGCGCAGCACGCCTCGCCCCCGGTGTCACCCGCATCCACCAGTATCTCGGCGCCTCCCTCTACGACGCCGGCGATGTGCGCGCTAGTGCCGGCGCCCTCGACGAAGCCCTCCGCCTGGACCCCGAGAATGCCTTCACGCTCTACCTGCGCGGGCGCGCGGCCCGGGCGATGAACGATTTCCGCGCGGCCGTCGCCTCCTTCGAGAAAACGCTTGCGGCCGCGCCCGCCGATTCGCCCCACCATATTCTCGCCCGCTACTACCTGGCGCGGACGCGGCAGGAGAGCGGCGACGTGGACGGCGCAATCGAGCATTACAAGGCCCTCCTGGACGAACTGGCCGAGCCCCGGCCCTTCTTCCGCCGATATGCAGAAATCAACCTCCTTTACCAGGGCCGACCCCAAATCGTCCAGGTCCTCGGCCGACTCCACCTGCTGCGCGGGGACAACGACGCCGCCATCGCCCGCTTCCAAGAAGCCCTGGCCGCACGCCCCAATGAGACCGACCTGATGGGCCTTCTGTCTCGCGCCTGCATCCAGAAACGCGACTTCGCCGCCGCACGCCTCTGGGCCCGCCGGCTCATCCAGGCCAATCCCGCCAGCGAGGGCGGCTACCAGCGCCTCGTCGAAGCCTACCGCGCCGAAGGCCGGCTCGACGAGGCCGTCGCCGACCTGGAACGCCTCCGCGCCGACGATCCCCGGAATCGGGCCGTTGCCTTCCAACTTGCCGCCGCCTATCAGGAAACCGGCCGAAAGGACCTCGCCGAGACGCTCTACGGCGAACTGGCGTCCGAGCCGGCCGCCGCCGGCAGCACCGCCGGCGCCGCGGCCCTGAAACTGGCCGACCTCCGCCTGGCCGAGGGCCGCCCACTCGACGCCCTCCAGGCCCTCGCCTCCGCCCTTACCGGACGCGCCGCCGAAGGAGCCCTCCTGGTCCGCGCCGCCCAGATTATTGACGCCCTCCAGGACCCCGAAACCGTCTACCGCGACGCCCGAGCCGCCCTCCGCGACGACGACCCGTACGGGACGTGCCTCCTGGTGGGCATGCTGGCCGAGCGGCTCGAGAAAAAGGACGAGGCCGTCGCCCTCTACGATCGCGCCCTGGCGCGCCAGCCCAAGGCCGCGCTTGCCTACTCGCGCAAGGCCGACCTCCTTATCCAACAGAACCGTCTCGAGGACGCGCTGGGCGTTTACCGCACCGCCGTCGAGGCCGGCCTCTCCCTGCCGGTCTTCCATCGAAAGATGGGCATGATTCTGGATCGCCTCGGCCGGCTCGACGAGGCCGTCCTGGAGTACCGCCTGGCGCGCGACGGCGACCCGGACGATAAGCCGACCCGGTACTTCCTGGTTTCGGCCCTGGCTCGGTCGCGGAAGTTCGACGAGGCCGAGGCCGAACTGGGCTCGCTTCTGGAACGGCACCCGGCGGAGGGGCAGGCCTACTGCCAACTGGCGTCGGTGGCCCTGGCCCAGGGCGACCTCGCCAAGGCCGAACAGGCCGTGGACCAGGCCCTCGCCCTGGAGCCCGACTCTCCCGCCGCCCGGGAACTTCTGGGCGAAGTCCGCTTCCGCCAGAAACGCCATCCCGAAGCCGAACGCATCGCCCGCGACATCCTGGCGTCGCGCCCGGAGGCGCACGGCGCGCGGCTCCTGTTGGCCTACGTCCTGGCCGGACAGAACCGCGTCGGGGAGGCCGTCGCCGAAGTCCGCACCCTCCTCGCCGCCGAACCCGAAAACATCACATGGCGATACCTTCTCGCCGGACTCTACAGCGAAATGGACGACCGCCCGAGCGCCGAGCGGGAACTCGCGCGCATCCTGCAACTCGTGCCCGACCACGCCCCGTCCAATAACGACCTGGGGTACATGTGGGCCGACCGCGGCGTCCTCCTCGACCGGGCCGAACAGTTGATCCGCCTCGCCCTCAAGAGCGACCCCAAGAGCCCCGCGTACCTGGACAGCCTGGCGTGGGTGTATTACAAGCGCGGCGGTTTTGAGGAGGCGATGCGGATGCTCCGGGCCGCCGCAGACGCCGCCCCCGAACTCGACCCCGTCA
Organism: Phycisphaerae bacterium; assembly: GCA_035530455.1. Classification (GTDB taxonomy): domain Bacteria; phylum Planctomycetota; class Phycisphaerae; order FEN-1346; family FEN-1346; genus JAPLMM01. Next base: position 960 of record DATKUU010000025.1, on the reverse strand, counting down.
TCTGGGACCACCTCGGTGACGCCTACTGGCGCCTCAGCCGAACAGGCGAGGCCGCCGACGCCTGGCAAAAGGCCGCCCAACTGCTCGAAGGACACCCCGAGCACCCGCGCTCCAACGACCTGGCCCGCCTGCGCGCCAAGGTTGAGAGCGTCCGCGCCGGCGCCGCGCCCGAGGTTGCGCCCCTGGCCGGCGACGACGGTCTCGAAGACGATCCCGAGCCCGGCACGCCGGACGCCTCCGGCGCCGCCCGACCCTAGGAGACGCCATGTCAGGCCATTCCCACTGGGCGCGAATCAAACGCAAGAAAGGCGCCACCGACGCCAAACGCGGACGCCTCTTCTCCAAGTGCGCCCGCGCCATTACCGTGGCGGCGCGGATGGGCGGAGGCGACCCCAACACCAACCTCACCCTTCGCTATGCCATGGACGACGCGCGCGCCGCCAACATGACCAAGGAGAGCATCGAGCGGGCCCTTAAGAAAGGCACCGGCGAACTTGCCGACGAGCGACCCATCGCCGTTGTCGTTTACGAGGGCTACGCGCCCGGCGGCGTGGCCGTCCTCGCCGAGGGACTCACCGACAACCACAACCGCACCGTCGGAGAAATCAACATGATTTTCCAGAAGCACGGCGGCTCGATCGGGCGGCCGGGATGCGTCGCCTGGATGTTCTCGGCCAAGGGCATCTTCGTCACCGGCCCCGGACAGGACGAGGAGCGCCTGATGGACGTGGCGTTGGCGGCCGGGGCCGAGGACCTCTCGGAGACCGACGGCGCCTTCGAGATCGTCTGCCCGCCCGAAGCCTTCGCCCGCGTCAAACAGGCGCTCGAGGACGCCGGCGTCCCCCTCGAGAGCGCCCAACTCGGCCAGGTGCCGCAGAACTACGTCGCCGTCACCAGCGCGGCCGACGCGCGCAAGGTCCTCGGCCTCATGGAATCCCTCGAAGAGCACGACGACATCCA
>DATKUU010000024.1:0-17200 GCA_035530455.1 Phycisphaerae bacterium | reverse complement strand
TTCTCTTCGCCCTGTTTCTTTTGCTCCTCGCCGCCGAATGGCTCCTGCGGAAACATTATCAGTTGAACTGACCTCCGCTGCGCGCTGCTTGCCACGGCATAGCCCTGAGCTTGTCGAAGGGCGATGCCGGGTCATGCCGAGTCCCGGCGCACCGGCACGAAGTTTACCCGCCCGGGGTGGGCCGGCCGTGCCACATTGCGTGGGGGCGAGTCCGGCCTTGGCGGCAGACACCGCTTGTATTCCGTTGCGCGCCTTGTATTCCGTTGCGCGCGAGATATAATTCGGCACGCTCTTCTGCCGCGAGCGATGGTGCCCGGCGGGCGGTCCGTGGAGTTCTGTCATGCGAATCCTGCCGGTTGCCCTTATGGTCTCCGCCCTGGTGCTTGCCTCGGCCGATTTTGCCGCAGCCCTGGTGATCCAGGTCAAGGACGCCCGCATCAAGACCACCGGCGCGGCTGTGGAGGGCGGCTGGCACCTCTATTCCAACGGCGAGGTGGGCGAGTACGTCCGGGCCGAGCAGTTCGGCACGCATGAACTTGTGGTCCGCGCCTGCGGCACGCCGTGCAAGGGTGTCTGGCCGATCATGCAGGCCAGGGTCGACGGCACGGGCGGGCCGACCGTCTCGGTCAACTCCCAGAACTTCGCCGACTACACGTTGCGGATCGAAATTCCCGCCGGCGTGAACCGGGTGACCGTTGCGTTCACCAACGATGCCCTCGAGGGCGACGAGGACCGCAACCTGTACCTGGAGCGCATCGAGGTCCGCCCCGCACCCGGCGGCGAGGCCGTGACCCTGGCCGGCCACGAGGAATGGGTCGCCATGGGCGAGCAACGCGAAGAGCAGGCCCTGGAGCAGGCCGCACAGGGCATCGAGCAGTTTCGCAAGGGCCCCGCAACGGTCCGCGTGGTCGGGGCCGACGGCAAACTCATCGCCGACGCCGCCGTCACGGCCGAACTCGTGCGACACGATTTCCTCTTCGGATGCAACATCTACATGTTTGACCGCCTTAAACTGCCCGAGCAGAACGCCACCTACAAGAAACGCTTCGCGGAACTCTTCAACTACGCAACGACCTACTTCTACTGGCGGGCTTATGAGCCCGAGCGCGGCAAGCCCAAATACGAATACACCGACAAGGTCGTCGCGTGGGCGCAGGAGCGCGGCATCCGCCTGAAAGGGCACCCGCTCCTGTGGGGCACCGAGTCTGGCATCCCGGCGTGGTCTCAAGGCCAGCCGCCGCCCGACGCCCAGAAGGCACGCGTCCGGGAAATCATGAAGCGCTACGCAGGCAAGATCGAGTTCTGGGAGGTCGTCAACGAGCCGGCCCACGTCGCATCGCCGAAGATTGACGAGCCCTACCGCTGGGCCCGCGCCGCCGACCCGAAGGCCGTCCTCATTGTCAACGATTACTACGTTTTCGGGGACGGGTGCCCGCCGTTCCTGAAGTTGCTCACCGACGCCAAGGCCGCCGGCGTTCCGTTTGACGGCATCGGCATCCAGGCCCACGAGCCGCTCACCATGCGGTTCCCACTGGACCAGGTGCAGCGCATCCTGGACCAATACGCCGCGCTGGGCCTGCCGATCCACATCACGGAATTCACGCCGACCTCGGCCGGCCAGCCCATTACCGGGTCGCGCCGCAGCGGCGTCTGGGACGAGACGGCCCAGGCCGAGTATGCCGAGCGGTTCTACCGCGTCATCTTCGGCCACCCCGCCACGGTGGCGCTGACGTGGTGGGACATGTGCGACCAGGGCTCGTGGCAGAAAGGCGGGGGCCTCCTGCGCGAGGACCTGAGCCCGAAACCGGCGTATGATTCCCTCCGGCGGCTCATCCACGGCGAATGGAAGACGCACGCCGAGGGCCGCACCGACGGCGCCGGCACGTTTGCCCTGAGGGGCTTTTACGGCCGATACCGCGTGCAGGTTCGGTTCGGCGGCCGGACGGTCGTCGGCGAATTTCACCTCGCCAAGACCGGCCCGAACGACTGGGTCGTGAAACTTCCCGCCTAGCCGCCCGTCTTGTCCCGAAGAAATCCCTTTGGGGATGGGGATCTCGCCGTGTAGACAGTGCTGTTGCCTTTCGTTCCGTGTTCCGAGTTCCCCGCTAAAAAGGGCCCTTCTCACCGCCGAATGGCTGCTGCGGAAACATTATCAGTTGAATTGAACGTGAGCTGCCCGCCGGGGGCCAGGCACACCTTGTGTTGTACCGCCCAACCCCCCCTTGTTCCAGATTGACGTTGCGACTTTCGAAAGGAAAAGTGTTGACTCCGATAGGGGGGGCCGACGATGATTACATAAGGAGCGCTGGGGGAGACGCCCGGTCCGTGCCTGCGGGCGATAGGAGGGGGGCCAAGCCGCCATCCCTGCACATCGTACACTCAGCCCAGACCTTATCGCGCCGCACCTTCGACGGTGCGGTTATAAGGGCGGCCTTCTGCGCCGCGATTTCCGCTTTGGCGAAAGCCAACAGGTTCCTCTCGCCGCCTTTGCGCACGAACCCGCTGATGCCCGCTCCGCATGCATTGCTGTAACGCAGTCTAACGGTGAAACCCCGCAGCGCACTGTCCTCGCGTGCCGCCAAATGGGCGCGCCCATTGTGCTCCATTGTTACCATGCCGGGCTGCAATTGTGGAAGCAATCGCGGGATACGCCGCAGATGTGCGAGGAAGTGGCACCTTCCAGGATCGACAGTTTCTTCTCCAAGCACAAGCAGCATTTCGCCCCTGAATCCGTGTACCGCGCCAAGACCCTGGCCCTGTTCGAAAAGCGATACCAACTGGAGTTTGTGGACGTCGGCCTGATGCCGCTGGTGGAGAGTGACATCGGCAGGAGTCTCAGCCAACTGATCGAGCGAGGCGTTTATAAACTCCGTGGGACCCTTTATCCGCGCCAGGTGTCCCAACAAGCGGGCCATTGGCTCTTTAAGTCTGTCTTCTGGTTGGTCGCCGCCAAGGTTCTGCAGGACAAGGGGGTCCGAGCCTTCTCGAGTCTCCAACTGGCCGATGTAGACGAGGTTTACGCGCGTCTTGCCGAGCATTACCGCGCCAAGCCGGTTCTGGTGCAGGACGGCAAGCGTCGCGCGGCTTTGGCGGCAATTGCACATGAAATCGAAGACTTCGCACACCTCGGCCATGTCACAACCGAGTCCCTCTCTTACGTTTATGAGAACACCCTGATTTCAAAGGAAACGCGCTCGGCGCTCGGCACTCACAGCACGCCGTCCTATCTTGTTGACTATATGGTCTGGCAACTCACCGACTGGATTGAGGAAATACCCTGCGAGCGCCGCCACGTTTTTGAGCCCGCGTGTGGCCACGGGGCGTTCCTTGTCTCTGCCATGCGCCTATTGCGGGAAATGCTGCCGTCAACCATATCGGACGCGCGTGCGCGCCATGATTATTTCAAAAAGCGGTTGCATGGGCTTGATACCGACGCCTTTGCCGTCGAAATTGCCCGCCTTTCGCTAACCCTGGCGGACATTCCCAACCCGAACGGATGGGATGTTCAAGTCGGCGACATGTTCGACGATAATGCCCTCTCCGATCACTCCGCAAAAGCGATGATCCTTCTGGCCAATCCGCCCTTTGAAAGATTCACCGATGTCGAGAAGGCGCAGTACAGTAATCTCCGCCAATCCAACAAGGCTTCCGAAATGCTCGCGCGGATGCTCCCTCATCTCAAACCGGGCGCGGTGTTCGGCATTGTCGTGCCGCAAGGATTCCTTCATAGCAATAACGCGACGCCGTTAAGACGGCTTTTGTGCAACGATTTCGAAGTTCAGGAGATTTGCCTCTTCCCCGACAATATCTTTGTGTTCTCCGACATGGAATCCGCCATCATCATGGGACGGCGGCGCGCGCCCAAGGCGGTGGCGCCAGGGCTTGTACGCTATCGGCGCGTTCGAGAACCCCAATCGCAGCGCTTCCGCGAAAGATATACTGTGACAACTGATCAGACAGTGGATCAGCGACGGTTTATAACAGGGCCGGATTGTGACATGCGCATACCTGACCTGGAACAAATCTGGGACTGGTGTAAGGGCATGGACACTTTACACGACGTAGCGCATAGTGGTAAAGGGTTTGACTTCTTTAACAAGGACACACTTCGGGCAAGGGGGCTCCGGGCCTTCGCGCAACAGACTTTTCCTGGAAGCGCGCCGGGATTTCTGCGCCTTGAGCCAAAACTAATGATTCACGAGCTTCCTGCGGACGTGCAGATCAACCTGAGCCCGGAGGTCATCAAGACACCCAGGGCTGGTACCGTGGTGGAACAGCCCCAGGTTCTCGTCAACTATGCCCCCGTAAGCCGCGGCCCCTGGCGAATCAAGGCTTTCATAGACAGGCAGGGTCATGCCATAACAAGCCGCTTCGTCGCGGTTCGCTCCCGTTTGGCCGAGTTGCCCCTCGAATTCCTGTGGGCGATGTGCAATTCGCCACTTGCCAATGCATACGTTTACGCACATACCATGAAACGCGATATCCTGGTCGGTGTCCTCCGCCGCATGCCCGTTCCGCGGTTGACCGAGGCCGATGTGGCGCGCGTGACAGCCGTGGCCTGCAATTACCTGGACGCTGTCAGGTTGCCTTCGCAGGGTCTGCGCCAGGAAGCCAACCCCACACTCCTCCGAAACCTCCTCCTTCAGATGGATGCCGAGGTCTTACGTTTGTATCAGTTGCCTCCTCGGTACGAACGGCAACTGCTCAACCTCTTCAGCGGGTGGCAGCGCGAAGGGGTGCCCTGCCGGTTTGACCGCTATTTCCCCGAGGACTATGAGCCGTGTTTCTCCCTGCATGAATACCTGTCCGATGAATACCGGCGGTCAACGGCCGGGGAGCTGCTCGAGCGTTACGAACCTATCAAGTCCCCTGGGCTCAGGCGGGCACTCGATGCGGCCGTCGAGGCCTTCAGGGAGTAATGCGAGTGCGCGGTTATCTCCTCGACACCTGCATCGTCAGCGTCTGGTACGATGAAACGAAACCAAAACGCAGCCAAGTCCTTGCCGCCGTAAAGAACCTTGCGGCCGACACGCCCCTCGCCATTTCAGCCATCACTTTGGGTGAGATCGAGTACGGCCTGCATATTGCCGGTGGGGCGGCGCATTTGGACCACGACGAATACCGGCGCTGGATTGCCGACAAACTCCCGCGTGTCCTCGACGTGACCAACTCGACATGCCTTTCTTATGGTCCGTTGCGCGCCCGCCTGTTTGAAAAATACCCTCCGGAACGCAAGAGCAAGAAACTTAGGGCGGAGCAAATTGTTGACCCGACAACGGGAGAAAAGCTCGGTATCGACGAGAACGATCTCTGGATTGCCGCGCAGGCAGTCGAACATAACCTGGTTCTGGTCACCCACGACAAAATGGCCCGCATCCGAAAAGTGGCTCGCGATGAGTTCTCCCTCGCAATCGAGGACTGGGCTGCAGGATAACCCCCTTCTTTCCGTTTCGTGGAGAAGCACCTCGCCCCCCGCCGCATCAACGGCAGTTCCGCATTCCGCATTCCGAGTTCCGCGTTGCCTTTCCCCGTTCCCCAATTCCCCCTCTGCGCTCTCTGCGTGCTCTGCGCTGAAACCACACTCACCCCCCGGCATGCAAATCCCGTGCCAAACTTCGCAGAAAAACGCCCATCCCATCAACCGCGCTCCATAGCATAGGAGGCAAAACGAGGGTTCTGCGAGGCAAAAGCGGGGCAGTACGGGGCATGTACGGGGCAAATCGAGGTAAAATCGGGGCAAAAACGGGGCGTTTTGCACTCCACGCGGAGTCTTCCACACCCCAAAATGCCCCTGGCGCTCTGGAAACTCGGTTGCGACCCCCCAAAAATCGCCCCAAAATCCGCCCGCCCATCAAAAATATTTTTTGGAATTTTTTTCCACTGGTCCGCCATCGTGTCCGCCCCCAAAGGGGTCCAAAGGGAACAGGGACACGGGCGGGTAAATCTACTCGCCGATCGCCTTGCGGAGTTCGGCGGCGAGGTCGCGCGTGAGCGCCAGCGCGCGGTCGGCCGCCTGGATCGGGCGCGTCCCCAGGCCGCAGGCGGGCGTGATGAGGCTCTGGCGCAAGACCCGCTCGCGCTCGAAGCCGAGGGCTTCGACTTTCGCCAGGAGCCCGTCCATCCGCCGCCGGAGCGTCTGGACGGTTTCGCATGCGAGGGCGTCCGGATCGGTCGGAACAATGCCCCATGCGATGTTCCCGCCGCGCGCCAGGAAGGCGGCCAGGTCCTCGCGATAGACGAGGAAGTTCTCGGCAAACTCGTAGGCGTCGAAGGAGACGATCGCCAGACGCGGGCACCCCAGGAAGATGGACCAATCGGTGTTGGAGCAGCAGTGGGAGCCGACCGTCTCGGCGCCCGCGGCGACGGCTTCGAGCGTCTCGCGGACTTGCCCGACGCTCCAACCGAAGAACGGCGTGCCGAAGGACGCCAGGAACGGTTCGTCCACGAAGACAATCGGCTCGGCCCCGGCGGCGCGGAGGCGCTGGGCTTGCCATTTGACGCGCAGGTGGAGGAACTTGGCGAGGACGTCGCGGACGACGTCGTTATAGAGGATGGGGTTGCCGTCCTCGCCGAGGACCGCCATGCCGACGGTGACGGGCCCGGCGATCTGTCCCTTGGCCTGGGGGGTGGGGCGGGCCTTGAGGGCCGCGAGGAACGGCTGGAAGGCGGAGGCGCTGGCGGGCGCGAGGGCGGCAGCCTGGGCGTCGCCGGACTCGTAGGCCGCGAAGACCTTCTCGACGCCGAGGAAGAACGCCTCGTCCTGGACGTGGCGGAGTTTGGTGCCCTCGACCCGCAGGCCGGGGAAGCCGGCGAGGGCCTGCTCGTTCATGCCCTCGGCGGGGGAGACCTTCGGGAGTTGCGGCCAGTAGGGTAGGAGCGGGGCGGAGTCGAAGACGGCCTGGACGGCCTCCGCAGGGTCGGTGTGGGGGAGGCTGCCGATGCCGGTGGCGCGACAGTTTCCGAGGAAGGCCATGGGTTCCCTTTCGCGAACGGCGCGGGGGCATTGTAGCGTGCGAGCGGGCTACGGGCCAGTGGCGTCTTCGCTGGTCGGGTCGTCGGCGGGTGCGTCGGGCTCCGGCGGGGGAGTCGGCGTGGGGTCCGAGGGCGCCGGTTCGGGCTCGGCCGGTTCCACGGCCGGTTCGTGGTCGGCGGTCGGCTCCGGGGCAGCGGGCGCCAGTTCGCACACCGCGAGGGCGGCGGCGCGGAAGCCCTGCTCGAAAAGCCGCGCCGGGGCCTTGAACCAAGTGTATTGCGTCTGGTCGTGTTCCAGGCCGAAGGCCAGCGGTCCGTAGCAGTCCCAGGTGATGCCGTGGTCGGCGGTGGCGAGTTCCGGCTGGCCGAAGCGGTGTTTCAGGTCGGCCGCTTCGAGATGCGGAGGCACCTGGACGGCGACTCGGGTGGCGCCCTCCTCGCTTGGGGCGGAAGAACCGCGCGTGTGATAGGCATTTTCGACGGTATCCCAGAATGTGCCATCGGGGAAGATCCCTTCGTCCAGGATGATCCTGGCCCACATGGGGGCGTTTCTCTTGGGCTCCGGCGTGGGCTGCGGCGCCGGCGAGGGGAGAGCGGGGGGGGCCGACGACTCCTCTGCGTCGGCGGGCGCTTCGTCGGATTCCGCAGGCGCTTCGGCGACGGACTCGGTCGCGGGGGAAGCCTGCGGCTCGGGTCCGGCCTCGGCGGGGCCGGCGGGCGCGGCGACCTGTTCGGCTGCAGGAGGCGTGCCCGCCATCGGTCCGCCGCGGTCTCTGAGGAGGAAGAGGGGGATGGCGACAGCGAGAACCAGAATGCCGCCGCCGGCGATGGCGAAGGCGAGTTTCTCGTGGAAGGAGAATCGCCCCTCTCCAGGCGCCTCGGGGGCAGGGGCGGCGGCCCGGAGCGTGGGGGCCGGCGGGGCAGCAGGGATCTGAATCGCTTGTCCGCAGGCCGGGCACTTGGCCCGCCTGCCGGCATGCTCTTCGGTGACCTGGAGCATCCTGCCGCAGCCGCACGTGAACTGGATGGTCATTGGCGTTCCCCCGCCAAGGTGCTGGCAGCAGGCGAGTCGCCCGTGCCGCAGAGCCGTCTCACGCTACCCGGAGCGTCGCCGGAGCACAATGGATTTCTATGCTCCGATGTTTTTCCTGGCGGCCGGTCCGGGCGACCAGGCGAAGGGCGGTGCGGATCAGCCGCTGTGGCGGTAGACGTCCCAGCCGAGGTAGGTGTCGAAGGCGTCCTCGATGGCGCGTGCGGCCTGGCCGAACGCCATGGCGACATGGTGCTCGAAGCCGAGGGTGCAGATAATCTGGAGGAGGGCCTGGAGGCCGGGGATCTCGACGACGCCGTAGCCGCCGAACGTCTGGAGGGGGTCGTTGGTGATCCGCCCTTGGCCGACGTAGGCGCGGATTTCGCCGGCGGGGTCGAAGGTGTCCACTCGGCAGAAGGTGAAGGGGCCGGCCTTGAGGCGCCCGACGATCGCGCCGCACGCGTTCTCTCTGCCGACGGTGCCGGCGAGGATTTCCTGGGTGGCCATCTTCTGTTTCTTAAAGAGGCTCTTCGGCAGGTTCGAGCAGTGGAAGACGACGGCCTTGTCAGGGTCGTCGGCGTAGTTATTGTTCCAGTCCACGAGAGCGGCGGGGCTCTCGGTGGCCAGGCGCAGGGCGAGCATGCCCACCAGGCCCGTCACGTCCACCTCGCAGGCGCTGGGGAGGAGCGCCTCGCTCATCATGCTCATCAGGGTGCAGGGAACGATGCCGTAGAACTCTTCCAGGGCGGTCCAGCACTGGATGGCTGTGCCGACGAGGTCCATTTCCTTGACCCATCGGTCCATGACGAGGCCGAAGCGGGCCATGCGTTCGAGGCTTTCGGCGGGGATGCCGGCGGTGTCGGTGTATCGTCGGATGGCCTGGAGTTTGGTGCGGAGTGCGGCGTCGGATTTTTTGAGGCGAGCGGCCCGGCCGAGGACCTCCGAGAGGTCGAGCGTCTCGACGGAGATGCCGGCGGCTTCGAGGAGTTTCTCGGAGAAGCGGACGGTGTTGAAGGGTCCGGTGCGAGCGCCGATGGCGCCGAGGCGTGCGCCGCGCAGGCCTCGGACGACCCGGCAGGTGGCGGCGAAGCGGGCCAGGTCGGCCCGGAACGCCTTCGTGTCGGGCGCGACGGTGTGCAGGTCCGTCAGGCTGAAGGCGATGTCGTATTGGGCGAGGTTGTTCGTGACGGACATCTTGCCGCAGAAGGAGTCTCGGCGGGCGCCCATGGCCATCTTTTTGGGTTCGTCGGGCCAGGCGTGGACGAGGACCGGGACGCCGAGGCCGGCGAAGCGGAGCGTGTTGGCGACGGCCTTTTCGTCGCCGAAGTTGGGGAGCGTCACCAGGATGCCGTCAATGTGGTCGGCATGTTTCTTCAGGAGCGCGGCGCAGGCACGGGCGTCGGCCAACGTTTCGACTGCGCCGCCGGTGGCCTCGCGCGGTCCGAGGCAGACGGCGTCGAAGCCTTCCTCCTTGAGGAGCCGCAGGATTTGGGTGCGGCCCTCATGGGCGAGGTGCGCAGGGAAGAAGCCGCGGGTTCCGACGATCACTCCAAGGGTCGTTTTCCTGGCCATGGCGAGGTCCTTTCAGCCTGTCGTTGCGCGGTCAGCCGTCGGCGCGGTGCAAGTGCTGTGCGCTAGAGCGTAGCGGGCGGAGCCGGGGAATCAAGGTTTTTTGGGGAGTCGGCGGCGGGGGAAGGTGACCGCCCGCAAAGCGGGTGGCTCCCGCCTTCGTCCCGATGGATCGGGACTACGGCGTGGCAAGCGAACCGCGCGAGATTGGCGTTGCTTGACAGGGGGCGGGGTGCGGCCGACAATGGGCCTTCCTCGTTCCCGGGTTTGGGGTTCGCGCATGGCGAAGGAGAAACAGGGAGAGCGTCGTGCCGGTCAGGCGGCGGCGAAGGCGGGTCGGCGTCCGCTTGGGCGGGCACGGACGGCGTACCTTCTGGCGGCGGTGTCGGCACTGATGCTGTCGCTGGCGTTTCCGCCGGCGGAGATCTCGTGGCTGGCCTATTTGGCCCTCGTGCCGCTGCTGGTGATGGCGGCAGGCGCGGCGTCGCGTCGGCAGGTGTTCTGGGCGGCGTACCTGGGCGGCTTCATTTTCTTCGGGGCGAACCTGCGCTGGGTGATTCCGATTACGGCGGTGGGGTGGTTCGCCCTGGTCGCGTACATGGGCCTGTACTGGGCGGTGTTCGCGTGGGGCGCGAGAAGCCTCGGAGAAATGTTCCGCGTGCCCGCGTCGCCGCGAGGCGTGCCGCTGACGCTGGCCGCGCCGGTCCTGTGGGTTGCGCTGGAGTTCGTGCGCGGGTGGCTGCTGACGGGCCTGCCGTGGCTCTACGTCGGCCACACGCAGTACGAGAACCTGGCGCTGATTCAGACGGCGGACGCGCTCGGCGTCTATGGGCCGAGTTTCCTGGCGCTCGCGACGGCGGGTTTCATCGCGGACGTGCTATCGCGTCCGCTGTTCGTCCGGTCCGGGGAAGGCTCCGCGCGACGCCTGAGCCGCGCGATTGTGGCGATGGGGGTGCTGCTCGTTGCGGCGTGGGTGGGGACGGTGGGATACGGTCTGTGGCGTCTGGGTCAGGCGACGACGCGGCCGGGGCCGGTTGTCGCGGCGATCCAGACGAGCATTCCGCAGGAGGTGAAGAACATCGCCCGGGCCGGCGGCCGCGGGGAAGGGGCCGACGACGAAAAGCCTGTGCCTATTCCGCGCCAGGAGGCCGAACGGCTTGTCGAAGCGATTATCGAGCACCGTTCGCCGAACTGGGGAGGGCAGGACCTCGGGGCGAACGTGGCCGGTCTGGGCAAGAAGGTTGTGGCGGACACGATCGAGGAGTTGCGAGAAGAACTCGTTCGGAGACTCGTCGAGGGAGACTCGACCGAGGACCGGGCGGAGGACTTTGCGGAAGCGGTGTCGCAGGAGTTGCAGATGCTGCTTTCCCAGGTTCGGCTGACGGGCGAAGCGTTTCCCGGCGCGCCGGGACAGGAATCGCCGGACCTCGTCGTCTGGCCGGAGACGATGGTTCCCACGTCGCTGAACCCCGAGTTTCTGACGGCGGACCTGGCGACGCTGCTGAAGTACAAGGGCCTGACGGCCCATTTCGCGTTTCTTCAGGAACGGGCCCGGCGGTACGGGGAGTTGATAAGACAGGTGGGTGCGTTGGGTCCGGCGCCGATGCTCGTGGGCACCTCCAGCCTCGAGGTGCTGGGCGTCCGGTACCTGGAGGGCGATTATGTGACGGCCCGCACGGCGAGCCGCAACGAAGCCTTGCTGATCGAACCCCACTCCCCCGTGGACGTGGTGGCCGGGAGGTATGCGAAAGCCCATCTCGTTCCGTTCGGCGAGTACGTGCCCTTCAAGGATTCCTGGCCGTGGCTCTACGAGCGTTTGCACGCGCTGACGCCGTACCGGGGGATGGAATACAGCCTCACGCCCGGCGCGCATGACCAGGCGCCGATGGTGCTGTCGTACGACGGGCGGGAGGCGCGGTTCCAGGTGGCGATCTGCTATGAGGACGCGTTCGCGTACCGCGTGCGCGAGATGGTCCGTCCCCGCCGCGCCGGGGGCGCCGCACGCAAGGCCATTGATTTCCTCGTAAACATTTCCAATGACGGGTGGTTCACGGCCAAAAGGGGTGAAGACCCCTGGGGTCTGGCGCAGACGGCCGAGCACCGACAGCACCTGAACCTGTGCGTGTTCCGGGCGATTGAGAACCGCGTGCCGGTCGTGCGGTCGGTGAACACAGGTGTGAGCGCGGTGATTGATTCGAGCGGGCGGATTGTCGCGGCGGTGGCGGGGGCGGACCCGGCGAGGGGCGATCTGAGCGGCTGGCTGGTCCAGCGCCTCGCGCTGGACCAGCGGGTCGCGCCGTACACGGCTGCGGGCGACGCCTTCGCCCTGGCGTGCGTGGCTGCGTCGGCAGTTGGAGCGATTGCTTTGGCCGTGGCCTGGTTGCGCAAGCGAAAGGAGGCCAAGCTGTGAGATGGCTCGCGATTCTGGCGACGACGGTGACGGTGGCGGTGGCCGGATGCCAGCCTCAGGTTGCCCGCGACGCCCAGCCGGGGGCCCGTGTCGGCGTGCCTGCGCAGCATCCTGCGGAGGGAGCGGACCCCTATGGGGTGCTAATCGAGGCGGTGCGCTCCGGCCAGCCGCCGATCCAATCGCTGGCCGCCGAGACGTTCCTGGAGTCGGATCGGTTGCTCTCGCGCGAGGACCTCCTGGTCCTGGCCCAGGCGCCGGACGTGCGGGTGCGGACGATGGGCCTGGCGCTGGGGGGTGCGTCGCGGCAGCGGGAGTTTCTGGAGGTGGCGCGGCGCGCGGTGCGTGACCCGCAGGAGGTGGTGCGGGTGTCGGCGGCGTTTGCGATGGCGATGTGCGGCGACGCCTCGCAGGTGACCGCGTTGCGCGACGGCCTCTTGTCGCCGGACGTCACGGTCCGGCGGACGAGTGTGTGGCTGCTGGGGCTGATGGGGAACGCGAGCGGGGTGGGCCTCTTGCGCGTGAAACTGAGCGACCCCGACGCGGTGGTGGTGCTGCGTGCGGCCGAGGCGATGGGGCGTCTGGGTTCCTCGGACGGTCTGGAGCGCGTGCGGGCGATGACGGAGCATCCGCGCCACCCGATCCGGGTGTTTGCGGTGCGGCTGCTGGGGCGCCTGGGGGAAACGGGTGACATCCCACGGCTGGAGCGGCTCTACCAGAGCCGGTTCCTGGACGTGCGGTTTGCGGCGGTGGCATCGCTGGCCCGGTTGGGCGACTGGAAACGGATCAGCCTCTTGGTGGAGTTTCTGGACTCGGAGGAGGCGGAGTTGCGGCTCGTTGCGGCCCGGGAACTGGCGGAGACGGGCTACCGGCCGGCGCTGGAGCGCCTCGGGAAGCATCTGGGGGCGGCGGACCCGATGGAACGGGCGACGATTGCCGCGGCGATGGTGCGGATCCAGTCGGCGGGGGAGACCTGGCGGAGCCGCATCCTGGCCGATGAGCGCCCGCCCTCCCTCGACGCCGATAGGCCTGCCGTCATCCCCCGGACGACGCCATAGGTGCATCGGGCCGTGCCCGGGCCCTCGAACAGGCTGGACGGACCGCCCGGAGAGTCGTAATCCCTTTTGGGCACTGAATTTTTGCTTGACGGTTTCCCGGCAGCCACTAGAATCGTGGGACGCAGTTTCAGAACGGAGAGGCACAAGGCGTCCTGCTGCACCGGAAGCACACGGTTGGGGTTCCGCCCCGGGGCCGTGCGCCTTTTGAAAGGAGTGGACCTTGAGTACCCTTGGGAAGATCCTGACGGTCCTGGTCGTGGTGGTATCCATTGCGGTGGCGGTTCTCGTGAGCCGCGAGTTCGCCCTCAGCGAGAACTGGCGCAACCTGTATGAGAAGGAGGCGACGCAGTTCCAGAAAGCGCTGGGGCAGCGCGACAGCGCGATCCAGCAGCGGGACCTGGCGAAGAGCCAGGCCGACTCCAAGGCCCTCCTCGACCAGCAGAAGATCGACACGCTCAATAAGGATGTCGCGGCGCGCAACGACCGCATAACGGTCCTCCAGCAGAAGGAAGCGAGCCAGGAGCAGCGGCTCCAGACGTTGACGACGGAACTGGGCGGCCTGAATGACTCGTTCGCGGCGCTGATGAAGGAGCGGGACGGATGGCGCCAGGAGCGCGACGACGCCCGCAAGGATGCCGACACGCTCCGCACGATGTACACGGAACTGGAGGGGAAGCAAACGGTGCTGCTGGGCCAGTTCGCCGACGCGAAGGAAACGCTCCGCCAGGCCGATGAGCGAATCAAGACGCTTCAAGGCCAGGTGGCGTACCTTCTGCAGGAGACGGGGGCCAAGTTGCCGCCCGAAGCCGCGCCCCTCCCTCCGCTGACTCCGATCAATGGCATCGTGACGGCGGTGGACGCGGCGGCGGGAATCGCCCAGATCAGCCTTGGCTCCGACGACGGCGTCGTCAAGGGCATGAAACTGTACGTGTACGATAAGGCGCAAGGCAAATACCTGGCGACGCTGACGGTGGACAAGGTGTCGCACGACAGCGCCGCGGGGCAGTTGAGCATCATCCGCGGCACGGTGGGAAAGGACAGCCATGTCACGAATCGCTTCGTCGAGTAGCGCCAGCGGGGTTCGGATCGCCGCCCAGCCTTTGAGCAATGTGTACACGGTGCTGCTGATGGTGGCGGCGCTGGCGCTGGTGGTGGCGCTGGTCTTCGTGTGCTTGCCTCCGCGCGGACGGCAGGGCTCGATCCTGCCGGTCGGGGCGGCGGGCGAGCAGACCCGGCGCGACATCGAGGACGCCCAAAGCCGCCAGAAGGCCGCCGACGCCGAATTGAACCAAATGCAGCAGAACCTGGGGCAGTGGCCCCAGGGGGGCGGTGGCGCCCCGGCGCCGGCTGCGGCGCCAGAAGTCAGCACAGACTGATCCCGGCGCGCCGGGACCGGTCGCCGGATGATGCGTGGGGAAGAGGCGTCCGGCTGCCATATCGGGGACCGCTATGATTTTCGACCGCCTCATCGGCCTGTTCTCGGCCGACATGGGCATTGACCTGGGGACCGCCACGACGCTGGTCTATGTGCGCGGCCAGGGGATCGTCCTGTGCGAGCCGAGCGTCGTCGCCGTCCATCGCGACACCGGCAAGGTGCTCCTGGACGGGATGGCGGTCGGCGAGATGGCCAAGAAGATGCTCGGCAAGACGCCGGGCTCCATCCAGGCCATCCGGCCGCTGCGCGACGGCGTCATCGCCGACTTCGACATCACCGAGGCGATGCTCAGTTACTTCATCCGCAAGGTCCACGGTCGCCGCAGCCTTATCCGCCCGAGGGTCGTCATCGCCATTCCGTCGGGTATCACGGCGGTGGAGAAACGGGCCGTCCTCTCCAGCGCCGCCCGCGCGGGCGCCCGCAAGGTGTACCTGATTCAGGAACCGATGGCGGCGGCCATCGGCGCGGGCCTGCCCATTGAGGAGCCCACCGCGAGCATGGTGGTGGACGTGGGCGGCGGAACGACCGAAGTCGCCGTCATCAGCCTGGCCGACATCGCCTGCTCCGAATCCATCCGCGTGGCCGGTGACGACCTCGACGCCGCCATCATCGAGTACATGAAACGCACCTACAGCCTCCTGATTGGGGAGCAGACGGCCGAACGCATCAAGATCGAGATCGGCAGCGCGTGCCCCGTCGGCGAGGAAATGGAGATGGAAGTCGGCGGCCGGGACCTCATCGCCGGACTGCCCCGCACGACCGTCGTCACGAGCCAGGAAATCCGCGAGGCCATCGCCGAACCCATCCAGGCCATGATCGAAGCCCTCAAGCGCACCCTCGAGCGCACCGAGCCGGAACTGTCGGCCGACCTCGTGCACAATGGCATCTGCTTGTGCGGAGGCGGGGCGCTTTTGCGGGGCCTCGACACCGTCATCGCCCAGGCCACGGGCCTGCGGGTCCGCGTTGCGGACGACCCGATGACGGTGGTGGCGCGCGGCACGGGGATCTTCCTGGACCACCTGAAACGTTGGCGCGCGACCAGCGCCATCGAGACCAGCGACGAGGAACTCTGACGGCGCCGCGGCGCATCGCCCGCCTGGGCAGGCCCGCCGCCGTCTCATACTACGCATCCGCCTTCGCCCTGAGCCTGTCGAAGGGGCGAAGGCGGACAAGCGGAGCGACCTGACGCATGGCACGGCGACCTCGACGGCCGCGAGCGATTCCTGTGGCGCGCGAGACGCGCCGTCGGATCGTCATGGCTGTGCTGGTCCTCGTTGCTTCCGGGTTGGTCCTCCTTCCTTCCGAGCAGACAAAGAAGGCTCGTCTCCTGGCCGGGCCTGTCTTCGCCCCCCTCCAGGACGTGACGGGAGCGTGGGCGCTGGACCTGGCCCAGGAAATCCGCCAGGAGCGCCGCCCGGGACCGGTTCCGCAGCAGGACATTGCCCGCCTCGTTGCCGAGGTCGCCGTACTCCAGGACACGCTCGCCCAGTCGGCGGCGCGTCTGGGCGAATACGAGCGCCGGCTGCGCGACCTGGCCCAAATCCGCAAGGGGCTCGACCCCTTGCCGTGCCGACTCATCCCCGCTCGCCTCATGGCCCCGGAGGTCGCCGGCGGCCGGGCGGGCGCGCGCCTTCTCGGCGGCGCCGAAGCGGGCGTCCGCAAAGGCCAGCCCGTCGTCCTGCGACACGTGACAGGTGGGGCCGACGCGGGACTCTTCCGCGGCGACCCGGTCCTGACGGCTGCGGGGCTCGTTGGCGTCGTGGAGGAGGTCGGGTCCCTCTCCAGCGCCGTCCGCCTGCTCACCGATCCGCGCTCCAGCCTCATGATTCAGATCGTCACGTGCCGCGACGGCAAATGGCTGGCCGGTCCCACGGGCGTCGCGCGCGGGACGGAGGACGGGACCGCGCTTCGCCTGGAAGGCGTCCCGCGGACGGCGGACGTGCGGGCGGGGGACTTCGTCGTGACGAGCCCCTCGCCGGAATCGCCGCTGCCGGCGTACCTGATTGTGGGACGAATCGCGAAGTGCGAACTGAAACCGGCGGGCCTGTTCTTCGAGATCGCGGTTGAGCCTCGGGTCGCACCGGCCGAGGCGAACGAAGTCTTCGTCGTCGCGCCGGCGCAGGCGCCGTAGCGGGCGGCCGGTCCGTCGTGCAAGGCCCCGCAGGCGCCCTCGCCCGGTTCCATTCGGAGTCGCTTGTGCGCTGGCTTCTGGTGGCCATCCTGGCCTATATGTCGGTCGTGGCGGAGATGCTCCTCTTCCGGCCGGGAGTCCTGGCCGTTCAGGTGGACGGGCACTGGGCCCGGCCGGACCTCGTGCTCGTCCTGGGCGTCTTCCTCGCCCTCGCCCTTGAGGCGCACGAAACGTTTATCGTCGGGTGGTGCCTTGGCCTGGCGTCGGACCTCGTGGCGGTGGCGGGGCGCCTCGGCGTCGGGGCCCTGCTGTTCGCCGTGGTGTTGTACGTGGTTGGGCTCTTTCGCAAGACGGTGGTCGGCGGTCGCGTGCCGGCCCAGTTCCTCCTTTGTTTTGGCGCCTGTTTCGCGGTTCATTGGGCGTGGTACGTGGCGACGCGGCACCTGGAGGCGGCGCCGCTGTGGGTCTGGCGGTCCGCCGAGGAAGCCGCCCTCGACGCCCTGTACTCGGCGTTCCTGGCGCCGTACCTGTTCTGGGGGCTGGCGCGTCTGCGGGGCCCGCTTGGGCTGGCGCCGGCCGCGACCGCCGAGTGACTCCC
>DATKUU010000023.1:0-13717 GCA_035530455.1 Phycisphaerae bacterium | reverse complement strand
CGCGGCTTTGCGGGGAGGTGTTCGCCACCGGGCAGCCTGTGCTTCTGCACGACATTCAGACAGAGCGGCCGCAGGATGCCCTTGGTCTGGAAGGCGCCGGAGCGGTTATCTGCTGTCCCATGGTTACGGCCCAGATGATCGCCACGGGTCGGACCATTGGTGTTATCAACGTCACCGACCCCCCCGGCGGGGAATTCTCAGACGCCGACATGACGGAACTCAAGTCTGTGGCGGAAGCGGCGGCGATTGGCCTTGCAGGCCAAATCGATCACCATGACCTTGAACAGAGCAACTACGCCTCGATTGTGAGCCTGGCGGTGGCGATGGAAGCCAAGGACCCGTACACCAATGGCCACTCGTCTCGGGTGCACCACTGGGCCACCGGGGTAGGACGCGCGATGGGGCTGGACGGGCGACACCTTCAGATTCTCGATTACGCCGGGCGACTGCATGACATCGGCAAACTGGCCATCCCCGATGCCATTCTCAACGCAGCACGCGAACTGACCTTGCAGGAGTGGGCCGCCATCCACCAGCATCCCCAACGTGGCGTTGAGATGATTAAGCATCTGAGGTTCCTGAAGGACGCCCAACCGGCCATTCGACACCACCACGAGCATCTCGACGGATCGGGGTATCCGGACGGTTTGTCAGGGGATGAGATTCCCCTGGAAGCGAGAATCATCGCGGTCGTGGACGCTTACGACGCGATGATGAGCGCCCGGGCCTATCGGCCGGCCATGTCGCACCAAGCGGCGGCGGCGGAACTGCGGATGTACGCCGGTACGCAATTTGACCCACAGGTCGTTGAAACGTTCCTGCATCTGTTGGGCAAGGAAGTCACCTGTGCCGTCGGCGAAGAGACGCGGGCCTACGATGAATGAGTGCCCGGCCCTTGCGCTGGGGCCGTTGTTGGAGGGACCGCGAGGCGACATCCTCAGCGTCTCGCGGTCCCTGAGTTCAGAGTGCTGCAGGACTCAAGCGGAGGTGGAAAACCGGCGCTGCACGAGTGGTTTGCGGCTACAGTTCAGAAAGCGGGCCGCCCCTAAACCATCAGGGGCGGCCCTTGCGCTGGGATGGGTGAGTTGATGGCCCTCACGCTGTTATCGGACTGTTGCCGCCGTAACATGCGAAAAAGCGGTTTTCCTTGCAGGATTCCTGCGGGCCTTCTATGCGGCCCGAGAGCCGTTTGCAGGACGCTCTCTCGTCCGGCACCATCGGCTGGCCATACCACCCGAACGTGCAGAACCACTCCCCCTCGCCGTCTTCCTTAATGAAACGATGGAACGGAATGACCCACCATGGGGCACGAATCGCCGAGGGGTCCTCAAAGTTCGCGATTGGTTGCCTTTGCTCTCCCAACGGCACCCCCCGCGTCAACCAACCGGGGGTTGTCAACCAGAGAGTCCGAGGGTTTGAAACGTTTGCTGTTGCTCATCAACAGCAACCCTTGCCGATGCTCCTGGCCGCCCGAGAAAGAGAGATCGCGGCGGCGCGGGCGGGAAGGTAAGAGAAGGGCTGTAGATATTGGCCGGAACGCGAAAACCCCGCTGGCTTTCGCCAACGGGGTTCTCCGCTAACCAACTCGACCGCGTATTCCGCGGGGAAAGCCTTGGCTCCCCGAGCAAGTTTCGAACCCCTGACCGGGTGGTTAACAGCGGAAGCCGAAAACGGCGTTCAGGCCTCATACACGAGCCTGCCTTCACCTGACACCCTGAAGGTCGCCTCCCCCTCATGAAGCTTGCCTTAGGCCAGGAAGAAAACCAGGACCGCGTTCTCTCGGAGATCTCAGGCCCGTCGACAAGATCGAGCGCAGTGAGTCCGTCGTTGCCAGACATCCATACACAGCTCGGTGCACGAGCGGCCGAACGGGCATCGAGGGCCTACACTCTGTGTAGCCCGAAGGATCTTGGGTCCGATAGTCATGGGCTACAGGGTGGTGTACCGGGGCGAGGCGTGCTCGTGCCGCATGGGCCAGGGGCGCGACCCTCCTTCGCGGGCTGAACCCCGCTTCGGAGGGCAAGGGCCCGAGGCGGCGTAGCGGAGCGTGTCGGGACCCAGGCGACGGTTGACATCGTCCAGGACCGCCATCAGCCGTTCGGACCGGCCGCGGTCGTACCGGGCAAACAGGCTCTCTGTCAGGCCCGCCCGCGGCTGGAGCCCTCCCGGCATCACGCCGGCCTTCTGATACGTCAGACCCTCCCGAAAGATCGGCCGCAGGGCCGCCAGGGCCGACGCCCTCAAGGCCTAGGCCGAGGCGATCCGCAAGCAGGCCGCCGCGCGCCAGTAGCGGCGCCGATGCCGCCCGGGCCGCTCAGAGGCTCGGAAGGACGATGGGCCGGCCTTTGAGCACTTCGCGGACGTAGCAGGCGGTCACGCGCGGGGCGTGCCGCTCGACAAGGTCCTTTCCCGACAGGACGGGGTGCTCATTGCGAAGCGTCTGGACGTGTCCCGGCCCCCAGTGGTAGGCGGCCATGGTGAGGTGGAGGTCCCCCCCGAACCGCTCGACCAGCCGCCGCAGATACACCGTGCCGACGCGGACGTTGTAGTCGGGGTCGAAGAGGTCGCCCTGCGGCAGGCGGAGGACGCCGAGAACCTCACGTTCGGCAATGGGCGTGATCTGCATGAGGCCCTTGGCGCCGGTGGCCGAGACGGCGCGCGGTTGTCCGCGGCTCTCGGCACGGATGACGGCCCGCACGAGGTCGGGCGGCAGGGCGTTGGCCTCGGCCTCGCGCCAAATGAGGTCCGAGTAGCGGTCGAGACGGCTCTCGACACGGCGCTCGTGCACCCAGCGGGCCAGGGGGTAGCCGGCGGCGGCGACGGCCGCCAGGGCAATGGCCGCGAGGACCAGGACCCGCACCGCTCGCGGTAAATGTCGCTTCATGCCCATCGCTCGCTTGCCCCGGCCGGTTCGCGCGGCGGGCGGCACGGCTGGTGCGCAGCCGTGGCACCCTGGCACCCGGCGCCGCTTAGAAGTGATACATCCGGATCCAGGCAATCTGGGCCTTGGCAAACTCGGCCTGCCGGCCAGCCGGGAACTTGCTCAGGTAACTCTGGTAGGCGTCGAGGGCCTGGTCCCAGACCTTCTGCTCGGCCCGGCACCGGGCGATGGCGAGCATGGCGTCCTCCACCCGCGGGTTCTGGGGGTAGTTGTAGGTGAACTGCTGGTAGGCCTTGACGGCCTCGTCGTATTTCTTGTTTTTCAGGTAGTACCCGCCGACCTCGAAGAGGGCGTCGACGGCCTGTTCGCTGGCCGGGTAGTGGGCCAGAAGTTCCTGGTAGGCCTCGATGCCTTTCTCGGGGTCCTTGAGGTACTTGGTGTAGATGGTGCCGATCTGGAGGAGGGCTTCGCCGGCCATGTCGCCCATCTTGAAGTTCTCGACGACTTCGCGGTAGGCGCGGATCGCCCGGAACAGGTCGGCGTTGACGCGGTCGCGGTTCGACCCGCTCGCAAGGACGCCCAGCGTGTCGCCGCCCCCCCAGACCTCTTCGCTGACCTCCTGGCCCGGCTGCGCGGCCGGCGCGTAGAGGCGCCTGAGGTCGAGGTCGGCGACGAGGCGATCGCGCTCCCGCAGGCTCCGGCGCCGAAGGACGATCCGCTTCTCGTCCAGTTTCCCGACCGCCCGGGCGCTGTACGCGTAGGTGTGGCCGATCCAGAACTGGGCGTCGTCGGCCAGGCGGCTCTCGGGGTAGCCCTTGACGAGGCGCTCGTACAGGGTGCGCGCGGCCGGGAAGTTCTCGGCGTTCAGTTGGGCCGTGCCGCCGGTAAAGAGGGCGTCGGCCGCCCGGACGTGTTTCGGGTACTTCTCGGCCACCTTCTCGAACTCAAGGGCGGCTTTCGAGTAGTTCTTGAACTGCTTGTAGAAGATCGTGGCGATCTGGTACTGGGCCTCGGCGCACTTCGGGTTCTCCGGGTTGTCGGCGATGAACTCGGCGTACTGGCGGATCTCGTCGAGGAGGGCCAGGCGGTTGCCGGCGAGGCCGACGTGGTCGTACCGGGGAAACTTCTTCAAGTAGAGTTCGTAGAGTTCCTTCGCCTTGTCCCACCGGCCGAGGTTCTCGTTGCAGGCGGCCGCCTCGATGTAGGCCAGGCTGGTCTTGTCGCCGTCGGGATAGTCCTCGATGAGCGACCCGTAGGCGCCGAGCGCCTCCTCAAACAGGAGGTTGTCCCGGAACAGCCGCGCGATGTGCAGCAGGGCGTCGTCGGCGTCCTTCTTCGTCGGAAAGAGGTTCAGGAACAGCCGGTAGGCGACGATGGCGTCGTGATGGTGTCCGGCGTCCTCGAGGCGGCGGGCGATGGCGAACATCTTCGGGTGGACGAACTCGCCCTTGAGGACCTCCTCGGCGCCGTCGCGCAGGCGGATCTGATCGAACCCCTTCTCGATCTCCTCGAGCCTGGCACGCGTGTTCGGGCCGAACAGGCCGTCCGGTTTCAGGCGGTTGCGCTTCTGGAAATCCAGGACGTTCGCGTAGCCGAGGCGCTGGAGC
This sequence comes from Phycisphaerae bacterium, assembly GCA_035530455.1. Taxonomy (GTDB): domain Bacteria; phylum Planctomycetota; class Phycisphaerae; order FEN-1346; family FEN-1346; genus JAPLMM01. The sequence goes on along the minus strand of DATKUU010000023.1, from coordinate 9,229 downwards.
CGCGCGCCCACCTCCCGCTGCCGGTACGGCAGTTCGGCGGGGTACCGGGCGGCATACTCGGCGTACACCTCGAGGGCGTCCATCGGGGCGTCGAGGCGCTCTTCATACAGGCGGGCGGCGCGAAGGAGGGCGTCGCGGCCCTCGACGCGGTGGGGGAATCGCGCGGTGATCTCGCGGTTGAGCGACGCGGCCATCTCCCATTCCTGGACCTGTTCGAGGAGCGTCGCGATGCTGCCGAGGCGGGCCAGCGCCTCGGCCGGGTCGGCGCGGAGCATCTCGAGGTATCGGGCCTTGGCCTCGAGGAGGACCGGCAGCGCCTGGGTCGGACCCTCGAGGGCGAGGAGTTTCTGGGCCTCGACGAGGCGTGCCCGGCCGCCGAGCGAGTCGAGGCGGCGGCGGTCCGTCGCGCCGCCTTCGGCGGCGGCGAGTTCGCCGATCGCCTTCTCGGCCGCGGCCACCCGGCCGGCCATCGCCTTGGCGTCCTCTTCGATGGCGGCCCGCGCAAGGAGCGTCTCGGCCCGGAGGAACCGGGCCTCGCGGGCCAGGGCGGCGTCCTTGAACTTCAGGGCGTCCAGCGCCGTAAGGAGCCGGTCGAGCGTCGGAGCGTCCTGGCCCTGGGCGACGGCGGCGGCGAGTCCTCGGAGTTCGGCCATGGCCGCCTCGGGCGGCGGGTCGGTCCGAAGGATCGCCTCGACGGCGTCCACGGCATCCGGCGCCCATTTTTCGGACGGCGCGACCAGCAGCCCCTTGAGGCGGAGGAGGGCGTCGCGTTTGACCTCGGGCACCGAGAGTTTCGCGGCGACGGCCTTCATCGCCTCGGCGGCCTCGGGGCGCGGCGCCCCGGATGCGTCTGCGGAGGCAAGTTCGAGGATGGCTTCCTCGCGCGCCGCCCGGTCCTCGAGTTTCTTGCTCTCGATGACGTCTGTAAGCAGCCGGCGGGCCTCGTCGCGCCGGCCGCGCGCCATCTCCAGCCGCGCCATCGCCACCGCCGCCCTCGCGGCGCCGGTGGTGTCGGGGTAGAGCTTCATGGCCGCCTCGTAGGCGGCGCGGGCGGCGGCCTCGTCGGCCTGGAGGGCCGCCAGGTCGCCCCGCAGCGCAAGCAGCCGCGCCTTCTGGGCGTCGGTCGCGGCCCGCTCGGTCGCAGCGTCGAGCATCTGGCCGGTCCCCTCGGCGATGCCTTGCCGGATGAGTTTCTGAAGGATGTCAAGGTGGCTGTCGAGGTCGAGTTTCTGGAGAGTGAGCCGCTCGACGACGAGCCTGGCCCGCGGATGGTCGGGGGCCTGCTCGAGGATCCGCCGCCACGTGGACAGGGACTTCTCCAGGTCGCACTCCTTGAGGTACGCCTCGGCGAGGGCTTCCTCGGCCTGGATGGAGGCGGGATTGTCGCGGACCTGTTTCTCGAGTTCGGCGATCGTCTGGGCGCCGGCGCCGGCGGCGGCGAGCGCCAGGACCGCGGCCGCCAATACGGTGAGCGCCGTCCGGGTGGGGGATCTCATTGGTCGGCTCCTGTCTTTTCCTGGAGGACCTTCAGGGCGTTCCTGAGTTCGTCTATGTCGGGCGCGTCGGGAAACAGTTCGACCATGCGGGCGTAGTAGCCGCGGGCCTCCTTGGGCCGGCCGGTCGCCACGGAGAGGTCGGCCAGGGACCGCAGCACCTTCGAGGAGGTCGGGTGGAGCGCCTCGGCCTTCTGGAGGAAGCGGACGGCCTCGGGCCGCTTGCCTTCGGCCCGCAGCAGGAGCGCCGCCTGGTAGTAGGTCTCGGCGGCCGTCCGGTCGTCGAAGATGTTCTTCTCATGCATCCGGGCGACGAGGCCGTCAAGGGCGCCGAAGTCCCTTTCGGCCAGGAGCAGTCTGACCTGAAGGTCGGCGACGCGGCGGCTCTCCGGTTCGGCGCCGGCGAGTTTGGCGAGCGGCTCGCGTGCGGAAACCGGATCGCCTGCGGCCAGCCATCCCGCGGCCAGCATGTAGAGGGCGTCGGCGCTGGCAGGCTCGCGCTCGAGGAGTTTTTGGCCCTCGTAAAGGGCCGAGTACCGGGTGCAAGCCCGGACGCGGTCGGGTGCGTCCTCGGCGGGGCCGAGGACCACGTGCCCCTGGACGACCTGGCCGGGCTTTGCGCCCCCAGGGACCCTGAGCGTAAGGATCGGCCCGACCTCCTTGTGCTGGGCAAGGTACGCCCGGCCGAGGAGGAGGTGGAGTTCGTTCGTGTCGAGGCCGGCCTCCTCGGCCTGGAGGAGGTACTTCTCGGCCAGCGCCCCGAAGCCGGTCGCCAGGCAGATCTTGCCGAGGAGGAGGGCGTTCGACGGGTCGCGGATGTCCTCGGCCAGGGCCGCCTCAAGCAGGGCCTTGGCCTTCGGAAGGTCGCCGAGGGCGTAATAGCATTTGCCGAGGGTGGCAGCCGTCGCAGCATCCTGCTTGAGGCGATGGGCGTCCTTCAGATAGGGGAGGGCTTCCTTGTCCTTGCCGTCCTCGTGGAGGATGCGGCCGGCCAGGGCGCTCGCCTCGGGGTTCTCGCGGTCGCTGTCGAGGACCGAGCGGAGGGCCGCCAGGGCCTCGTCCTTGCGCTCCAGGTGCAGCAGGGCGCGGGCCAGGATCAGCCGCTCCTGGATCTTGGCCTGGCCTTCCTTGTAAGGCCCCTCGAGCATCTTGACGACGCCTTCGTAGTCGCCGCGGGCATAGGTCTTGAGCGCCTCGGTCTCGTCGGCCCATGCCGCAGCCGCCAGGCCGACGCCCAGGACCATCACCATCGCCCCGATGGTTCCTTTGTGCCGCATGAGATTACCCTTTCCATGATGTGGCATGAAACGACTCTCCGACCGATGGCAGGCGGCGGGCAGGCGGTGGGCATCCGGCAGGCGCGCGCAAAAATCGGACCCATCATACCGGGTGTCGTCACAGCAAAGCCGGGCAGCGTAGAGGCCGAGACATGGACACTCTCTCGCGTTATCGGTATCGGCCGTCCGGCGGTTCCGCTTTAGCCGAAATTCATTTCGCGCACCGGGGACTCGCTTCCGGTTACGGCGCGCCGAAAGACGTGTCAACGAGAAACGCGCGCATGGCACATTGCACGCTTTCGCTTGCGAAAGCGTGGCACCCCCCGCGCGGCTTCTTCTTTTGGCCCGGCCTCGCCTGTCCGGAGCGGAGAGGCGATGGCGACATTCGCGGAAATGATGCTGGCGAAGTACGAGACGCTGCTTCAGACGGCGACGGGCCTGGACTCGATCTCCGTGGACGGCCAGTCGGTGCGGTACACCGGCGTGGAGGCGAAGTACCGCCACTGGAAGCGGTGGGAACCTTGGAAGGCCACCCGGACTGTGTGGGTCGGCGCCCTCGGCAACGCGGGCCTGTCCGGCGGCCGCCGCGCCCGCAGGTCGGCGTCATTGGCCAGTTCCTCGGCCCGCCGCCCACCTGCCGGCCGTCCGGTCCTTTGGCCATCCAGGCCAATCTTCACCGGGATCTCGGTCCGGGGCAGATGATCCCCAATTGGCTACTCCCACAGAAAGGGGATTGGCAGGCCATCACCGCTGACCCGACAAGTCTGTCGCGTTTGGCTGGGGGGACGCGGGCGGGGTTAGCGCTGGGGAAACATGAGACCCTGCGGCCGTCCAGCGCAATCCTGCCGAGCTTCGCGAGGCGGCCAACTACGTAGCCGTCCTGGGTCTCGACGTGAAACCTAATGCATGGTAGAACGTCTAACCAGTTGGCGGACGCGGCTAGCCACGGCGAAACAGGCGTGCCGTCTGCTGCATCGGGAGGATGAATGCCAGGAGCCAGAACCGTTGCAACCTTTGTGCTGGTGGCTTGTGCCACGACCTTCCTGGCCACGCTGCCGGCCGCAGGGGCGGCGGGGCAAGAGCCCCGGCCCGCAGCCGACCAACCCGTGGCGATGCTGCGGACATGGGCCGTGCTGGCGTCGGAGGAGTTGCGGAAGTCCGGGCTGGAAGATCAGGTTCTGATCGGCTTGGGGGCCGACAGCACGATAACGCTGGTCGATCGCCAGCAGATCAAAGCCGTATTCCAGGAACGCGCCCTGGCCGCAATGTTTACCGCCGAGGCGACCGGCCGCCGCCGCGACATCGGCCGCATACTCAAGGCAGACGCCCTCCTGCTCCTCTCGGATGAAACGGTGGACGGCCTCCGGCTCATCCGCGTGGTCGTCTGCGACACGCAGGCCGGCGCGCGGCTGCTGACGGACGGGCTGGCCTGGTCGCCGGACAGGATTGACGCCGCGGCGGCGGAGGTTGCGGCCCGGGTGCGCCGGGTGCGAGAGCATTTCCCGCGCGGCGTGGAGCGGGTCTACGGGGTGCCGCCGTTCGTCTGTCGCAACCTGGAGCATTCTTACGACAACCTGCAAACCGGCTACGCGAACCTTCTGGGCAACACTCTGGCGTTGCAACCGGGTGTTGCGCTTATCGAATCGGACGAGGCGCGCCGGATAGCGAGGGAACTTGCGCTGGCGGGGGGCGAGGTCGCCCGCATCATGCCGAAGTTCATCGAAGGCGAGTACGAGGTTGTCCGGGCCGAAGACGGCGGCGAGCCGACCGTCCGACTTACGCTTACTTTAACGGGCGGCGGCGGCAAGAGCGAGACGATCAGTGAGAACCTGAAACTCTCGGCCGCGCCCGGGTTTCTTCGCGTGGACGTTGCGGCCCGCGTGAGCGGCCAAACCAGAGGCGAGGTCGAGCAGGCGCTGACGGTGGAAGAACAGTTCGCCGCCCTCGCGGCACGGGCGGATGCGTTCGCGCTGCTGGGCGGTTGGCAGCAATCGGCGGGCCTGCGCGAGGCGGCGCTGCTGCTGAGAGATGAGCCGGTCCAGCGGATGAAACTGCTGGACGAGTACCGCGGGGCGATTTTTGCTCCGCTGCCGAACGGGCTGAACCCCTATCAACGCAAGTCCGATCGTACGGAGGCTTGCCGGCAGGCCTGTGCTCCCCGCTGGGCTTTGTGGCGGGTGGCCGTGGAGCACATGCAATTCATGGTGCTCAGCGGCCAGGTCGCGCCGGACTGGGTCGAGAAGCGGATAGAGCGGATGTTCAATGTTGATTACATGAGGCTTACCATCGGACATGGCGCCGATGAAGACCTGGTGCGAGCCGAAAAAATCAAGAAGCGTTTCGCGATGGAGTGTACCGGCGCCCTGCTGCAAAATGGCTCGACTGGGATTATGTACGGAGCCAACAGATCTCGCATTGACCTCAAACCGTGGGACAAGGAAGACCTCGACTTTATTTTTTACATGATGGACAACGTATTCCCCGAAGACGTCGGCTATGCCCAATGGGTGCCGCTGCCCAACCGGGAACTTGGGTGGAAGAAGGTGAATATCGGCTACACGAGGGAGGAATTCCTGGATTTCTGCGATCGCCTGGAGGCGTCCCAGCGGCCGGTCAGCCGCCTCTGCGGGCGCTCGGCCAGGCTGTGGCGGCTGTGGTTTGAGCGGGACCCCTCAGGCCAGCCGGCCGAAGAATTCCTCAAACAGGCCGAAACGCTTATGAAAGATTGGGAGCAACTTCCCAAGCCCAAGTATGTCAATTCCCATTGGTACTCCCAGACAAGGAACCTGTGCCGGGAAATCAAGCAGAGCATGGCTCCTCCCGAACCAAAACCCAACCCCAAGCCCAAGCCCGATCCCTCGCCACCTCTCAAACCGGACAAGCCCAAGCCGGCGCCTGAACAGTTCGCAATCGCCTACGAGGAGATTCCGTTACAACTCAAAGACCTTACCGGCCAGGTGCGCCCATGGGAAAGTGGAACAAACTATAAAAGGAGCTGGTGGGGCATGAAGTTGCTCAATTGTGGCGACAGTATGGACGTCTTTTGGGACGCCGGTGTTGTCCTGTTCCATCGCCAGAAGGGTCTCCTCGAAGAAGTGCTTGTCGAGCCGGATGCCGGCTTCAGCGCTGTACAGTGGGACGGCAGGAACCTCTGGGTCGGCGCATGTAGCGGCAGTGTCCGCGTTCTGTTGGAGGACGGCAAAGAGGTAGCCCGGGTCGACGTCGACCATGGCCTGCCGCCCTGTGATCGGGCTATCCGACTGATGCCGATCGCCCCAGGCAAGGTTTTGGCGGTGGGTTGTCTCGAGCCCCTGGGCAGAGCATGGTGTGCCATGATCGAACTCAAGGACGGCAAGCCGGTCGTCAACGTTTTTCACCGGGCCTTACGCATCAAGTCGTCAGACGAGGAGGAGAAGGCGGCCGATGCCGATTATGCCTTTTTCCCTCTGGGTCTGTATGCGTATCCCAGGCCCGGCGAGAGGCCGCTGATAGTGGTAAAGCGGCATGGTCCCCGCGGAGAGAGACTGTCTCAACCGCTGGTCATTGACCCCGATACCCTGCAAGTATCCGTCTCGGAGGCTATGCTCTCAGAGGTCACGCGCTACTATTTTGCCGACAACGGCAAGGTCCTGGGATTGAATGTAAATGATATATGGGTGTATCCTTCTTTATCTGAAGTCCGACGCAGAGACTATGAGGACCCGCTGGTTCACAGTCCCTACTTATTAAACACGAATAGTAATCTGACATTATGGAAAGGCCGGGTCTATGTCATGGGACAGCCGTGGTGCCGCATCGATCCGACCACCATGGCGGTCGAATACCTGGCGGCGCCGCGCCCGCCGCTCGGCTACCGGTCGGCCAGTAATTGCGGCATTTCGGCCCACTATGGCCTGGTCGTGTGGGGGCGGCGGATTGAAGGATTCTATCGAGTAGTGGTGAACGAAGAGGCGGTGATGCAGGAGCCTTCCGCGGCCACTGGGCCCGACAAGGATTCCGCGAAACCGCCCGCCTCCGCGGCGTCTAACAGGTAGAACGGCGTGGCAAGGGAATCGAATGGACGAGACCCCAGCCAACCAGATCGGCCTCCACGTCCCGCGGATGTACCGCGTGGCGTACCGGCTGCTGGCCGACGCCGATAGGGCGCACGACGTGGTGCAGGAGGCGTGTCTGAAGGCCTTGGGCAATTTGGATGGATTCGCCGGCCGCTCGACGATGGCCACCTGGCTGCACCGCATCACCGTCAATTGCGCAAAGGACGCCATGCGAAGCGAAACCCGCAAGGAGCATGCCCACCAGCGGCTCCAGTCCCAGCCGGTCAGTCAGGCTTCATGGCTTTGTCCGGCGAAAGCGGCCGAGACCAAGGAACTGACGGACTTGGCTTGGACACTGCTTGATAAGTTGCCCGGGGACTGCCGCTCGGCCTTCGCCTTGACGCAACTCGACGGCTACTGCTACGACGAGGTGGCCGAGATCGAAGGCCAACCGCGCGGCACCATCGCCTCGCGTGTGTTTCGGGCCAAGAAGATTTTGCTGGAACAGATGAATGCCCACATGGATGGGAGGGCGAAACCATGACGAATGAGCGCGACGAAATCCTGATGTCCCAACTGGCCGACGGCGAGTTGTCCAGCGACCAGGCCAACGAGTTGCTCCTGAGCGTGCTCGATGCACCGGCCGATCGGGAGAAACTCAAGGCGCTGCTGCGCTTTCGGCAGACGACGGTCGGTTGGCGCACTAGGCAGCCACCGCGTCCGGTGATGGTCGTGGCCGAGCGGCCACGGGCATCCCGCCGCAGCCACATGGCACGGCACATGGGCGGTCTGGCCGTGGCGGCCTGCGTCGGCGGGCTGCTGGCGCTGGCGGGCATCTGGGGCGCTGGGCGGCTGGGCAGCCCGGTTCGGCAGACGTACCGGTGGCCGACCGTGGCCCAGGTGACGCCCGAGCAGATGCGGCAGGTGGCCATGATCTTCGCCCTGCACGAATCGGTCGCGGGGCCGCTGGCCTGGTACGCCGCCGACGATCAAAACATCCGGCTGGCCTCTGCCGGGGGGACGGAGGCCGGCCAGACACCCATCGCCGTGCTGTTGAAGTTGGGGCCCGCCGATCCCAACGCAGCCCGTTCGACAGGCTCAGGGCAAGCAGCGCGGACGCTCGTGATCGTCTGCCGGGAGGACCGATCAGCCGTCATCGAACTGCCCGCCGAATCGCCCGGCCGAGCGGGCCTGAGGATGTACTTCACGCCGCGGACCGTCAACGGCAAGGTGGAGATGCAGTACGCCATTGCCGTGGACGGCGACCCGACGCAGGCGGTCCAGGCCAGCCTCGCGGGCCGGCGCCGCATCGGCCTGACCGAGACCTCGCTGGGCCAACTGGCCCTGGGCGAGAAGGTGCTGAACGTCGAGGCGTCCGCCTGGCCCCTGCGGTAGGAGCAGAACTGATGCGATTGCGGATTGCTTGGCGCTTCGTCGTCCCGCTGATGCTGCTGGCGGCGATGCCGTGCACGGTCGCTCGCGCCCAGGCCGTGGACATGGAAGTCAAGCCGCCTCCGCCGCCGGTGACGTTCGCACGGGGCGGACAGGAGATGCGCGTCTGGCTGCACCCTTTCGGCTGGCCGCATCCGGGGCTGGCGAAGTTGAACGTTGTCCTGAGCGCCTTCGGCCGAACGTGGTCGAAGCCCGCTTCCGTCGCGGTCACCTCGGCCTCCGCCTCGGCCGACATGGCCGTGCCGAAGGTGCGCGTGCCGACCGTTTTCTCGATCATCGTCGACGAGAACCGGGAAAGGCGCATCGTGGGCGAACTCGTCGCCTACCCCGACCGGGACGTGGCGTGGGACGAAAAGATCGTCCTCTACTCCTGCGGGGCGCCCTCCTGGTTCGACCAGTGGGCGACGGCCACAGGACTCCCGTTGAAGACCATCACGCCGGCGGGGTTGCCGACCGCCGAGCTCGGCCAGGTCGGCGAGGACACCCAGACGCTCCTGATCCTCAGCCCAAACGCAACCGGCAGAAGAGATCCGGCTTACATGGTGAAACTCGCGAACGAGAAAGCCGTCAACATTCTCGTCCTCGATGCCGATTGGTTCGGTGATGCCGCCGGGCCGGTAGCCGTCGGTGGGGGGCAGATGCGAGGAGATTTGTTGGCAATCACCGGCAAGCAAATGTGGGCCGGTCCACTGGAGTTCCGCTCGCATCGGCAACCCTACGGCGCGATTGCCAACCGATGGCTGTGGATTCCCGACAGGGACGGTCTGCCGCTGGTAGAGGCGGTTGCCGTGGCCGGCACGCCCTTGACGGCAACACGCCCCGTGGTTTTGAACTATCTGCCCTGGGCGGAGCAACTCGGCCGAAGGGAGCAGGCCGACGAACTGCTGCGGGCGACGTTGGCCGCCGCGGCCGAGGCATCTGTTTCGGATGTCGCATGGCGCAGCCTGAACTTCGTCCACCCCAAGCGGGATAA
>DATKUU010000022.1:0-2736 GCA_035530455.1 Phycisphaerae bacterium | reverse complement strand
GCGACGGCCGCTGGCTTCTCAATGCACTCGGCGGCCGATGTGCTCAGCGCCGTCCAGGCCGCCGGAACCCACCTTACGCTCATCAAGGCGGTCACCGACGCGATTCCCGACGCCGGGGCCCTGACCACAATCGCCGCCGATGCGGCCCGACTCACCGCCGAACGCGCGGCCGTGCTCACCGACCTGATCGACGGCGGACGGCTGGACCTGCTGATCGACGCCCTGCCCACCGCCGCGGCGATCGCCACGGCCGTCATGGCGTCCAACGTGGACTCCACCGGCGGGACGGCCGTGGCCCTGTCCAAGGCCGCCGAGGTCATCCTCGCCATCCTGGGCGGCGTGTGCAGCTACAACGCCGTTACCGGCGTATGGACCGTCAAGGGCCGAAACGGCACTTCCACCGTGTTCGCCGGCACGGATACCGCCGAGGGCACCCGAACCGCGAGTACGATCACCTGATGGCCTGGCTTTGGACCCCCGCAACCTGGCTTCCCCATAAGTGGCTGCCGGCCTTCTGGCTTCCCGGCGGCGGACTTCCCAGCGGCGGAGTGGGGGGGCCCTACACCGTCGACGCCGGCCAGGTCTTCGTGCCCGGCGCCGTGGCCGGCGAAGTGTATCGCCCGGGCGCGGCGGCGGGCGAAGTGTTCCTCCCCGGCGCCGTGGCCGGGCAAGTGAAGGAGTAGATCATGGCCGATCCCCTGATCGTCAGCCAGGTAGTGTGGGAAGACGCGGGCTGTACCCTCCTGGCCCGCCTCCTCGGCCACGCGGCCGCGGCGGTTACCCAGGTCTCCCTGACTGGGCTCAAGATATGGTGGTACGATCTGTCCTCGACCACGCCCGAAACCGAACTCAACACGAGCGGGACGAGCCTGGACAAGACGGCCGTGATCTTCGATACCCTCCAGACCGATGACCGGTGGGATGTCGACGACACCGGGTTCAACTTCGCCTACGCCGTCACCCCCGCCACCACCATCCTGACCGCGGAACATCTGTACCGCGCCGTGGTGTGGTTCGACCCCGCCACCGGGGCCGACTTCCCCGCCGTGTTCGACCTGCGAGCACAGTCCGTTCTGCGAGGACTGTGATGATTGCCGGCGGAGAACTCCTGTATGCGGTGGAAAGGGAAGTGACCCGGTCGCCGGGCCTCTGCGTGCTGGAAGACCTCGGGCAAGGCAAGTATGGCCTGCCCTATGTGTACGTGGTCAATGAGTATGGCAGGCAGATAACCACCAAATACCAGGACGTGCCCCCGGCGATCCGCCGGCCCGTTCTCCATTACCGCCGACGACGCGCCGCACCACCGAGGCCTCCGATCCGCCGCGTGGAGGCGCTGTGGATCCGCCGCCATAGAAACACCCAGCCGCCCCGCACAAACAGGTCCACCTGATGGCCCAGGCGCCACCGCAACAAATCCCCGAACATCTCCAACAGGCCACCGCGGCCGTGGCGGACCTGCATCTCAGCCAGCGAGGGTTTTTGTTTGTCTGCCATCTGATCGCCAACGGCAACCACAAACGCAGGGCCGCCCTGGCGGCCGGCTACTCGCCCAAATCCGCCAGCGTCATGGCCAGCCGCTTGTTGAACGACGACAATATCCAGCGGGCACTGCACGCCCTGCGATCCGACGTCCGGGCCAGCGTCGAGGCCCTGATCTCCTGCGTCGCCGACGTGGCGTTCGATTCCGACATGGCCGACTTCCAGCCGTTCCTGTCGGGCGAGGTCGACCTGGCCACGCTGCGGGACAAGTTCGGCGTCGATACCCGACTCGTGAAAAAGGTCCGGTGTCGGCGGCGAGTCACGCCCGGCGAGAAGGGGCCGGAGATCGTCGAGGAGATCCGCGAGATCGAACTCTACGACCGCCTGGCGGCACTCCGCGAACTGCTGCGCCAGCGGACCGGAGGGCAGGACGACGAGGCCGAGGAGGCGCCCGTCGACGTCGTCTTCCTCGGCGAGCTGCACCTGAAGATGGCCCAGGCCGGCGGACGGCCGTGGGTTCCGGGACTGCCCGACAGAAAGCCACCCCAGGCCGAGAGAAAACCCCCCGATGCTCCTTGAGGAGCCCCTCCAATCCGATGCGCCCGCCGCCTGGGCCACACGCTGGGATGACGATCCGCTCGCCGTACCCGAAACGGAATGGATCGCCTCCCGACTGCGGATCCGGGCGAAAAACTCCAAGGTCGTGCCCCTCTATCCCAACCCCGCCCAGATGCGGCTGCTCATGGCCTGGCTCTACCAGGAGGCCTGGGGCGAGCCCGTGCGGATGATCATTCTCAAGGCCCGCCAAATGGGGTTCTCGACGATGTCCGAGGCCATGATGTTCTCGCGAGTGTTCCACCGGCCCAACGTCACCGGCCTGGTCTGCGCCCACGACGACGAGTCGTCCAGCAACCTCTTCGCCATGACCACGTTGTTCCGGGAGTCTTTGCCGAGGCGCGAACGCAAGCGGACGAAGTACTCGAGCCGCAAGGAAATCGCCTGGGCGGCGCCCCACCGATCGGTGATGAAAGTCAAGACCGCCGGGGCGACCCGACTGGGGCGGTCCGATACGATCCAGTATCTCCACTGCAGCGAGGTCGCCTTCTGGACCCACCAGCGCGCCACGCTCACCAGTGTCCTCCAGGCCGTGCCCGATCTGCCCGATACCGCCGTCGTCCTGGAGTCCACGGCCAACGGAGTCGGCGGGGAGTTTTACGATCGGTGGAACGACGCGGTCCAGCATCAGCACGATCACAG
>DATKUU010000021.1:0-2189 GCA_035530455.1 Phycisphaerae bacterium | reverse complement strand
GTCGGGCTTTCGCTCGACGAAGCGGTGACCTGGGCTCGCCTGCACGTTCTGAATGGTGCTGGCTTTTCTGGAGAAACAAGCCTTGAATGGGGCGCGTTTATGGTCTATATGCCGACGATGGAGGCCATCCTTTTTCCACGGCCTGGGGATGGGTTGAACAGGGAGCAAGAAGCGACTCGAAATGCACGTCAGGATACCATTGATGGTGTGTATGCCGTGGTGGGGGAGGTTCAGGGTGGTCGACTGGCCGTGGACCAGCGTGCGTTGCGCCAGGCCGTCGTTGAGAGCTTTGACGTGGAGGAGGTGGAGACGCTATGTGCCGACGTGCAGCAAGACCTGGATGAGGATGGCATCGCGCTGCAGGTTAGCCTGGAGATGGTAGGAGGAACCGGCAAGACGGCGAGAGTGCGGAGACTTGTCGACTTCCTCGACCGGCGGGGGTACCTGGGCTACCTGGTAGATGCCGTACGGCGGGAACGCCCGGGAACGATCTGATTCAGGGAGGTGAGCTATGGAGGAGAGCACATATCAGGCCGCGGCCCAGGCATACGCCGATGGGGTGCGGGTTCTGTTCGCCCCGTCCGGCGCGCCCACCGGCGAGCGGGGCGGGCTTGGGCCAACGTCGCCCGACGAGTTGGCCGACCAGGCGGAGCGGCTGGCGCCGCTGTCGGCGGAGCTGACCCAGGCGATGGCGGCAGGCCTGGCCGACGCCGATCCGGCGGTGCGCGCCCAGGCGTCGACGCAGTTGCTGGCCAAAGCGCTGACCGACCTGGAGATCGGCCTTTATCTGTTGCAGGCGGCCGAGGACGAAGAATACCAGATCGCGTGGGCGGGAGGCCCGGGCACGGAACGGAGCCGGGGCGGCCTGGGGGCCACCGTCGAGCGTCTCGACCTCCTGCTCGGCGAGGGGGAGGCCGTCCCTGCGGCGGTCGAGCGGGGCGAGCAACCGCCCGGGAACGTTCGCGCGGCCCGCGTGATGCTGTCGGATGCCATCGCGGATGCGCTGGATCTCATCTCCGACCGGGCCAGCAAGACCGGCCAGGCGGCGCTGAGCGGGCTCCTGGGACTGGGGGGGGGCGAGGTCGCCCAGGTGGCCGGCGCTGTCGGCATGGATTTTGCCCAGGCGCTGGGCCAGGCGGACAAGGTCACACAGTTGTACAACCTGTTCCGCGATTTCGCGCTCAAGGCCTACGACTCGCTGGTGGCGTTGCTGGGGCAGCAGTTGGCCCAGACGGCCGCCCAACGGGTCGTGGAGTGGTTCGAGGAGTTCAAAGAGGGCGAGCAGTTCGCCAAGCTGCTGGAGAGGCTGTACGAAACAGACCAGACCCGCCGAGACTTGGGGCGGTTGGTGGCCGAAAGCCGGGCCAACCTGGAGAGCCTTACGGCCGCCATCCAGCGCGTGGATGGGCTGGATGCGGCGTTTGGCCAACAGGCTGACCTTTCGGAGAAACTGCTCAGGGGGCTGAAGGTGCTGGCGCTCGTGCCAGCGACCGCGCTGCCGCAGGGGCGACTGCTCATGGCGGCGGCGTACGTCGTTCTGGGGGCGTACGTCGTGCTGGCCGGCGGCGATTACGTGGACGCCCGGCGGCTGGAGCGGTTGGGCCGCGTGCCCGGCGTGCGCCGGGTCGTGGAGGGCCAGTTGGCGGCTGCGTAAGAGTGCCAGCGCTCTCGCCGGACCACAGACTTCGGCGAGCGTCGCTTCGCTTACGGTCGAGCCGTCCGGCGGGCTGGCAGGCGCGGACTGTGGTTCGCGCTGAGCGAAGGGCTATGTTCGGACCAGCCTATCCGGAAAGCGCCGACGCTCCTGCTGGACCACAGTCCAGCGGCGGACTGTGGTCCGCCTTGAGCGGTTCTTTGACGGGGCCGGCGGCGGACTGTGGTTCGCCTTGAGCGGTTCTTTGACGGGGCCAGCGGCGGACTGTGGTTCGCCTTGAGCGGTTCTTTGACGGGGCTGGCGGCGGACTGTGGTCCGCCTTGAGCGGTTCAAGATTGGGGAGGTCGTCCGCATGGAGTATCAGAATCTGGATCTGGAGGCGTTTGACTACCAGGAAGGCGACGGTGCCGAGCGCTTTCGGGTGCGCGTGACCGGCTCGCCCGCCGGTGAGCAGAGGTACGCGGACGCCGAGGAAGTCACTATCCGCCCTGACCTCCGGGGGCAGTTGCGGCGTCTCGAGCGGCGGGCTATTCGC
>DATKUU010000020.1:0-12909 GCA_035530455.1 Phycisphaerae bacterium | reverse complement strand
AGGCGCTGGAGCGCCTCCGGCCCGTCGGGGAGGCGTTCAGCCAGGGCGTCGGCCAGCCGGGCCGCCACCTCGTGCTCGATGCGTTCGGTTTCGCAGAGGTCCGGCGGCGCGTCGGCGGCGGAGGCGGGCGCGGCGTAGTGGGCGAGGAGGACGTTCCGGGGCAGCCGGTCGCCCGCGACGCGCGCCAGAAACTGCGCGCAGCCGCACGAGCGGCTGATGACGCTGATGCCCCCGAACGCCAGCGTCTCCAGTTGTGCGATGCCGAACGGTTCGTACGCGCTCTGGCCGAACTCCACGTCGCTTCCCTGGCGCAGGTCGTGGAAGGAGAGGTCCTGCGGGACGCGCTCGCCGCAGGACGCCCGGTCGAAGCCGAACTGGTTAACGAGGACGGTCCGCGTGGCGCGGGCCCGGCGGTTGTAGGCCTCGACCGCTTGGCCGAACGCCACCTCGCCCTTGACCAGGTCGGGCCAGCCGATGCGGTGGTGCACGGGCCAGCCGTAGTCGGCCTCCATGCGGTGCACCTCGTCGGTGGTGCGTCGCTTTCCGTCGGCCGCCAGGACCAGCAGCGCCGCGGTCCGGCCCGCGTCCGCCAGCCGATCGTCCAGGTGTTCGAGCACCGCCAGGTCGCGCTCCAGGGACTTCGACGGAACCGGCCGGGCCACGTGCGTGAAGACGTAGTCGGGGCGGAACGCCAGAAGCCCGGCCAGGTAGTCGCGGAGGCGGTTGCGGCTCCGCAGGCGGTCCTCCATCCGGATGGGGCGGACCGGCAGGCCGTTATAGACGACGTCGGTCGGCGTCGAGCGGAACTCCGGCGCTACCAGCGCCAGTTCCTGGGCGACGCGGTCGCTGACGGCGAAGACGCGGTGGGCGCGGTAGGCGCGGCTTACGAGGGCGTGCTTAAAGTCGCCGCCCCGGCGGAGCAATTGCTCGTACGGCCGGCGGCCGTCGGGCGTCCGGATCGCATCGTGGAAGACCAGGCGCTGTTCGGCGCGCTGTTCAATGAGGTCGCGGACGGGCGGCACCTCGTGGGCCCAGTAAACCGTCCGTAGGTCGGGCATCCGCAGCCGTGCCGCCAGGAGCGCCGGCAGGCCCATGAACTCGTGGCTGAGGAGTGCGGCCCGGTCGGTCCGGCCGTCGAGGAGCGCCTCGATCGTCTCCAGCGCGGGCGCCGCCAAGCGGACCCATTCCTCATAACTCCAGTCGCCCTCGAAGCGGTTGCTTTCCAGTCCGTAGGCTTCCCACAGATCGCGCTTGAGACGATTGGTGGGTTCGGGATGCGCGTCGCGGACGTCCATCAGCACCAGTTCGACGGCGGCGCGGCGCGTGGCGAAGGGGTCGGTAATTTCCCGCCGGCCGACCAGCAGCCGCACGCCGTACAAGGCCTCGATCCGCGCGAAGGCCTCCGCCAGGCGCGGAGCGATGGGTTCGTGCGGTCCGGGGGCGTCCGGCGGATGGGCGACCGAGAGAAGGTCGGCGGGCGGCTCAGCCAGGGGGAGCGAGGCGGCGCCCAGGAGGATCGTCCGGCGCACCGCCGACTGGTACGCGCGGGCCGTCAGGAGGCCTTCGAGGACGGCCCCGATGCCGCCCATCTTTTCGCGCGCTTCGTGCGTGACGTGAATCAGCGTAGCCATGCGGATAACCCATCCCCGCGTAGTCGCCCGGGCCGCAGGCCGGGGCGGGGCGTCGTGCGTCTCTCCTCATTATATCGGCGCGCAGGCCGACGGTATAAAGAAGTTTGTGCCCTTGCCAGGAGGTGGAACGGCCCACCGGCCCTAAAGCATCTGGGCAGGTGCTTGCGGGGGCTTCTCCCCGATCGTCTTCAGCGCCAGCAGCGCCCAGGCGCGGACCAGGTTGACCGGGTCTTCGAGATGCTTTTCGAGTGCGGCGCGGATGTCCGGGGTGTCGGCGTGGGCTTCGCCGAGCGCCTGGGCTGCGCTAGCGCGGAGAAGCCAGGAGGGCGACTCCAGCGCTTCCAGGAGCGCGGCCAAGGCCTCGGGCGTGCCGATTCGGCCGAGCGCCTCGACGGCGGCCTGCTCCGGCCGGCCGTACACCCGTCCGGCGCGCAGGGGCACTTCCGTTGCCGTGGCCGTCGTCCGAGCCATGTCGGCGAGTTGCGCGACGGCCTCGGGGTATCGCGATTGGCCGAGCCCCCACGCCGCCAGCGACCGCACCAGGGCGGAGGGGTCCTCGAGCATCCGCACGAGTTGACGGCCGGCGTAGGTCGTGCCGATCTCGCCCAGCGACCGCGCGACCGTGGCGCGGACGAGCGGCTCGGGGTCCTCGGCGGCGAGCATGAGGGCGGCTTGGGCGGCGGGATGGCCGATGCAGCCCAGCGCCGACGCCGACGCCGACCGCACGTACTTGCTCGGGGACTTCAAGTGCTCGGCGATCCAGGGGATGTCGTCGCGGTCGGCCTGCGGGCCGTAGGCCAGCAGCGCTTCGACCAGGAGGTCGTCGGCGGGTGGCCTGGCGAGGAGGTACCGGCGGAGGACGGGGGCGGCGGGTTGGCCGATCGCCCCCAGCGCCCGGAGGGTGTCGAGCGTCTCGTCGGATCGGCTCTTGAGGTTTTCGGCCAGGGGTTCGAGCGGCGCTGCTGCGCCCAGGTTCCCCGCGGCGCGGATGGCGTTGCGGCGGACGGTCTCGTCCGCATCGTTCAGGCCGCGCGCCACCAGGCGGCTCAATCGCGCGTCGGGCCTGTAGACCAGAGCGACCATGACGGCCCGGCGGGCGGCGGTCCCTTTTTCGTAGAGGGTGGGGAGGAGGGTCGGTCCCATTCCCATACTGTCGCGGACAGAGGCGATAGCGGCCTTGGCGCGAACCTCCGGGCGGGCCGATTCGGCCAGCGTGCCGACGCTCCGCCGCGCCCCGGCGTCGCAGATGCGGGCCAGGAGGTCGGCCGCAAGTGCCGCCTCCCACTCCCCCGCCGCCAGATGCGCCCGCAGGGCGTCGCGGGCGAGGCTGATTTGCTGACCGAGGTCGGGCATGCCCTGCGAGTCCTTGAGTTCGGCCAGGGCTTCCAGAACGCTGGGCGGGACTTCAATCAGTGTGCCGCCCACCGCCAGCGGGGCCACGCCCTCGGCATTGTGTTCGATATAGGTCCGCTGAGCGATGGCCCGGACGAGCGGGTCGGCATGCGTGACGGCGGGGAGGACGATGTAGGGGTCGCCGACGGCCGCCCAGGCGGCAAGCAGTTGAGCCGCCGACGCACGGTACAGCGGGCTGTCGCTTTCGAGGAGGGCCTGGGCGGCGGCCGGGGCGCCGCGAACGGGACCTTGCATCTCGAGGACCAGGAGGCGTTCGGCGGGAGGGAACTTGTTGAAGCGTTCGGCGGCAGGCCCGCACCCCGCGGCGGCCAGCGCCGCCGCTATCGCCCAGACGCCCAGCACGAGGGAGAGTTGTCGGCGGTTCATGCGTCGCTCCGATTGACCGAATGTTCATCGAGGCAGGCCGGATGCGGCCGGAGGCACTATAGGCGGCGGGGCAGGGGCACGCAAGGGAAAACAACCGCCGCGCCTCGGGGCGCACGGGCTTACGGTTTGGCCTGGGCGAGTTGGTCCCGCCCGAACGGCGAAATCTCGCGCAGCCGGCGGATGATCGGAGGCAGCACCTCGATCACCCGGTCTATCTCCTGCTCGGTGCTATAGACGCTGAGGCTGAACCGCACCGAGCCGTGCGCCGCCGTAAACGGCACGCCCATGGCCCGCAGGACGTGGCTCGGTTCGAGGCTGCCGGTCGTGCACGCGCTGCCGCTGGAGGCGCAGATGCCGTGCTGGTCGAGCATCAGGAGGATCGCTTCGCCCTCGACGTACTCGAAACTGATGTTGGTGGTGTTGGGGAGGCGGGCGGTCGGATGGCCGTTGAGGCGTGCCCCGGGGCAGTTGGCCATCAAGCCCTTTTCGAGGCGGTCGCGGAGGCGGCGGACACGCGTCTGCTCGTCGTTCATCCGCTGTTTGGCGAGTTCGGCCGCTTTGCCCAGCGCGACGATTGAAGGGACGGCCTCGGTCCCTCCACGGCGGTTCCGCTCCTGGTGGCCGCCCACCAGGAACGGACTGAACCGCGTCCCCCGGCGGACGTAGAGGGCCCCGATGCCCTTGGGCGCGTGCAACTTGTGGCCGGAAAGGCTCAGCATGTCCACCGGCAGGTCTGCCAGGTTGATAGGCACCTTGCCGATGGCCTGGACGGCGTCGGTGTGAAACAGGATGCCGCGCGCGCGGGCCAGCGCGCCCAAGTCCTCGATGGGGAAAAGGACGCCCGTCTCGTTGTTCGCCCACATGACGGTGGCGAGGGCGGTGTCATCGTCGAGCGCGTTGCCGAAGTCGGCGATGTTCAGCATCCCCTCGGCGTCCACGGGCAGTTCCGTGAGGCGATACCCGCCGCCGGGGCCTTCCTTGGCCAGCGCAAGACACAGGTTCCGCACGGCGGGATGCTCGACGCGCGTCGTGATGATGTGGCGCCGGCTCGGGGCCACGGCCAGGGCGCTGCGGATGGCCGTCGAGTCGCTCTCCGTGCCGCACGAGGTGAAAATGATTTCCGTCGGGTGGGCGCCCAGGAGTTCGGCCACGCGCTGGCGGGCTTCCTCGATGTGATGGGCCACCTGCCCGCCGAACGTATGGATGCTCGACGGGTTGCCGTAGAGCGTGGTGAGGAACGGTTCCATGGCCTCTCGGACCTCGGGGGCCACGGCCGTCGTCGCGTTGTTGTCGAGGTAGATGACCTTGCTCATCGCGCGTGTTCCTGCGGTTCAGGGCTGAGGCAGCCGGCCGCCGACGTCCTCCACCACAATTTGCGGGTCCACGAGTTCCCGCAGTTTGGCTTCGACGGCGCCCTTGAGGGTGAAGTCCCGGACGCGGCACCAGGCGCAGTGGCCGCGGAAGGCGACTTCGACTTTCCGGCCGTCCACGTCCACCAGGTCGATGTCGCCGCCGTCCGCCTGGAGCATGGGGCGGATTTCCTTTTCCATGACTTCCTCGACGCGGCGGATGCGCTCGATGTTGGTCATGGGTTTGGCGGCCGCCGGGGCGGCGGGTGCGGCAAGGGGCTTAGAGCCGCGGACCCGGGCGATGATGGCCTCAATCTGGGGATGGCATCCCTGGCAGCCGCCCCCCGCCTTCGTGTAATGCGTCACTTCCTCGACCGTCTTCAGGTCGTGTTCCCGCACGACCTTCTCGATGAGTTTATCGGTGACGCCGAAGCACCGGCAGACGATCTGGCCTTCCTCTTCGAGTTCGAACGGTCGGCCGCGGTGCTTCGCGATGGCCTTCTGGAGCGCCTCCATGCCCATTACGGAGCAGTGCATCTTCTCCTCGGGCAGGCCGCCCAGCGACCGGGCGATGTCGTCGTTCGTGATGCGCGACGCCTCCTCCAGCGTCTTGCCGAGCACCAGGTCAACAAGCACGTCGCTGGAGGCGATGGCGCTGGCGCAGCCGAACGTCTGAAACTTGGCGTCGGCGATCCGGCCGCTCTTATCCAACTTGAGCATCAGCCGCAGCGCGTCGCCGCACGTAATGTTCCCGACCGTCGCATCGACCGTCGGGTTGGCGATTTCCCCGACGTGCCGCGGGTGGAGGAAGTGCTCTTTGACCTTTTCCGTGTATTCCCACATGGTGCCGACGACGCTCCTTGGGGCTCGATTGACTCATTCTACGGTCGGGCCGCGGCGGTATCAAGCCGCAAGGAGCCGCCGGGAAAGAGGGGTATACGAGCGGTTGGGGCGCTGTTTCGTACTGCACTTGCTACTCGGCCACGGGATGCTCGAACTTTACCGCCGCGACGAACTGGTCGCCGCTTTCCTCGACGCGCGAGACCCATCCGGGGAACGTCGCCCACTGGGCCCGCATCTGGTGGTCGGCCGGCAGCAGGAGGAAATCCACGAGCACCTTCTGGCCTTCGCACAGTCCGTGGCTCATCGGCAGGCCTTCGAGTTTCGCCCCGCCGCGCGAAATGTCCTTCACGCTGCCGCGGAAGACCACGCGTTCCTGATCGTCGCGGATGGTCGCGTTGTACGTTTTCCGGCGCCGCCGGTGCCGACGGCGGTCGTCCACCAGGTGCCGTGCCAACGTTTCCAACGGTTTCCACATCGCGCGTATCCTCTTTCCTGCGGCGCCTTGAACGGGCTGGGTGCGGCACCGCCTTTCTCTTTATCGGTCGGCGGGGGCCGTTGCCTTGACTTGCTCCGCCCCGATTCCTAGACTGGTGCGCCAGGCCGTTTGCTTGCGTGTCGAGGGCCTTTCAAGGAGGCACAACGGTGGCAGCGCTCTTCGAGACCATCAGCGCCACCATCGGCCGCACGCCCCTGGTGCGCCTCCATCGCCTCATCCGCCCGCCGGCCCGGGTCTATGCGAAACTGGAGTTCCTGAACCCCCTCTCGAGCGTCAAGGACCGCATCGGTCTGGCGATGATCGAGGCCGCCGAACGCGACGGACGCCTCGGACCCAAGACGACCATCGTCGAGCCGACGAGCGGCAACACGGGCATCGCCCTGGCCTTTGTCTGCGCCGCCAAGGGGCGCCGCCTCATCCTGACGATGCCCGAGAGCATGAGCGTGGAGCGCCGGCGGCTGCTGAAGGCCCTCGGGGCCGAACTCGTCCTGACCCCTGCCGAGCGGGGCATGCCCGGCGCCATCGAGCGCGCCGACGCTCTGGTGGCTGAGGTCGGTGACGCCTTCATGCCCAACCAGTTTGAGAATCCCGCCAACCCCGACATCCATCGCCGCACCACCGCCGAAGAGATCTGGCGCGACACCGACGGTCAGGCGGACGTCCTGGTGGCGGGCGTGGGGACGGGTGGCACGATCACCGGCGTCGCCGACGCCATCAAGAGCCGCAAACCCTCCTTCCGCGCCGTCGCCGTCGAGCCCGCCCGGAGCCCCGTCCTATCGGGCGGCAAAGCGGGCCCGCATGCCATCCAGGGCATCGGCGCCGGCTTCGTCCCCAAAGTGCTGCGGATGGACCTGGTGGACGAAGTCATCCGCGTCGAGGACGAGGAGGCATTCGAGTGGGCCCGGCGTGCGGCCAGGGAAGAGGGGCTGCTCGTCGGAATCTCCAGCGGGGCCGCCCTCGCCGCCGCCAACAAAGTCGCCGGACGCAAGGAGATGGCCGACAAACTCCTCATCGTCATCCTTCCCAGTTGCGGCGAGCGGTATCTCTCGACGGCGCTCTTCGAGGGGCTCGGCTGAGGCCGCATGCGCTTGGTCATTGTCGTTTGCTGTTGGCCGTCGCGATTCTGGAGCCTCAACCGAACCCATGCCCGGCTCTTCCCAACCTGTCGCCAAACCGCCCGCGGGGTTGCAACCGTCTCTCCGGCGGCGGGGTCTGGTGTTCCTCGGCCTGGCCGTCGCGGCCGCCGGGTTCACGATGTCGCTCCAACTCGGCGTGAACTCCAATTTCGTCGCGGATGAGATGGGGCTGAGCGGATTCGAGCAGGGCCTGCTGGAAACGGCGCGCGAGACGTGCGGCATTGTGGCGCTCGGAGTGCTGGCCGTCCTGGCGGGCTTTGCCGAGCCGCTTCTCGCCGCCGCCATGCTCGCGCTCTTCGGTCTCGGCATCGGCGGGTACGCTTTCGTCCACGACTACCTCTGGCTTGTCCTCGTAAGCCTTGTCTGGAGCCAGGGCCTCCACGTCTGGATGCCGCTGCCGAACTCCATGGCCCTTGCGCTGGCGGAGCCGGGGCGCGCGGGTCGTCGCCTGGGCCAGATGCAGGCCGCCGCCGCCGCCGGCTCGGCGCTGGGCCTCCTGGCCGCGCTGCTTCTGAGCCTGGCGGGTGTGACGATTCGGCCTCTGTTTCTCCTAGCGGGTGCGGCGGGACTCCTCGCTGCCGCCGCCTGTCTCGGCATCCCTCGCGCCATCAAGACGCCGGGGCCCCGCCTCGTCTTCCGGCGCCGGTACGGCCTCTATTACCTCCTGAACTTCCTGGACGGCTGGCGCAAGCAAATCTTTGTTGCCTTTGCCGGCTTCATGCTGGTACGAATGTATGGCACCGACATCAAGACGATGCTGATCCTCTGGATTGCCATTCAGGCGGTTGCCTGGGTGGCGGCCCCGGGCGTGGGGCGGCTGATAGACCGGATCGGTGAACGGCGGGCCCTGGTCTTCTACTTCGCCTGCCTTACCCTGTTCTTCGTCGGTTACGCCGTCATTCACGACAAGTTGGTGCTCTATGCTCTGTACGTCGTCAACGGGGGGTTTATGGTCTTCAGCATGGCGCTGACAACCTATGTGAACCGGATCGCGCCGCCGAGCGAGCATACGCCTACGCTGAGCATGGGCGTGGCGATGAACCACGTCGCGGCGGTCCTCATGCCGCTGGTCGGCGGATTGCTGTGGAAATTCGCCGGCTACCAGTGGACCTTTTTCGTCGGGGCCGCCGCGGCGGCGCTGAGCGTCCTGGCGGCGCTTCGCATCCCGTGCCACGAGCCGCCCGGAACCAAAGGAGATTCGCCTTGGAACGCACCCTCGTCATCCTGAAACCCGACGCCTTGCATCGCGGCCTCGTCGGCCGCATCCTCGGGCGCTTCGAGGCCAAGGGCCTGAAACTCGTGGCTCTGAAGATGGCTGTGATAGACCGGGCGACCGCCGAGCGGCAGTACGCTTCGCACAAGGGCAAACCGTTTTACGAGCCGCTCATCCGCTTTATGACAAGCGGCCCGTCGGTCCTCGTGTGCCTGGAAGGGAAGGGGGCCGTCGCCGCCGTCCGCAAGATGCTCGGCGCCACCTTCGGACCGGACGCCGAGCCGGGAACCGTCCGCGGCGATTTCGGCGTGTCGAACCGTTTCAACCTGGTCCATGGAAGCGATTCGCCGGAGGCCGCCGAAAAGGAACTCGCCCTCTTCTTCAAGCCCCAGGACCTGGTGGATTGGAAGCCGGCCGACTGGAACTGGCGCTACGATTTCTCGACCGGCGAGTGCGTGTAGGCGGCGCCCCGCGCGAACGCGCGGAAGCCCTGCCGTCTGCCATCAAACGAGGAGGCAACGGTTCTTACCCGACGCGAGGTGATTATCGAAGCCCTGGAGTTTCGGCCGCCGCCCTACGTCCCCTGGGCCTGGGGCCCGACCGAGCGCGCCGCCGAACGCCTCCGGCTCCACCTGGGCGTGGAGGACCTTTCCGACTTCCTCGCACCCCATTTCGTGGATGTGGAGGCTTCCTTCAGGGGCTTTGAGCCCATCGGGAACAATCTCTATCGCGACGCGTACGGCGTCGTGTGGGACCGCAGCATTGACAAGGACATCGGGACGCCGTGCTCCTGGCCGATCCGCCGGCCGGAAGACCTGGCCGGGTACGTTTGGCCCGATGCCGGGGCCGATGCCTTCTACGCCCACATCCCGGCCGCGCTGGAGGCGCAGCCCGACCGCTTCAGGCGGTACACGCTGGGTTTCTCACTCTACGAGCGGGCGTGGACGATGCGCGGACTGACGGACCTCCTCATGGACATGGCCGAACGCCCCGAGTTCGTCGAGGACCTCCTGGACGCCATCGTCGAGCACAACCTCATCCAGGTCCGCAAGGCGCTCGAGTTCCCCCTGGATGCGGTTTACTTCGGCGACGACTACGGCATGCAGACGGGCCTGATTATGGGCCTGAAGCACTGGCGGCACTTCTTCAAGCCGCGGCTGGCCCGCATGTTCGCCCCCGTCCGCGAGGCGGGCAAGTACGTCTTCCTGCACTCCTGCGGATGTGTTGTGGAACTGTTCGACGACCTCATCGAGATAGGCTTGAACGTCTTCAACCCGTTTCAGCCCGAGGTCATGGACGTCTTTGCCATCAAGCGGCAATACCACGGCCGCCTGGCGTTCCACGGCGGGATGAGCGTCCAGAAGGTGCTTCCGTTCGGGACGCCCGCCGAGGTCCGCGAAGCGACGGCCCGTCTGCTCCAGGCCGGCCGCAACGGGGGCTACGTCTTTTCCCCGTCGCACGGCGTTCCGGCCGACGTCCCGCCCGAGAACCTCATCGCCATGGTCGAGGTGCTCAAGGCCCAGCCCGGGTGGGTTGGCTGATCTGCTACGAGCGGCTTGCTTCGGCCGGCCCCTTTCCTGTTGATTCGGCCTTTCGGCCGCCTATAATCGCCCCTTGGGCACCTCTAAACGCGGGGAGATGGGCCGTGATACGCCGCATTGACGCCAGAAACCCGGCCGGCCGCGCCGCTGTCGAAGCCCTGCGCGAGACGCTCAGCATCGAGCAAGGCATGATTTCCGGCGGGGCGCTCGCCGACGCCGAGACCAGCGTCCGCCGCGTCCTCGACGACGTCCGCGCCCGCGGCGACGAGGCCGTCTGCGAATGGACCCGCAAGTTCGACCGCGCCGACGTCACCCCCGACACCCTGCGCGTGCCGGAATCGGCCATCGAGGCCGCCTATGAGTCCGTGCCGCCGGAGTTCCGCGAAACCGTCACGCGCATCCGCGAATCGGTGCGGCGGTTCCAGCGGCACATCCTGGCGCGCGAACGCAAGGCCCTGGTGAAGGACGGCCGCACCCTGCGCCTCGTCTATCGGCCGCTCGCTCGCGTCGGTGCCTACGTGCCCGGCGCCAAGGCGTTCTACCCTTCGACCGTTCTGATGACGGCCGTGCCGGCGCTCGAGGCGGGCGTTCCGGAAGTGACGGTCGCATGTCCTCCGTCGGCCGGGGGCGACATCCACCCGGCGGTTCTCGCCGTCTGCCGTGTCGTCGGCGTCGAGGAAGTCTATCGCATGGGCGGTGTGCAGGCCGTCGCCGCCTTTGCCTACGGCACAGAGACCGTGCGCCCCGTGGAGAAGATCGTCGGCCCGGGCAACCTGTACGTGCAACTGGCGAAGAAACTCGTCTTCGGCCGCGTCGGCATTGACAGTTTCGCCGGCCCGAGCGAAGTGGTCATCCTGGCCGACTCCTCGGCCGACGCAGGGCTCATTGCGGCCGACATGCTCAGCCAGGCCGAGCACGACCCCGGATCGGCCATCCTGGTGACGCCCGACGAGCGACTGGCCGGCGAGGTCGCGGCCGAAGTCGAGCGCCAAACGGCGGGCCTGGCGCGGGCCGAGCCCACGCGCGCGGCGCTCGAGAAATACTCGGCCGTCGTCCTCGTGGCCGACCGCGATGCGGCGGTCGAGACGGCCAACGCTCTTGCGCCGGAACACCTGGAAATCCAGATGGACGACGCCGAGGCGGCCTTGCGCGGCGTGCGAGCCGCGGGCGCCGTCTTCATCGGCCGATACACGCCCGTGGCCGTCGGCGATTACGTCGCCGGGCCGAGCCACACCCTGCCGACCGGCGGCACGGCGAGATGGGCGAGCGGGCTGACGGCCAACGACTTCCTCCGCCCGATGAGCGTCGTCGAGTACGACCGCGCCGCCCTTGCCGCCGATTCGGACGACGTCTGCCGAATGGCCGAGGTCGAGGGCCTCTCCGCCCACGCGGAAAGCGTCCGCAAACGACTCAAACGCAACGGTTAGCCGCGACCCAACGGGGAGCGCGAGTCTTCAGATGAGTTATTTTCGCAAGAATATCGAAGCGATGACCGCCTACACCCCCGGCGAACAGCCGCAGGGCGACGCCGCCGTCACCAAACTCAACACCAACGAGAACCCCTATCCGCCGAGCCCGCGCATCCTGGCGGCCCTGCGCACGCTCGACCCCGAGCGCCTGCGCAAGTACCCCGACCCGATGGCCGACCGGGTGCGCGACCTCGTCGCACGCCGATTCGATGTCCGCCGCCGACAGGTCCTCTGCGCCAACGGCAGCGACGAACTCCTGCGCATGGCCGTCACCGCTTTCGTCGGGGAAGGGGACGCCATCGCCTATCCCGTGCCGACGTACTCGCTCTATCCCGTGTTGGCGGCGGTTCAAGGGGCTCGCACGATCGAGGTTGCGAGTCCGGACGGTTTTTCACTCCCGGCCGACGCGCTCGCGGAAGCGAAGGCCCGCCTCCTTTTCCTCTGCAACCCGAACGCGCCGACCGGCGTCTGGACCGAGCCGCCCGACATCGCCCGCCTCGCCGACCGCTTCAAGGGCGTCGTCGTGGTGGACGAGGCGTACGCGGACTTCGGCCCGGGCAGCGGCATCCCGGTCCTCAAGGCGAAGCCGAATGTCCTCGTGCTGCGCTCCCTCTCGAAGTCCTACAGCCTGGCGGGCCTGCGGTTCGGTTTCGCGGTCGGTCCGGAGCCGCTCATCGCGGGCCTCGCGAAGGTCAAGGATTCGTACAACTGCGACGCGGTCTCGATTGAACTCGCCGCCGTCGCCCTCGAAGATGAGGCCGCAATGCGCGCCAACGTCGAAAAGGTCCGCGCCGAACGCGAGCGCCTTGCGTCTCGCCTTGCCGCGATGGGCTTTAGCGTCACGCCCTCCGAGGCGAACTTCCTCCTGGCTCGCGTTCCGGGCGGCGACGCCGAGGGCTGCTACGAAGACCTGAAGGCGCGCGGCATCCTTATCCGATACTGGAAGGGGCCGCGACTCGCTGACAAACTCCGCATCACCGTCGGCACGCCGGAGGAGAACGACCGGTTGCTTGCGGCCCTGGAGGCATGCAGGAAGGAGAATCGCGCGTGAGCCCCGCCGCCAAGAAACGTTCCGCCCGCGTCCGGCGCGAGACGAAGGAAACCCGGATCGCCCTGGACCTCGACCTCGACGGCCGGGGCGGGGCGGAGATCGAGTCGCCCGTCGGCTTCCTCAATCACATGCTCGCGCTCCTGGCGCGCCACGCCGGCTTCGACCTTGCGGTCAAGGCGGCGGGCGACACCGAGGTGGACCCGCACCACACGGTCGAAGACATCGGCATTTGTCTGGGCCAGGCCCTGGCCGAGGCGCTTGGGTCGAAGGAGGGGATTGCGCGCTTCGGCTGCGCCGCCGTGCCGATGGACGAGGCCCTCGCCCAGGTCTCGCTCGACCTTTCGGGGAGGCCGTACCTGGTGTACCAGGTGGAGTTTCCGGGCGAGCGTGTGGGGGAGTTT
>DATKUU010000019.1:0-3916 GCA_035530455.1 Phycisphaerae bacterium | reverse complement strand
ATCCTGACGAACACTTCGTCCAGGTGCCAGCGCCAGTTCGAGTGCGAATGAAGATGAATCCGACGCTTCCTGATCGCGGCCGCAAACATCGGACCGAACCGGTTCCACCAGAACCGTACCGTCTCGTGGCAGATGTCGATGTCACGTTCGGACAGCAGATCCTCGACCTGTCGCAGCGACAGCGGATAGCGGATATACATCATCACCACGAGGCGGATCACCTCGGGCGAGCTGTTGAAATAACGGTAGGGATTGCGCATCGCCGGAGGCTAAGGATCCTCGCCAGGAGGCTCAAGCCAGTTTACTCTGGACAATGCCCTCAAGAGTTTCAGTCGCCTCTGGGCCAACGAGGGCGGCGATCAAGGGAGAATTTGAATGAACCAGGAACCCAAGCGCGAAATCTTCTTCGGCGGCTGCCCGCACGATTGCCCCGACACCTGCGCGATGCTGTTTGAGGTCGAAGACGGCGTTCTGAAGGGTGTCAAAGGGAATCCGGAGCACCCCATGACGCGCGGGGGCCTATGCGTGAAACTCAAAGACTACGAGAAGCGCCATTACCATCCCGACCGCCTGTTGTATCCGATGCGCCGGACCGGCCCGAAAGGGTCGAAACAGTTCGAGCGCATCACCTGGGATGAGGCGCTGGATGAAATCACGAGCCGCTGGAAGGCGATCATCGAGGAGTACGGCGCCCAGGCGATCATTCCCTATAGCTACCTGGGCCATCAGGGATTGGTTCACGGCCTGAATGGAGGCGATGCATTTTTCAATCGCATGGGAGCCACCGTTTGCGAGCGCACGTTCTGCGGCGAAGGTTCCTGTACGGCTTGGCTTCTCACGGTAGGGCCGACCGCCGGCGTCGATCCGGAAAGCTACATTCATTCGAAGTACATCGTCATTTGGGCGTGCAACAGCGTCAGCACCAATCTGCACCACTGGGCCATCGTCAAGGAGGCGCAAAGGGCCGGCGCCAAAGTCGTGGTCATCGATGCCTACGCATCGAGAACCGCCAAAGAGGCCGATTGGCATATCTGCCCGAAGCCGGGCACCGATGCCGCCCTGGCCATGGCCGTTATCAATTCCATCATCGCGCAGGGCCTGGTCGATGAGGACTATGTGGCGAACTACACGGTCGGCTTCGAGGCGCTGAAAGAGCGCGCCGCGACCAGAACCCCGGAATGGGCCGAGGGGATCACCGGCATCCCGGCGGACGATATCCGCAAATTCGCGCGCGAACTCGCCACCGAGCAGCCCGCGGCAATCCGCATGGGCGTTGCGCTTGAGCGTCACTATGGCGGCGGCCAGACAATCCGCGCCGTCACCAGTATCCCTGCGCTCACCGGTGCATGGCGCCATGTCGGCGGTGGCGTGACGCAGTTTCCCGTTTGGGAGCACCCTTACAAGTTTGATGTGATTTGCCGCCCCGATCTCATCCCCGAGGGCACCCGCGTCATCAACAATCTGCAGATCGGCCGGGCCCTTGTCGGCGAGATGCCGCTCGATCCGCCGATCAAGTCCATGATGTGCTGGAACTCAAATCCGGTCACGCAAGCGCCCGAGACCGACAAAATCGTTCAAGGCCTAATGCGTGATGATCTGTTCATGGTTTCAGCTGAGCACTTCATTTCGGACACAGCGTCCTATGCCGACATCGTGCTGCCTGCGTCCATGGGCGCGGAGATGGAAGACATGATCCTCTCCTGGGGGCATTTATATCTGACGTACAACGCGAAATGCGCCGACTCTCCGGGCGAGGCCATCCCGAACAACGAGATCTTCCAGCGTCTCGCCGCGCGCATGGGCTATGAGGAAGAGAACTTCAAATGGTCCGATAGCGAGTGTCTTGAGAACTATGTGGACTGGGATTCACCGGCTTGCGACGGCATCGATCTCGAATATTTACGCAATCACGGCTACGCCCGCCTCAACGTCGGCACGAAGGACAATCGGGTGCCGCACAAGGAAGGCAACTTCCCGACTGAGTCCGGCAAGTGCCATTTTCAAATCGAGGGTGCCACCAACTTCGTCGCCGGCCCCTTCCGGCAAATGTATGACGGGTTCCAGCCCGGCGAACCACTGGACCCCCTCCCCGATTACATGCCGACGCGCGAATCGCCCGCGACGAATCCCGAACTCGCTAAGAAATATCCGTTGAACATCGTCTCGCCGAAGAGCCACGGCTTCCTCAACTCTTGCTACGCCAATATGGCGCAAAAGATTAAGGGCCAGGGCGAACAGTTCGTGCTGATCAGTGAGGCCGATGCGAACAAACGCGGGATCGTCGAAGGCGACCGCGTTCAAGTCTCGAACGGCCGCGGCGCGTTCAAGGGCGTCGCCCGCATTACCGACGACGTGAACCCGGGGATCGTCGTGGCGACGCTTGGCTATTGGCGCCAGCTGAACGAGGGCACGGTGAATTCTATTAGTTCGGCTGAGTTTTCCGATATGGGTCACGCGCCTTCGTTTTCAGACAACCTCGTCGAAGTGACACGCAGCAACTAAGGCCAACTTCCCGGTCCGCAACCGTTGAGTTGGAGGAAGACTTTGAATGGCATTGTCAGAGTAAATTGGCTTGAGCCTTGTCCCTGTCGGAAACCTCATGCGAGTGGCCAGGACGCTCGAATCGAGTGGCCCACCGTAAACCCAATCGGGCTGGCGAGTGAGAGCGAATCGGGCAATGCTTTTGCTCGATGGCGGATCTTTGCAGACTGATCTGGTGCGCCCTTGTGGGACTGTTCCGGTCGCGGGCGTCTCGGGAAGCGGAGATCCTGGCACTTCGTCACCAACTCAACGTGCTGCGACGCAAATCGCCTAAAAGGCCGACTTTCAGGGGCATCGACCGCTTGGTGTTTGCCGGGCTGTATCGTCTAGCTCCTGGGGTGCTGAACGCTCTGACGATCATCAAGCCGGAGACCGTGATCCGTTGGCACCGCGCGGGCTTTCGAGCCTATTGGCGCTGGAAATCCAGACCCCACAGCGGTCGGCCGAAAACCCCACTGGAGATTCGCCAGCTCATTCGAGAGATCAGCATCGCCAACCCGCTCTGGGGCGCGCCTCGGATCCATGGCGAACTCCTCAAGCTTGGCATCGATGTCGGGCAAACAACAATCGCAAAGTACATGGCGAGGAGGAGACGACCGCCGTCTCAGGGGTGGAAGACGTTCCTCCGCAATCACGCCGACGGCATCGCATCTATGGATCTGTTCGTCGTCCCCACGATCTCGTTCCGACTGTTGTATGGATTGCTGATCCTGGCGCATCGCCGCCGTAAGATCCTATGGCTGGGTGTAACCGCGCATCCGAGTGCCGAATGGATCGCTGGTCAGCTCACCGAGGCATGCGGCTGGGAGCCGGCCCCGCGATACATCGTTCGCGATCGGGACCGCGTTTATGGCAACGTCTTCATCCGGCGTCTTCGGGCAATGGGCATTCGGGATCGGCCGACCGCCCCACGATCGCCATGGCAGAACGGACATTCTGAAAGGCTGATTGGCTCGATCCGACGGGACTGCCTCGACCACGTTGTCGTATTCGGCGAGCTGCATCTTCGCCATGTGCTTCGATCTTACGCAAAATACTACAATCAAGCTCGCACGCACCTGTCGCTGAACAAGGATGCGCCGGAGTCGCGCGCCATCCAGACCGTCGGTCGCATTCTGCCCCTGCCAATCTTGGGCGGATTGCACCACCAATATGTCCGGATTTAGTTTCCGACAGGGACAGGGGCCGGCAAACAAAATGCCTTCTCCCCGAAGGGGAAAGCACTGCAAATCAAGATGGTTGCGGGGGTAGGATTTGAACCTACGACCTTCAGGTTATGAGCCTGACGAGCTACCGGGCTGCTCCACCCCGCGTCAATGATGTGCCCCGAT
This sequence comes from Phycisphaerae bacterium, assembly GCA_035530455.1. Lineage (GTDB taxonomy): Bacteria > Planctomycetota > Phycisphaerae > FEN-1346 > FEN-1346 > JAPLMM01. The sequence continues at coordinate 44 of DATKUU010000019.1, read as the reverse complement.
GGAGGGCCGGAACCTATAGCAGGTTCGGAAGAGATGTGAAGGGC
>DATKUU010000018.1:0-2478 GCA_035530455.1 Phycisphaerae bacterium | reverse complement strand
TCACCGCCGTGCCCTGCGTCGCGGCGACTTGGCCACAGGAGAACTTGACGATGCCCGTGCCCGCCGCCGTGAAGCTGCCCGTCCCGTCCGTCCAGGCATTCGCGGTCGAGGCCGAGTAGTACACCACGAGGTCAAAGTCGCCCAGGACCACCGTGCCGGTCCCATATTGGAGGCGGTCCGCGTGGACCTCGCCCGTCAGTGTTGAGACGGCCCCGGACACCGCCAATTCGAGCAGATAGAAGTGTCCATCGGTGTCGTTCACCACATTGCCGCTTGCGTTCTGGCCCCAGTTGCCCGTGCTCGTCAGGACGCCCCCGTTAATCAGGAGATGGCCTCCGACAACCACATCCTGCCCCCCGTCGTCAAACGCGCCCGCTGTGAACGTAAAAGTCTTTGGCGTCAGGCCATTCGTCACCAACGCACAAGTCGTGATTCCGTTGTTGTTCACCTCCACGTCCGGCAACGCCACGTCGTTGCTATTCAGGGTCGCGGCCGCCACCACGCCGAAGTCCAGAATCAGGTCGCCCCCGTTGGCAATCATGTCCGAGAAGTCGGCGCCGGAGTCTATCGTGAGCCGCGACTCGCACGTGATGTCCCCGCCGCCATACCAAGAGCCCGCCAGCGTCACCGGGTCAAGGTTGAGGTCGAGGGTGCCGCCGGTCTGTACGTCCACCGACGAGCCCGCAATCATAGACCACGTGGCCCCCGCGAGAGCCGTCAGCACCCCGCCGTTGTAGATGGTCAACCCCGCTCCTGTTCCACCCGACAACTCGCCGCTAAGGTTGCACGCGCCGCTAACGAGAAGATTGCCCCCGGTCGCAATCGAAAACGCCACGCCGTTGTTGATGTTCAGCGTGCCCCCCGCATCCACCGTAACGTGACAGGAGGAGGCGATGTTATGCGACACGTTGCCTGTGACGGTGTGCCCATTGGCAATCGTGGCGTTGTCCGCCTCGCCCGGCGTGTTGGTTTCCTCGCCCCAGGTTGCCGCAACGTTCCAATCGCCGGTTCCGGTACTGGTATAGGACGCCACGCTACGCCTCCTCCGCCAGAGCCGTCGCGCTCTCGTCCTCCGGCTCCGGCACGGCGTTCGCGGCCGCGCCGTCGGTAACGTGCATGTTGATGCGCGCCTGCGCCTTGCATCCCGGCTTCGCTCGCGCCACCCAGGACATCTTCCCCACCTTCACGCCGGCAATGAACATAATCATCTGCACTAAGTCACCAGGCAGAATGTCGTAGGCGACGAGCTGCTGACGATGCCGCCCTCCGTCGAGGTCCGGCGGGTCGTCCTTCAGTATGTCGGGCTTGCTCTTTGCCATTGGTTACGCCGAGGTCGAGGTGGAGATAATCGCATACCCGTTTGCCGCCCCGCCCGTCGAGGTCAACGTCAGATGTCGGTTGGTCGCGCTGCCCGTAAGCGCCCCATCCAGGTGCGGACAGAAGGGAATCACCACGCCCCCGTTCGCCCCCACGGGCATCTCGCCGGTCATCTGGACGGGAGTTCCACCACCCGCCCCGTCAGAATCGTGATGAATAGTGATGGTCCCGGCGATAGTAAGCCCGACAACCAAGGCGTGCAGGCGCGGGTACTTGCTCTCTACGTTGCCGCCGAGGTCCAATCTCCCCGCCGCATCTTGGTCGATGACCACCTGGGAGAACGTCAGGCCAGCCCCAGCGAGTTTCGCCAGCGGCCCGCCCGTCGTGGTCCCGTCCAGTTCGTCTTCGGCACCCTGCATCGCGGTCAATAGCGCGCCGTTTTCCTGCGTGACGAACGTGCCCGCGTTTGTCACGGCGGTTGAGGCAGCAGACAGCACATCCACCTGGAGATGGCCATCCGTGCCCACGAGAACCGCCGTGCGATCCGTGCCGTCATCCCCCTGAATAAGAACGCCCTTGCCGTAGGCTTGGCCATCAGCCGCAAACGTATCAGACGGCTGCGTTACGATGTCCACGTTGCCGATGTTGTTGTCGCCGGCCGTGATGCTCAACACATCGACTTGCAACTCGCCGCTAGAGTCGGTCTTGACAATACGCGCGTTCGTCCCGTCCGTGCCCGCAAGGGCAAGGCCCTTGGCAGTAATCGCCGCGTCCACGGTCGCCACCGTATCGTCGATGAGCTGCACGGCCGTCTTGATGGCCCCCGAGTTCGCCTCGACGATGTTGCCGTGTGAGTCAATCTGGAACGGCGCAACATCGCCAGTCGTAACGGTCTGCGGGGTTTCCTGGTACAGGCCCCCGACCAAGGCGTGCTTGCTGCTCGAATCCGTCCAATCGGCGTCATCGACGTACACGATGTCGTCGATGAGTTGCAGCGCCGTCAGCCCTGCCGCGTCTATCTGAACGTACACGGCGCCAGAGGCGTTGACCTGCAACGGCGCGTAGTCCCCATCTGCCCCCATACTGCCCAGCGTATCATGCTGAACCGCCCAAATCGCTATCCCGCGGTCTCCGGATACGTGTGCAAGGTCTTCTCGAACC
>DATKUU010000017.1:0-2308 GCA_035530455.1 Phycisphaerae bacterium | reverse complement strand
ATGCCGGCGTGGTGTCCATGCCGTGCCTCGGCCAAAGGAGCGGGACGGTGGTGATGGAGGGCGTCCGGCGGCGGTCATTCGGCGGCGGCGCGTCGGCTGAGGCGCTTCCGGTCCGATTCCTTCAGCCGTCGTTTCCGCAGGCGGACCGACTGCGGCGTCAGTTCCACCAGTTCGTCGTCCGCGATGTACTCGAGCGCCGCCTCCAGGGTCAGCCGCCGCGGCGCCTTGAGCGTCACGGTGGCCTCCTTGGTCGAGGCCCGTATGTTGGACATTTTCTTCTGGCGGACGACGTTGACGGTGATGTCGTTGCCTTTGCCGTGTTCGCCGACGACCTGTCCTCCGTAGACCGGTTCGCCGGGTGCGACGAACATGAGTCCGCGGTCGGCGAGTTGGTTGAGGGCGTAGGCGGTGACCTGGCCGGTCTCGCTGGCGATCAGGACGCCGGTCGTTCGGCCGGGGATGTCGCCGCGGTAAGGGGCGTACTCGAGGAATCGGTGGTGCATGATGGCTTGGCCCTGGGTGGCGTTGAGGAGGCGGTTCCGCAGGCCGATCAGGCCCCGGGCCGGAACGGTGAACTCGATGTGCGTCCGGCTGCCGCGCGCTTCCATCTTCGTCATCTCCGCGCGGCGGTCGCCGAGCAGTTGGACGACCGCCCCGATGCGGGCGTGCGGCACGTCGGTGGCCAGCCGTTCGATCGGTTCGAGCCGCCGGCCGCCTTCCTCGTGGAAGATCACCTTGGGTTTTCCGACGGTCAGTTCGCTCCCCTCGCGGCGCATGTTCTCCAGGAGGATGCCGAGATGCAGGATTCCGCGGCCGGAGACGACGAACCCGTCGGCGGTTTCCTCGACGGCGAGGGCGACGTTCGACTGGATTTCCCGATGGAGCCGGTCGCGCAGTTGGCGCGTCGTGATGGGATTGCCCTCTCGGCCGGCAAACGGGCCCTCGTTGATGCGGAAGGTCATGTGCATGGTCGGTTCGTCGACGGGGACGGTCGGCAGGGCGACGGGGTGCTCGGGGTCGGCGATGGTATCTCCGATGTCGACCTGTTCGAGGCCGACGACGGCGCAGAGGTCGCCGACGTCCACGCGGTCGACTTCGGTCCGGCCGAGCCCGTCGAAGCGGAACAGTTGGCCGACGCGGGCCTTGCGCTGCCGGCCGTGGCGGTCGAGGACGACGGCCTCCTGGCCCGCGCGGATGGCGCCGGCGAAGACGCGGCCGATGCCGATCCGGCCGACGTAGTCGCTGTAATCGAGCGTCGTGATGAGGGCCTGCAAGGGGGCCGTCCCGTCGAGGTCCGGCACGGGGACGTGCTCGATGATGGCGCGGAAGAGGGCGTGGATGTCGCCGGTTCCGGCGGTCGGCAGGTGGTGGAGATCGAGGGTGGCCCAGCCCTCGCGGGCCGAGGCGTAGACGGTCGGAAAATCGAGGGCGTGGTCGTGGGCCCCGAGGTCCACGAGGAGGTCGAAGACTTCGTGCAGCACGTCCACCGGCCGCGCGTCCGGCCGGTCCATCTTGTTGATGACGACGATGGGCTTCAGGCCGTTGGCCAGCGCCTTCGCCAGGACGTAGCGCGTCTGGGGCATGACGCCGTCGAAGGCGTCCACCAGCAGGAGCACGCCGTCGGCCATCTTGAGGACGCGTTCGACCTCGCCGCTGAAGTCGGCGTGGCCGGGGGTATCGACGATGTTGATGTGGTATCGGCGTCCGTCGGCGGCAAGGTAGTCGATGGCGCAGTTCTTCGCGAAGATGGTGATGCCGCGCTCCCGCTCCAGGGGGTTGGAGTCGAGGATGCAGTCGCCCGTCAACTCGCCGTGGTGGAACTGGCCGCTCTGCCGCAGCAACTGGTCCACGAGCGTCGTCTTGCCGTGGTCCACGTGCGCGACGATGGCGACGTTTCGGATATCCTGTCGGGTCATAGGGTCCTCATGCCAAGGGAACCGTCCGGGAACGGAACGGGTCGGGTGCGAATGGCGGCGAAGGGCGGCGGCTCTAGGCAACGGCAGGAAGGGCCGACCGATAGACCGCGCACCGGCGGCACAGCCTCTCGCGAAAATCGAGGCCCAGCATCGGTCGCGGATTGACCGGCGTCGGATTCATCGAACGCTATTCTACAGCCGCCGACCGGCGGTGTCAAGAAACCGTGCGGCCGGCGGGCTTGCCCGTCGTGTATTGTGCCGTTCGAGCCCGGTGCGGAAGCGCCGGGTCATGTCCACCTGCCGCGGCATACTCCGCGCGCTCTTCACGCCTCCGCCGTTGAAGTTTTGCGCGATGGGTCTCCCGCCTTCGCCGAGGCTACGGCGGACAGGCC
>DATKUU010000016.1:0-4960 GCA_035530455.1 Phycisphaerae bacterium | reverse complement strand
CAGCCGCCCGGCCACGGCCTAGGTGCAGTCTGCCGAGGGGGACAAGGCATCATGCACCGGATTCCTCTGGCGGAAACATCGGGTCGATAGGCAGCGGCTCGGACGAGCCCGCCACCGGCTTCGCCTTGCCGTCCTTCTTCTCCTTGGCCAACACCCACTTGGTCAGCGAGTCCTTGAGGCGGGGGACTTCACCCGCCGGGATTTCGGCGAACGACGTGACACCGACAGCGGCCAGAACCTTCTCGGGGTTCGCCCCGATGTTCTTGACGTACAGTTCGAGTTCGATGGCCTGCGCGGGCGTGATGGCGGCACCGTCGAGCCGGGCGTCGGTGTCCTTGTCCACGGCGATTGCGAGGGCCGCCAGAAGGACGTACCGTTGGGCGTAGGACATCGTGGACCCGTCCGCCTGGGCGTCGGAACACTTGGGCGGGGCAGAGACCCGCACAGAGAACTCGTTGCTCTCGCTGTGTCCGCCGACGTGGGCCACGGTGCAGATGGCCGTCAACCTCTTGCCGTCGGGTTCTACGCGGCCGTTGAAGGATACCGAGAAGCCGTGCTTCACCAGATGCGGCTTGATGGTTCGCATGACATCTTCGAAGGGGGCATACACGCTGCGGGTGGTGCCATCGTTTCCGGGGATCATCTTGGTGGCGATGACGTGCGGCAGGTCGGCTTGGAGCGCTGCCCGCGCCGCCGTGTACGCTTTCTTGGCTTGCACGGCGTCCATCTTGAGGGCCGTGTCGCACATCTTGTCGAACGCCGCCGCGCTCTCCGCCGTGAGGCCCTTCTCGTTCATGGCGCGCAGTATGTCCCAGGCGGGATTCTCCTGCGCCGAGGGCACCAAGTCGCCCCGCTCCGCCAGCACCAACTCCCGGCTCTCGACATCCAGCATTTCCTGTTTGGCCTTTGCCATGACATCTCCTTTGGGCTCAAATGAAGTCGAACGGCCACGGCTCTTCGGAATCGTCCGCAGACCTCGCAGGCTCGCGCACAGGCGGCCCGCCGTTGATTTCGAGCAGTCGGTCGTATCCCGCGTCCAGACGCGCTAGAAACGATTTTAGAGCGTCCTGGAGCGATTCCTGGTAGGCATCATCCCTCAGCACCGTCAGCACCAGGTTCGGAAGCACCGTGCAGAACGACAGGAACGTCCACGACTTCGCCCCCGTCACAAACATGCACCCCTGGACTTGGGCGACATACTCGCCCGGCAACTCGCCGTCGAGCAGCCGCTTGACCTGCGTGTGAATCGCCGGGCACTTGCACTCGATACCCGTCCCGTCCGCCAGCATCCCGTCCGGGGAACACCCGACACGCCCGTCGTCGGTCGTGATGAACTTGCCCGGCAAGATGTCGATGTTCTCGCGCAGGGCGTAGTGCCCGATGGCCCGCGATTCCAAGAGCGACCCCTGTTCCAGCGCCCCGCCCCCGTAAGTCGATGGCAACGGCCCGCCGTACCAGCGTTCGGCCAACTTTTTTGCGAGATATGTTTCCACCATCTCGCCACGCCGCACCTTGCCGGCCGGCGTGATAATGTTCGACCATTCCGAAGCGGTCGGTATTCCGGCGCGGGCCTGCAGCCACTCGTCGGACCCCTGTTTCGCGTCCACGGTCTTCATGGCGTGTCACCCCGCCCGTCATCCTCCGCGTCCTCGCGCGAGCGGGCCACGGCGGGCGGCTCGCCTTTCAGGTGGTCGCGCACGTCATCGATGGTCGCGTTTATCCGCAACAGGGACTCTTGGCGTTTGGCGGGCAGGCTCTCAAACGCCGCCACACGCGCATCGACTCGCGGCCTTTCGGGGCACCAGCCGTCTAGGGCTTGCTGGACGGCGAGCCGCCCCAGCCTGCGCCCGGCCCAATAGCAGGTCTGCAACATCTGCTCGACTGTCAAGTCAGTGTTCGGGTTGAATGTGGTCATTTCTGCGGCTCTCCTTCCTGCCCCATCCTGCGTATGACATCAATCCACCCCGCAGTCTGGCTATCCCGCTTTCGTTTGGTTATCACCCGGTCGCTCGACCGGATAGCAGCAACCCCGCTATCTTGCAGAATCACAAACTCCTTCTTTCCAACCTGTCTCCACACATGCAGGCCATCCGAACACGGCTTGCACGAACACGTAGGCCCGTTCTCAGGAACCCAGTCCGCTGCCCGTAGGCACCACAGCGCTTTGTAGGTCTTCCGGCTACGCTTTACGGACACGGTCAGTCTCCTTAGAACTCAGATGTGCGTGGCCCTCAAATCAGGCCAGTATTCGGTATCGATGCTGGCCATCGCGTCGTGAGTCTCAGTGAAGATGTCTTCCAGGTCGCCCAGCGGTTCCAGGTAGTCCTCAACCGCTTTGTGGACCGCCTGGCGAATCGCCGATTCGCCATCCAGCACCTTCTTGTGCTTGTTGAGCGCGCGGTAGAGGAATTGCCGCAGCGTCTCGGTCACGGCGTCGAACGCGAGGCCGTGGGCGCGCTGCAGCCATTCCGGCGGCGCTTGGTGGTTCAGCACCAGGCCAAAGACGAACTCGACGCAGGCTCGGACTTCGGGCGGGTCGGGTTCGCGCCGGTCGGGCAGGTTCTTCGGGGCAATCACTTGGCACGGCATTTCCTCAGTCATGGGTTCTCCTTGGTTAGGGGTTCGTGGTTCCATTTGAACGACCTGGCCATCGCGCCCGGGCGTCGCGTGTTCCGCGTCTGCCCCGCACCCTGGGCACCACTTCGGCGTTGGCTCAGCCATCGGACTCCCCTTTTATCGCGGGGTTCATAATCTGGCTAATCCGCCGTGCTATCGCGCGAGGAGTCCGGCCGCCGCGATACCCCGACAGCCCCGAGTAGCGTGCGATTCGGCGGACCGACAGGCCCATGCCGTAGTGAAGTTTGAGAAGATAGAGGTCTTGGCCCTTCGCCCGACGACACGCGCTGGCGATCTTGGGGTTGCGGAGAACCTTGAGCAGCCGCTGGACTCGCCGTCGCAAGACCCGCCTCGATATCCCGCTCAGGGCGGAAAGGGTTCGCCACGAGAGGCCGTACTGGAACCAGCCCTGTAGCAGCGCGCGGTCTCGCGGCGACAAGAACTGCCACAAACGCCTCTGGCACGGGAACGACCAGCCTTCGCCGGATTTCATCACTTCTCCCCTTTCATCGCAGCCTTGACTTTGTTCCAATATCGCTCCGCTTCCTTCGGGGCGCGCTCCGGGTGCGGCCCCAGGTGGTGAATCACAGCCAGCCGTCGAGCATCGCCCGACGCCAGCGCCTTCGGGCAGTACCGTTTCCAGTACGCCCGCACCACACGCTCGGCATACGCCAGGTCGCGGCACTGCTGGTACTTGCCTGGCACGCGCGAGTCGGTCCAGTAGTCACGCCAAATCTGCATTGGCCCGATGGCCTTCCCGTCGTCACCGTCCGGCGGGTGCAGTCTGCCGCTCGCCTCGACCTGATGGATGGCCCGGAGCACGTCGGGGATTTCGGCGCCCGAACACACCGTCGCGACAGTCAGGACCGCGATGGCCGCTAGGCCCAGGCCGCCAGCGAGAGCCGCAAAGGTCATGCTCCGGTCGGAGTCGGTCGTGGCTTGGCCTTTCGTTTGAGTTTTCGACCCGTGTTGATGGTGATGGTGATTGGGCGGCAGTCGTCGCACGCGCCAGCAAAACAGAAACACGTTGGGTGTTTCTCGCACGGCCTTGGGTCCAAGAGGCGGACCAAGCCATCAACCGTGTAATCCCCAAAGCCATTCATAATCAGTTTCATCACTCGTCCTCCTTGAAGTCCTCGACCGTCACTCGCACGCGGTGGCAACCGATGCAGGTTACTACCTTGTCGTTACGGTTCGCCTCCACGCAGCGGCGCCGGTGTGCCTCGGAGCATAGGTACGGGAAAATCCCGCTGCGCCTCCACTCTATCGCGCCAGACTTGGACACCCACCCTTCTCGGCTAACCTTCGGCATCGCTCGCCTCCTTGCAGTCCTCTTGAGCCACGCCCGCGTCGGGCATCTGCTCCGGGTCCAGCAAACAAGCGTCAGGGCCTTTCAGGATCGTCGCGGGACGCTTCCCGAACCGGAACGGCCAGAGGTGGCACCGCGTCGAGTTCACGCCATCGCAGGTACAGAACTTGACCGCGTTGCGGGTCTCGCAACACGATAAGCAGTGTGCCCGGATAGCCGCCAAGGGGGTCGAAACGCGCTTCCCGCCGCCCTTCTTGGCCGCTTTCCGGCCTGCCAACATCGCTGCCTTGTGTTCTGCCGTCATTTCGCGTGCCATTTCGCGTCTCCCGCACCCCTCTGGTTTGCCCCACGCCGACGAAACCACGCGAATCTACAAGAGTTTCGGAGCGCGGAACCGAAATGGGTGCCAAGGGTCATGTCTGCTCCCCCACCTCGATCTTGACCTCGATTTCCACCACTTCGCCGTCGTCGTCGTAAAGCAGCACGGTTCCGAGCGTGCCCTTCCTCGCGCTCTGTTTCGCCGCCGCGAACAGGTCGGCAATCAGATTCTGGACCTGCTCATGCTTGGTCAGTCGTACCGTTGCCATCGCGGGTCTCCTTCGCTGCGGCTGCGGCTGCGGGGGTCGAGAAACAAGCGGACAACTTGTACTCCGCCGGGCCAACGCACGAAACGCCAGGGTCGCCCTGCAAGTCGCATTCGAGACAGCACGCCGTGTCATCCTCGTAATCCCACTCAACGCAGTCGTGCCCGTGCGGACAGCACAGAACCATCTCCGGCATAATCGGCACCCCGTCCGCCGTCAGCGGAAGGCGCCCAACGATGGCCCGGAGGCGCGCGAGTTCGGCCTGCGCGTCCGCGTGCGCCACGACCTCGGCGGCAAGGGCGGACTCGACGATATCCAGCATCCTTTCGTGATCCGCAAGGCCAGTGTTGAGGGACGCAATCTGTTCCTCCGCCTCGGCAAGCCCTTCCTCGTAGCCGATGCGCTTGGCCTCGACCACATCATCGGACGGGTTCATCCAGTCGATGCTCAT
>DATKUU010000015.1:0-2205 GCA_035530455.1 Phycisphaerae bacterium | reverse complement strand
TACTCGTAGAACTCGTTGAGGAAGGCGGGGTCGGTGATCCAGGAGAGTTCGCCGGTGAATTCCCAGTTTTGGGGCAGATACTGCCGGTGCCGCCAGAGGACGCGGCCGCGGTCTTGTTGTTCGGGCGTGACGTCGGTTTGTCCGATGCTGTCCTTTCCGAGGTCCCGCAGGTAGTAGGAGAGGAACTGTCCGTAGTAGTTTTCGCGGTTGTATTTGCCTTCGACGCCGAAGCCGGGCCCCCGCTCGCTCCAGTAGTCGGCGTCGAGGTAGAAGTTGTATCCGGGGGGTTTGCGTTCCATTCCGAGGAGTTTAAAGAGGTGCCACTGGCTGACGACGCCCGTGCCGCGGTTCGTACTGTTCTCGATGCGTAAGGTTCGAAGGGCGGTGTCGCCTTCCTCGAGGTCGCCGGCGAGCCTCGGCCACCAGACGACGGGCACGTGGCGGACGCGGGTCTGCACGTTCTGGCCGACGAAGCGGACGCGGCGATTGAGGGGCGTCTCCTCCTCGGCGGGAGCGGGTTCCTCGGCCTCGGGCGTCAGGTCCACCAGGGTCATCTGGGTGGCGCCCATTTCGTAGTGGGGATGGGCGAACTCGCAGGTGGTCATCCAGGCGCTCTGGCTGGTGAAGATGCCGCGCGCCAGTTGCCGAACCTCCTTCGCGTAGTAGTAGACGGGGATGTTGCGTGTGGTGGAGAAGGTTTTGATCTTGGCGCTGATGATGAGGGCCTGGTCGTACTGGAAGTCGTAGTAGATCTGGCTGGCGCGGATGGTCTGTCGTCCGCGGTGGATGGAGACGTGGCCCTCGAAGTAGGCCTCGGCGGCGAGGCGCTTGGCCGGGGCACGCAGGGCGCCGCCTGTCTCCGCGCCGCCGGCGCGGCGGACCGCTTCCTCGGGGGTCCAGATGACGAGGTTATCCGCCGCCATCTCCATGTCCCCGCGCATCACGTACACGCCGCCCGTCCAGATGCTGATGCGGACGTCGTCCTCGACAAAACTGGTGAAGTTGACCTGGCGGATGTCGTCCTGGGGGACGATGGTGATTTCCTGCGGGACGGCCGCCTCGCGGATGCCCGGTACGGGCGGGGCCACAGGCGCCGCGGGGGGCTTGATGACGGCGGCAGGGATTTCGCGGACGCCGGCCTCGAGGAACTCGCGCCGGCGTTTCTTGGCCCGCAGATACAGGGGTGTCGAATCCGCTTTGCCGCGCAACGCCTTGTCCTCGGCGACGAGGCTGATTTCGGCGCCGTCGGCCATCGCGACGTAGGCCGAGTCGTACTTCTCGACCTCGCCGCCGGTGCGGCGGAGTTCGACGCGGGTCTCGGCATAGACGCCGAGTTCCGCACGCCCGGTCTTTTGGGCGGCGGCCTCGTCGAACCACACGACCCCGTCACGCGCCGTCAACTGCTCCTGGTGCGTCATCACCGTGAACCCGTCGATCACCAGAATGGCCCGCAGGCCTTCCTTTTCATACCAGGTGTGGATGACGCGGCCTGAGATCTGAATGGTGGGCTTGGCCGGGGGGACGGGTTCGGCGGCGTTGGCCGGGGCGGTCGCCGCGGCGACCCAGGCGACGGCAGCGGCGAGGCTGAGGTTGAGGATCTTCACGTGGCTCCCCGAAGGGGTCCGGCCAGCCGTCCGAGGCGTCCTGGCGCCGGAAACAAATTCCCAGCCGCACCGGCCGACACGCCGGGCGCTCACCCGTAGAACACCGGCGGCAAGTATAGCGCCGCCCGAAAAGGCGTGTCAACAGAAATGCCCATTGCGTGGAGGCGGGGGTGCAGCACAAAAAAGTGGCAACCTCCGCGGGTGCCACCGATTGCTTGTCAATCGGTGTGGCGGGTGTGCAGCGCACGGTTTGACAAGCAAACCGTGGCACCCCCCAGGCGAAGAAGTGCCACTTTTTTGTGGTGCACCCAGGGCTTGCGCCAGGGGTGGTCTGGCGCGGGGCCGTAGGGCGAGGCGGACGAAGGGCCGGGGGAAGAAAGTGCAAAATGCAGAGTGCAGAATGCAGAATGCAGAATGGAAGGTGGACGGCAACCCGGCTTCGTCCCGGCACGCCGGGACTCAGGACAGACGCCGTGACGCAGGCGGGTTCTCCGTTGCGTCTGCGGTTCCGCGTTCTGCGTTGCGATCGGGTGGCGCCGGTTTCCCGATCGGCAAGTCCGCGTACACGATGTCCGAGCCGAATACACTCTTCGCGGCCGCC
>DATKUU010000014.1:0-6332 GCA_035530455.1 Phycisphaerae bacterium | reverse complement strand
ACGAGTTCGGCCATCTTGGCCGTCGCGCCGGAGCGGGAGTAGTAGGTGACCAGGATCTTGGCCATGGGACGCCTCCTTGCGGTTCGGGGGCTGAGCGGCGGGCGCTCTTGGGCTCGCGCTGCCGTCAAGACCAGCGTATCGCCGGCGGGGGCAAGGTGCAATGGAAACCCCCTGCGGCGGGCTGGACGTTTTTGCTTGCACCCCCCTGTGCGTCCTTTACTATTATCCGCCTGCCTCCGGGCCGGGGGCTCAACGGGAAGGGAGAGGGCCGTGCCTAAGCCGAAGGTGGCGATGCAGATGTACACCCTCAGGGACCTGACGGAGCAGGATTACGCCGGGACGGTGAAGCAGTTGGCGAAGATCGGCTACCGTGCGATCCAGGTGAGCGGATTCGGCAACGCAACGCCGAAGGAAATCCGCAAGGTGATGGACGACCTCCAGATGGGGTCGGCGGGGACGCACCTGGGGCTGGAAATGATGGAGGATGAATTTGAAGAAGTCGTTGAGATCACGAAGACCCTGCGGGCGGGCTACGCCATCATTCCCCACGTGGGGGAGGAGCGGCGGCGCTCGGCCGACGATTGGCGCCGCCTGGCGGAGATTTTCACGGACATCGGCCGGCGCCTGAAGGCCGAGGGGCTGGGCCTCGCGTACCACAACCACTCGTTCGAGTTTGGGAAGTTCGACGGCAAGTACGGGTACGACATCCTCTTTGAGAACGTGGACCGCGACGTCGTGCAGACCGAGATTGACACCTATTGGGTGCAGCACGGCGGGGCGGATCCGGTGGCGTACCTGAAGCGCCACGCGAAGCATATCCAGATCGTGCACTTCAAGGACATGGGTCCGGGCCCCAAGAAGCCGATGGTCCCGGTAGGCACAGGCATTCTGGATTGGCCGGCGATCCTGAAGGCGTGCGAAGCGGGCGGCGCTCAGTGGGCGTGCATCGAGCAGGACGATTGTGCTCCGCTGGAGCCGCTCGAGGCGGCGCGCGTGTCGCTCGAGAACTGCAAGAAGTGGGGCTTGGAGTAAAGCAGGTCGGCCGAGGTTTTCTTGCGCGGCGTCCCTCCGGGGCGCCGCGTGCTTTCTTGCGCATGCGGGTCTGCGGCAGCCGGCCTGGGGCGGTCGGCCTTAGGCCTGGAACTCTGCGCAGTGTTCGCTCTGCTCGCCGAGGGTGCGCAGGTGCCCGCGCTCCTCATCCAGGATGGCCGAGAAGGCGGCGCGGGCCCGGCTGGACTCGATGAAACTCATCATCTCCTGGTAGAAGAGGATGGCGTCGCGTTCGGCGCGAATAGCGACGGCCAGGGCCTCGTAGTCGCTCTTGACTTCGCTCGCGAGACGTGCGACGGCGCCCTCTTCTGCGAAGACCTGCGTCTCGACCAGCCGGTCAATGTAGGCCGCAAGGTCCGCGTCGTCCGCGTAGCCCTTTTTGCCTCGGCGGTCGGCCTGCAAAGTCTCCTCGAGTTCCTCGAACCGCGCGAGGTGTTTCTTCTCCTCCTCGGCGAGCCCCAGGAAGACGTCGCGCGTCGCCGCGTCCTTGGCCTTGGCGGCGGCCTTCTGGTAAAACTCCAGGCCGTGCTTCTCCATGTTCTGGGCGATCTTGACCGCCTCGATCTCGTTGAAGAACTTTTGGGCCATACGATGCTCCTCCTTTGCGGTGGTGCGTGACGTTCCGGAGCCAATGTCCCCTGCCTATTCTGCGAGTCGGCACGGGGCAGGATACCGCGCCGCAAGCACCGGCCGCAAAGCGAAAAATGCCGCCGCGTGCGACGGCGCATCAGGCCGGTTCCTCCGGCTGCCGAACGCGGTCCTTCCAGCCCAGAATCCAGGCCGCCAGGAGCCCGATCTCGTAGAGCAGGATGAGGGGCACCACCATGACGATCATCGTGACGGGGTCGGGGGGCGTGAAGACCGCCGCCAGAATGCACATCAGGAGGATGACGATGCGCTGCTGGCGGACGAGGGTCCGCAGGGGGACGATGCCCGTCCGCGCCAGAAACAGGACGACCAGCGGCGTCTGGAACACCAGGCCGAAGATCAGCGTCATCCATGCGACGAAACGGAAGTAATCGTTCAGGAAGAGGCTGGAGTCCACCAGGGGGATGCCTTCAATCGCCAGGTCGGCGGTCGGGAGGAGAAGGGCCTGGAGGGCCACGCGGAGCATGAAGAAGTAGAACCCGGCCGCCCCGCCCAGGAAGAGGAGGAAACTCGCCGGGCCGAAAACGTACATCTGCCGCCGCTCGTGCGGATAGAGCGCAACGGCCACAAACGCCCACGCCTGGTAGATAACCCATGGGCTGGCGAGGATCGTCCCGCAAATGACCGACAGGAGGATGATGGTGACGTAGCCGGTCATCGGGCTGCCGAGGATGACGCGCGGCGGGGGCAGGCTGGGTGGCACGGGTGGCTTGTCCACCCGTGCCCCGTCTCCGCGCGCCGGGATTTCTCCTTCGGCATCCTCAGCAGAGGTCTGAGGCGGCCGGCTCTCCTCGATCGCCTGGTAGGCCTGGGCGTAGGGAACAAGCAGGGCCCGCAGAAGCGCCTTATAGTTCAGGCCGCAGATGCCGGCCCCCACGACGATCCCCACCAGGGCCAGGAGGATCCGCCGCCGGAGTTCCTCGAGGTGCTCGCCGAAGGTCATTTCCACGTCGCGTTGCATCCGGGCCGTGACCTTAGTTCGAGACGGCTGTTTCAACGCAGAGAGCGATGAGAACGCAGAGAAAAAGTATTCTGTTTTTCAAAACATAATTATTTGTGTCGTTTCCCGATTCTTGTCGTTCTCCGCGGTCTCTGCGTTCTCTGCGTTTCAACCGCCGTTGTAATGCGGCCCTGCTACGACGAGGCCAGCGTCAGGCCGACGTCGTGCTCGCCCTTCAGGAAGTTGCGGTGGTCGCCGAGTTCCATCAGAATTTTGCGGGCTTTGCGGGCGTGCTCGATGGTGATGCGCCCGCTGGAAATCCAGTCGTAGAGCAGCTCGGGGTTGTCGGGGCGGTAGAGGGAGGCGAACTCTTTGTAGAACTCCTCTCGCGGCAGGCGCGTGGGGAGGACGGCGTGGAGGGCGTCGAAGAGCCGGTAATCGTGCGTCACCAGGTCGTCGTGCCTCTCCTCGTACAGGTCCGTGCCGGGCAGCGGCGTCAGGATCGTGAACTGCGGGTAGATGATGCCTTTGGTCTCGCGGTACTTCTTGAGTTCCTGGAAATCCTCGTGCGTGAAGTCGGGGCCCACGATGAACGCGCCCCACATGTGGACGCCGAGACGGTTGAGGATGTCCATCGCCCGCTCGTTCTGTTCGACGGTGGCGCCCTTGGCGACGGCGTCGAGGCGCTCCTGCGTCGCTGCCTCGAATCCGATGAGGATCGTGTCCAAGCCCACCTCGCAGAATGCCTCAATCAGGTCCGGGTGCTTCGAGATCGTGTCCGTCCGCGCCTGCATCCCGATCGTTTTCTTCACGCCGCGCGACTTGATGAGTTCGATGATCTTCCAGGCCCGCTTCACGTTCGCCAGGAAGTTGTCGTCCACGAAACTGACGGCCATCGGCGCGACCGCCTCCATCTCCGCGACGACGCGCTCCGCCGAGCAGTACCGGCACGTCCGGTGGTAAAACTTCCAGACCGAGCAGAAGTTGCAGTGGAAGGGACATCCCCGGCTCGTGGCGATGGAGGCGTGAGGCTGGTCGAACAGGAAAAAGTACCGGCCGGCGTAGCGTTCGGCCAGATGGCGGGCGGGCATCGGCAGGTCGTCCAGCGACCCCACAAGCCGCCGCGGCGGATTCGTCACCCATTCGTTTTCCCCGTGCCGCCACGCCAAGCCCTCGATTCCCCCCAGCGCCTTGTCGCGATTCCCGGGTCCCGCCGTGTCCAGCGCCGCAAGGAGCGCGGCAAACGTCTCCTCCCCCTCGCCGATGACGATGGCGTCCACGTACGGCTTCTGGAAATCCTGGGTGACGAGGCTCGCGTGGAGACCACCCGCCACGGTGAACACCTCGGGCAGCGCCGCCTTCGCCTGCTTGAGCAGGTCCTGGGCGTTATACACTTCGGTCGTCAGACAGGTGACGCCCACGAGGTCCGGCTGAAAATCCTCCAGCGCCTCCACAAGCGCGTCCTCCAGCCGCATGTCCAGCAGCCGAACGTCGTGGTTCGGACATGCGATGGCGCCGATGGTTTCCAGGGCGAGAGGCTCCGGCATCGCCGTCCGGCGAAAACCGATGTAGTCGGGTGGCGGCGGTGGCTGCACCAGAAGAACGCGCACGAGTGATGCTCCTCCAGGCGGCCGTTCGCATCGGCCGCACCCCGGTATCCTATCCCCTTCGCGCCTCCCTGACAAGCCCAAACCGCCCTCGGCAGTAATGCCTTGTTACGGGGGTAGCGGCCAAAGGCCACCTCGACCGGCCAGCGCGGCGTCGTGCACTCCTACACCTACTACGCCAACGCCGCCGCCGAGGCTACGGTGGACAAGTGTGGGCCGCGTGCCGTTGACCTTGGACCCGCCTTCGCCGAGGCTACGGCGGGCAAGCCTTGGACCCGCCACAGGCGGGTAAACCTTGGACTGCCTTTGGCTGGATATGGATTATTCTTGTTTGGCCGTGCCCACCGAGGTACGCTGTCGGTATCCCGAGTCGGGAGTGGGGGCCGAGCATGAGCCGACAGGCGAATCCGGGGGACTCATGTTCTTCGGTCCGAGCATCGCCTCGGCCGTCGGCCGCGCAAGAAAAACCCGGCCCGAAAGCAAAGAAGAGAGAAAGGAATTAAGTATTGTGTCCCCCGAACTCCTTTTTCCCCCTTTTTCCAAACGAAATAGGGGAAGCGTCCCCAGATTTCCCCGGCGGCCAAGAATGGCCGCCGCGCTCACCAGATTTCCCCGGCGGCCAAGAATGGCCGCCGCGCTCACACTACTCCTTTGTCCACCACTCCAGCATCTGCCTGGCCCGTGCAGCCACGCGGGGGTCGGCATCGTTCGTCAGGCTCTTCCACAAGGGAAGAAACAAGTCTTTAGTTTTCTCCGTGAACGAACATGAGAAGTCTTTCACGCCTTCATAGCGGCGGTCGCGGTCCTTCAGGGCAAGCACAAGTTCGATAGTCTGCCTGGACAGTTCAGGGTTGTTCAGCAGGTACAGCCACATGGTGCGATCGGATAACTCGAGGAGGCCCGCCCGCTCGATGATACGGGGCATGCCGTCAGGCTGCATCAGGGCGCGGCCAACCTCGTCGGGATGAAAGTGGTATCGGCGGCTCAGTTCACGCTGAGCGTCATTCCCGCGCACTGCCTTCGTGGCATAACCGTGAAGCGGCTCGTAGGTCGGATCGAGGCAACGCACAAGCGAGTCCAGGGCAATCCGTCGCCGTTCGGGCGAAATGCTGGTAAAGATAACCTCGGCCCTGCGGCGAGCCTCGTTTTCAGGCTCCTGATTATCCGCCTCATCGTAGACAAGCAATACGCCGCCGGGTTGAAGCCGAAGGAACTCATGGAGAACTTCACGCACGGTGACGGCCGTCAGGTCCACCGTGACCGGCCGGTCAAGCGCGCATCGCGGCGGCAAGACAGGGACGCCGCGCTGATGGTACATCCTCCATCGCTGCGGATCATCGTGCAGCGAGGCGGCATCTTTGGCGGCGAGTGTCAAGGTGATGATCGCCTTGGCCAGCGGCTCGTTGCTGGTTGTGAACTGTGCCAGCCTCGCCCCAAGGAGCGTCTGGAGTAAAGTGCTGTCACTTCCACGGTGGACCAGCGACACTACGCCTGAGTCCATGCGCCAGGAAAAGGATGGGTTCAGGCGGCAGAAAGCATCCAGCGCCTGCCGCACCGTGCCGCGCGCCTGCTCAAGCGGCTGGATGGTACGCTCTGGACGCAGCCTCGTGCCGTCCAAGAGGGGCGGGAGGCCCGGACGTTCGACCAATATGTCGCGGGGCGGCAGGAACCCGAGATCAACATAGATTGCCGGGAGGTTGAGTTGGGCCACGAATTCAGGCACGGCATCGAGGATGTCGCCCCGATCGTAGATGTCGCCCCCGGGGACGAAGACCTCCGTGAGTTCTCTGTCAAGGATTGCCGCGCCGCCGTCTGTGGCATTCGACGGTGCTGCGGCAGCAGCGATGGCTAGCGTTATCATGAACGGTAAAGTCATATCCGTCCCCTTTCTGGGCTAGTTCAGCGTCACCTGGCAGGAAACGGTGAAACTGACGGTGATTGTAGTCCTGGTCTTTCGCAGGTTTTGAGGATACCGCGGGCGGATTGGGGAAGCAAGGAAGATGAAAGCGAGCCGGCCCGACAAGCCGATGAGATCGTTGCAAGACGCCTCTTATCGGAGGCCGGGCCGTGGCTCGCTATACGATCTC
>DATKUU010000013.1:0-2668 GCA_035530455.1 Phycisphaerae bacterium | reverse complement strand
CTCGACGGGGTCCCCGTAGCGGATGGCGAAGTGGTCGAGGTCGGCGTCGGCGGGGGCGGTCCATGAGACGGTGGTCAGGCCGGTGCCGTCGTTGTGGCTGATGGTGACGCCCGTGGGCGGCGCGGGGGCGCGGTTGACCGTCACGTCCTGCTCGGCGGCGGTAACGGCGTTGCCGGCGGCGTCGTAGCCGATCAGGCGGTAGTAGTAGGTATCGTCGCCGAGCGGGCCGTCCCGGTAGACGTAAGCGGCCTGGCCGGCCGGGCACTCGAAGATGGGCGGGTCGGCGTAGGTGCCGCTGACGAGGCTGCGGTAGAGTTCGTAGCGCGCGGGGGCGCCGGCGGCCTCGGCCCAGCCGAGCGCGACGTGCTGCAGGGCGCTGGTGGCGAACAGGGTCAGGGACTCGTCGGCGTTCTGCGGGGAGCATTCCCACACTTCGATGTTCTCGCGCACGTCGGGCGGGATCCCGGCCAGCTCGGCGGCGGTGCCGCGCCCGCGCGCCTCGGCGTCGAGCATGACGACGTGGACGCAGCCGGATGGGCCGGCGGACCAGGACAGGACGCGGACGGCCGGGGCGTCCGGGTCGATGGCCGCATAGACGTGGGCGGCCTCGTCGTGGCCGTAGTAGTTGCCGAACCGCCTGCCGAACTTCATGGCTGGGCCTCTCAGGCGAACGTGATGGCGGCGCTCGTGTAGACCTTGCCGTCCAGCTCGGCGCGGAGGTAGAACGTGGGCGTGCCGCTGTCGCCGATGGTCAGTGCGGCGACTCCCGCGTCGGTGAGGACGGTCCATCGCTTGTCGGCGGTGATCTCCTCGAGCTGTGTGCCGGTTGACCAGACGGCATCGGCGTTCGGCGCGGTTGAGCATTCAGCCCCGGTGGCCGAGTCGGACAGCCACACGTGGGCGAGGCTGGCGTCCGTGAGGTTGTTGCCGTTGAGGTCCTGGAGCTGCAGGGTGACGACGATCTCGTCGCCGCCCTCGGCGGCGACGCTGAGGTCCAGCTTGTGGCGCAGGGAGGCGGCGTGCTGCGTGTCCACCGTGTCCGCGTCGGTGTTGTCCAACTGGTGCCAGACGGCGGCGGACTCCGTGGCGTCGAGGCAGATGTAGGACTTGTCGGCCGTCGTGTCGAGCCAGAGCGAGCCGACCGAGTAGCCGTCGCCGCTATCCTCGTCGGCTGTGGGGGCGACGGCTGCGGCCAGGTTGCTCTTGATCGCGCTCCAAGTACCGGCGGCGACGTGCGGGAATCCGGTCGCCCCGCTTGTGTCCAGCCCCGTGCCGCCGGCGGCTGGGTTCACCTTGCCGTCCACACCCGAATCGTAGACGGATTCCTTCATATATTGCGTGTGGTCGTCGTCGCCGAGGCCGGCGAGCCCGCCGTGGTCGATTTCCGAGTCGGGCTTGTCGGTGCGGTGCCAGACGGCGGCCGTAGCCGTGGCGTCCAGGCAGACGTAGGACTTGTCGGCCGTCGTATCGTGCCAGAGCGAGCCCACGGCGTAGCCGTCGCCACTATCCTCGTCGGCTGTGGGCGCGGCGGTAGCGGCGAAGTTGCACTTGACGGGTACGTAGAAGGCCGCCCGCTTGTCGGTGACGGAGCTGATGTCGCCGCCGGCCGTCAGGACCTCGGCCAGGGGCACGCTGCCGCCGCTGAAGCCCGCCACGTTGGCGCTGACTACCCCGGCGGCGCTGACCTCGATGTAGTTGGTGTCGTCGTCGGTGAGGGCCAGCTCGGCGTCCTTGGCCCAGGACACGACGGAGCCGTCGGCCTTGACGAGCCGGCCGGCGCCGACGGTCACGTTGAGCCCGCCGGCGTCGTAGACGCGGCCGAGCGCGTCGGGGAACGCCTCCCGGTAGAGGGCGACGATCTCATTGACGGCCGCCTCGGCGTGGGCGCCGGCCACTTCTGTCGGGTTGGCCGCGTCGCGGTCCGTCGCGTCGTCCTTGGTCTTGCTGGGGACGAGCGTCCGGGGGGACGCCTCGGGGATGTTGGCTGTCGTTGTGCTGTAGTCAGGCATGAGAGGCTCCTGCAGTGACGGGGGCGGTGTAGTAGCGGCAGCGGCCCGGGCGGCAGTGGGCCGAGACGAGGGTCAGGCCGGCCCCCTTCGGATGCCGACATCGAACCTTGCAACAGCTCAGGCGGATGAGCCACCGGCATTCAACGGCCTTGGGGCGCCTTCGCGGTCTTGTGGTCATCGTTCTTCCTCAAGCAATCATGACGGACGCGGGCATCTCGGCGGAGCCGCTCACCTTCTGAAACATGCCCACTGGGCAGGGCGCGTTCGGTATAATGCCCTCATACATCGCGCCGAAGCCGCAAACGAAGCATTCCAGGTAGAACGTCCAAACCCCGGTCTCCTCGTCCTGGTGCAGGCCGTCCTCGTTCGAGCGCCAGGTCCCGAAGTTGCGGTCGTCCCAATGGCAGGTGACATACTCCGGGTCGCGGTACCAAGTTTCCCACATGGCCGGGCACTGCCCCCCAGGTGGATCTTCGCAGGTCACCCCCGGAGCTATGAACATCTGCGGTTCGTCAGGGCATGTCGGGCAAGGCCCCTCGGGATCCTTCTCCTTCTCGTCATGGCTGCTTGCATCGCCACCTTCGACCATGCCCCCGGAGTCCGGCCAGTCACCCGATTCGTAAACGTAGGGGCCGTCTGGCAGACACTCGATGGCCGGA
>DATKUU010000012.1:0-4322 GCA_035530455.1 Phycisphaerae bacterium | reverse complement strand
GACCAGGTCAATCGCGTCGCGGTCCAGCTCGTTCGCCGACAGTGCGATCGGTCCGCCGACCATCACATGGCGATCGCTGCCGTATCGCGCCTTGATCGCGCGGGCCACCGCGTTCACGGCCTCGACGTCCAGATAGGTGCCCGTGATGCCGTAGATGTTCGCGCGCGGGATGGGCCAGGCGCAAGCCTCCATACCAGCCCCAGCCAGATTGGCAATTCGGACCCATACCCCGTTCGTCTCGGCCGTCGCGGCCAGATAGAGGAGGCCCAGCGGCGCCTGCGCGTGCGGGTTCACCAGGTAGGGCTTCGGCGGATTGATAAGGCAGAGGTCATAGGTCTGCATCAGGGACCCTCCTGCCACGTCAGCAGCCAGTAGTCGTATTCCCGCGACCGCAGCGGCGTGACCTCGTAGGCCCAGCGGAGCGCATCGAGCAGGACATCCCGGAGGACCGGCGGGTAATGATGCACGTGGTCGCAGTGGAAGCTGACGCAGACCTGCTTCACGCGCTCCGTCAGTTCCGGCCGTTTCACGAGCTCGGCCAGGGCGTAGACCTCGCCCCCCTCGCAGTTCAGGAGCAAGAGGTCGAGCATCTCGAACCCGGCTACTCCCATCATCGTCGACAGCCGCACGCCCTCGACCGTCACCGTTTCGTCGGTTGCGACGCCCTTGAACAGGCTGTTGGCGCTCGCGCGCTTCGACCGATGAAACCGAGCCTGCCCGTCTGCGTCGGCCAGAGCTGCATGATGGGCCGTCACTCCGTCCGGCAGGTCGAGCGCAGCCAGGTGCGCGTAGGCGCCCGGGTCCGCCTCGAAGAGCGCATAGCGCCCCAGGGGCCAGGTTTTGCGGAGAGCCGCTGTCGCATGAAGGCTCGATGTGCCGACCTCAATGACGCACGGCGCCTGCCCCATCAGGTCAGCGGCGTACCCATAGTATTGGTCGATATAGGTCAGGTCAGGCCGAGCCACCCCAGGACCTCCTCATCCGAAACGACCTTCTTCCGCTCAAAATCAGCCTGGAGAATCAGGAGCCGTGGGTCGCGAAGCATCCAATCGAGGACCGGGTCGTGAAGACGGCTGTCGTTTGTCCGCCGCGCCGCGGGCTCAAACACCCGCTTCCATACATCCGGCCGAAAGGTGGTCCGGAGACTCTCAACGTACCCTTGCCAGTAGCCGAGTCCCGTCATGCGGTAGGGCCGGTTTTTGCGATACCAGTGCCAGGCCAGGGCATCGGGGTACACCAGTTGCGGGACGCCCGTGAACCGGCAGCGCACCGCCAGGTCCCGCTCGAAGAACCCGTACAGGCCCCGCGTCTCGCCGAACCCGCCGAAGCGGTCATAGGTCTTTCGCGTGAACGCATAGCAGGCGCCGGCATGACGGTGGACCGGGATGAGCGCGCGCGTGTCAACGCGGTGATAATTCCAGACGCTGCCCATGATCGCGCGACCCACCGGATTCGGTTTGCGCTCCCATCGGTGGCCGCACCCGCGGAAGTTCTTTCTGTTGGCCAGGCTCCCGGAAAGACATCCGACGACGCCGCCGGACTCTTCGGCGAGCACGGCCAGCTTTTCGGCATCATGTGGGCCGATCTCTATATGAGCATCGATAGAAAGATACGCATCGGCCTCCTGCGCGAGCACGCCCAGATTGCGCGCGACGCCCTGGCCCATCGGTTCCACGTTGCGCCAGACGGTGCAATCGCGCGCCGGCTTGAAAATCTCGCAACAGCGGTCCGTCGAGCCGTCATCCACGACGGCAAAATGAAGATGCGTTCCGGGGGCCTTCATGGCGCGAAGCTGGCGGACGGTTTCGACCGCCTTGACGCCCTCATTCCGCACCGGCATGACGACGACGATCCGACCCTCAAATCCGGCTGCCCGCTGCGCCACGACATCAATTCGCATCTTGGCCAGCATCCGTTCCTTGCAGGTGCCGCAATTACGGAGGTCCCGCCGGGGTTTCGGATGGGCGGCGGCCTCGCGGATGCGTTCGCTTAATGCCGTCATGCGGGCGCCTCGACGGGAGCGCCACCGAAATGAGCTTCGGCAAGCGCCTCGGCCTGCGCCTGGGGCATCCCGCCCGACTCCACCGCACGCACCAGGGCGTCCTGCGCCTTCTGCGCGTCACGGGCCTTCAGCGCCTCGATAGCTTTATCAAGGGTCAACGTCGGGCCGCCGCACGTCTCGCACGCGACCTCGCGGTTCCAGTCGAACGCGATCCGGCGCGCGAGCGCCGCGTCAATCACCCTGCTGACGTGGCTTGCGCCGTCGTCGGTGCCGGCGCACGTCGCGCAGTGCGAGTGCGGCACGTAAACCCCTCGATGGCCGCCTGCCGCCTCTGCGAGCGTACAGGCGTTCATGGTGCAACCGATCGTCGGATGCCTGCGCGTCCTCCGCGCGTAAGTGCAATCAACCGGCATCATCGCATCCTCCTATTAGAAGCATCCCATATCACAGTCCATCGCGTCCTCATACGGTCCGGCGTAGCGAATTTTCGATGAGTCCGGCAGAGAATTCTCGCATTCTTCCTCCGCCGGGCGATCGTAGTAATAAACGCAGCCATGGGCCATCGAGGTGGTGGGGTCGCCGGGACAATTCAGTTTCCCGATCCAGACATCCTGCCATATGCAGTAAAAGCCTGGTTCGGGAGGCCCGCTGCCCGAGCCGGTAGCGGAGCCCGAAGCGGAGCCCGTGGGGCCGCTTGAACTGCTGCCCGAGCCCGTGGGGCCGCTTGAACTGCTGCCCGAAGCCGATCCGGACCCACCCGAAGCCGACCCCGAACCACCCGAAGCCGACCCGGAACCCGAGCCGGAAGCCGAACCGCCGGTAGAGGCAAGCTCCCAGACGCCGTCGCCCAGGTCGGTCATGGTCAGGCCGCCCCCGAGCTTCATGACCCCGACGTACTGGTCATCTCCGTTTTCGTCGACCCAGACTAGCGGCATTATCCCTCTCCCTACATCAGAGACATTCGGGGCGGAACCGGTCGAACCGCACCATTATGAGGCCTGTGCCGGCGGGCAGTCCCGCCGGCTGGTCAATGGCCGGGACGTGGCCGACGACCATCATCGGCCCTATCGGGTTCACCCGCGCGTACCAGGAGGCGGGCGTGACACCGAGGCGGACCTTCGTCGAGATCGCGGCGTAACCGGTCACAATGACCGGGTGGACGCCGAGCCGCCAGCCGGTGCCGACCGCGCCGACGGGGATGGGGCCGGCGGCGATCGCGACCTCGGTCACGCCCCCGTATTCGCACCGTTTCCCCTGCATGTCGCCGTTGTTCGCGCGCCAGGCGCCGAGCCAGACGAGGCCGTATGCCGGGATTGTCTGTGCGTCCATATTGTAGATGCCGACGGTGCTCGCCGGGGTGGCCTGCCGGTTGCGCCGAATCCTCAACAGGCCTGTCGGCGTGCGCTCGACCGTGCGCACAACGTGCGCAATCCGTTTTGCGGAATCCTTATCAAAGAGTACGCCGGGCATGAAACTTGAGTCCTTATTCAAAATCAGTCGGCAGATTGAGGTCGCCAAAGACCTTTTCGCGTTTCGTGTCGAACTCCAGAAAGACGCTGTCGCCGTCCAGCGCCAGAACACCTCCCGACCCGTCCAGTCGCTGGGGCTCCTGAACCTCCTCGCCGTTCACCATGATCCGCCGTTTGTAGGTCGTCGCCCCGATCGTCACGAGATAATGGAGCCCGTGGTCCAGGAGGAACGTTCTGTACGTCGGCCAGAACCTGATCCTGTAGGTGGCCTCGATGTAGTCCACGCCGTTCCGGTTGGCTGTCGTCCCGTCCATGACCGTCATCAGCGCCTGGCCGGGGGCCGCCGCAAAACCGGCGATCTTCACGGTGTCACTGTTGATCGCCCCTCGATACTGCGCCGCCAGGAACGGGTTCCAATGCGCTTGATTCTTCACGATCGTCACTTCCGGCTCGTGGAGCGTCCCCTCAAGCGGCGGGTCGAAGAGGTCGCCGGCGGAATTGAGAATCGCGTTGTCGTTTCTGTCGCGGGCCTGCACCGCCGTCCGCTCGACGCCGGACCACTGTATCTTCGGGTCTTCGTCCAGGGGGCTCGCCGCCCACCCGGAGGGCTTGTCGTTGTAGGTGACGGTGACCCGGTGGACCTGCCAGTCGTCGTTGTCGACCGGCTCGGCGGTGATCGTCGTCACCTTCGCGCTCGTATCGTGCGGGTGGGCGTCGCCGTAATCGGGGATGCTGGCGGCATAGATCGCCACATAGGGCCCGTCCGTTGCCGCGCCCACCACGACCTTGAACACCCGCGTATAGGAGGCCCCCGCCTCAGTCACCTGGGCGCGCCTGCCGGAGTAATCCTC
>DATKUU010000011.1:0-3237 GCA_035530455.1 Phycisphaerae bacterium | reverse complement strand
CACTCGTCCCGTCGGGACTCGGTCGGGATGACACCCCTTGAAAGGCACGCGGCGCTAGAAGGGAAGGGGCGTGTCGGGGAAACCGTCCCTCCGCCCGGCGGCGTAGTCGCGGCCGAACTGTTTTTCGAGGTCGGTCTTGCTGAGGACCAGGGCCGTCGGGCGGCCGTGAGGGCACGTCGCGGCCAGGTCGGCCGATGCCCGGTGCGCGAGAAGCGCCTCGATCTCCTCCGGCCGTAGCGGGTCGCCCGCTTTGACGGCCCCACGGCACGCGGCGACGTGGGCCAGTTTCTCCAGCACCTGGCGCGGTCCGGGCGGCGCCTCGCACGCGACCGCCCAGGCCAGGAAGTCGCGGAGCGTCGCCTCAGGGTCCGCACGCTCCAGCAGCGTCGGAAACGAGTGGATGCCGACCGTGCGCGGGCCGAGCGGCTCGACCTCGATGCCCAGGTGCGCAAGGTTCGCACGGTGGGCCTCCGCCGACGCCATCTCGGTGTCCGTCAGGTCCACCGTCACGGGCGCCAGTCGCCGCTGGCCCTCCAGCGGGCCGGCCTCGAGGCGGTTCATGATCTGCTCGAACAGCACCCGCTCGTGCAGGGCGTGCTGGTCCACGATGAGGATGCCGTCGGCCGTCTCGGCCACCAAATAGGTGTTGTGAAGTTGAATGGCGTGGGAAGGGGGCCCGGCTTCGTCCCGGCGCGCCGGGGCTATGCCGGGGCAAGCGGCGTCGCGGGGGATATCACCGGCGGCGTGCGGCCGAAATGCGAGGCGGGGCTGGGCGCCGGCGGGCGGACTTCGCAGGAAATCCGCCACGGCCGCACGGACGCGGTCGGCGCGGTCGTCGCTCGGCGATTCTGCCGGCGACTGGAGCGAAGGCGGGACGAGGCTCGGCGTCATGCCGGGCCCGAGCAGCCGCTCGCGCACCGCGGCCAGCACCTGGCCGTAAAGAAGGTGCGCATCGCGGAGGCGGACCTCGATCTTCGTCGGATGGACGTTGGCGTCCACGCGATCCGGGGGGACCGTGAGGAAGAGAAACGCGACCGGCTGGCGTCCGCCTTCCAACATGCCGCGGTACGCCTCGCGCAGGGCGTGCAGCAGGCTGCGGTCGCGGACGTATCGGCCGTTGATGAAGAGATATTGCGTGGCGGCGGTCGCGCGCGCAAGGCCCGGCGGACCGATAAGCCCCCAGAGTCGGCCGCCAGGTTCCTCGGACGCAATCTGGAGGAGCCCCTCCGCCACGTCCGATCCGAAAAAGGCCGCGATGCGCTCCCGCACCGAATCGGTCGGCGGCAACTCGTACACGCTCCGCCCGTTGTGCGTGACCGACAGGTGGACGCGCGGATAGGCCAGGGCGATGCGTGCGACCTGTTCGGAGATGTGGCCCATTTCGGTGGCGTCGGTCTTGAGGAACTTTCGGCGGGCCGGGACGTAGCGGAAGAGGTTTCGGACCTCGACGGTCGTGCCGCATGGCCCGCCGGCGGGATGGGGCGGGCCGAGCTTGCCGCCGCTCGCCTCGACTTCGGTCGCTTCGAGGGCGTCGCGTGTGCGGCTCATCAGGCGGACGTCGGCCACCGAGGCGATGGACGCGAGCGCCTCGCCGCGGAAGCCCAGCGTCGTGATGCCCTCCAGGTCGTCGGCGGAAGCGATCTTGCTGGTGGCGTGGCCGGCGAGGGCGAGCGCGACCTCGTCGGCGGGGATGCCGACACCGTCGTCGCTCGTGCGGATGAGTTTCTTCCCGGCCTCTTCCAGTTCGAGGGTGACGCGGGCGGCCTGGGCGTCCACGGCGTTCTCGAGCAGTTCCTTGACGACGCTGGCCGGGCGCTCGACGACCTCGCCGGCGGCGATCTGGTTGACCAGCGTCTCGGAAAGGATGCGGATGGGAGCCATCGATTGAGAGTTCCTCGATTGCCAGGCCGGCGCATTATAGGCGGTCGCCGCGGCGGCCCGCAAGGCGCCACTGGACTACGGGCTTTGGACACGGCGGCCGCCCGGCGGTATACTGACGGAGAGAGAGGGATCCGGATGGCGACGGCTGCGATGGACGAACTCACTCTGGTCGTTCCGCTCTGGGGAAGCATCCTCGTGGCGCTGGTGGGCGTGGCCTACCTGGTTCTCGGCAGCCGCTGGCCGAGACTCTTCGATGTGCTGAGCATGACCGTCCTGGGATGCGCCGCCGGCCTTCAAGCGAGCGAATGGGTGCCCCTGTGGCAGCCGCTCGTTATTGTCGCGGCGGGTATTGTGGTCGGCGGGTTGGCGGCCCTATTTCGTCGCGTCGGCCACGCCGTCCTGGCTGCCCTCGTCCTGGGCATTATCCTGGCCCACCTGGCGGCCTTGGCCGTCGGGCCTGACGGGTTCGCCCGGTATCTGCTGTTCCAGGTTTCGGGCGGAAGCGCGTGGATGCCGCTGCGGGCGCCGGATTTGACTTGCGACCCGGTGCTGGCGGCGGGGCTGGCGGGGCTGGTGGTCGGCGCGACCGTGGCCGTCCTGCGATTCTCGTTCAGCGAGCGCCTCGCGACGAGCGCCCAGGGAGCAGCCCTCGTGGTCGTCGCGGCGGTTCACGGCATCGAAGCGCTGCGGGCGGCGCCTGGCGCCGAGCCCCTGGCCGACACGTTCCCTCTGACGCTCTCGGCGGCGTGGGTGTGCCTGGTGGGGGTCGGTCTGGCGGCCCAGCGGGCGGTGACCGGGCCGCTGGCCGGCGGCGAAGTATTACTCGAGCAGCGCCTGGCGCGGGCGCGGCGGGAGGAATGACCGATGCTGATCGCACAGGCTCTTCCGCCGTCGGACTGGGCGCGTGCCGCCCAGGCAATCGCCGGGCCCGTCCAGGCGTTCCCGGAATGCCTCGTCGGCGCGGCGGTCTGGCAACTGGCCGTCGCCGTCGTCCTGGGGCTCGTCAGCCTGCTCTATGGTCTGAAGTTGTTCAAGGGGATGGTGGTCGTGTACGCGGCGATGGCGGGAGTCGTCGTGGGTGGGGCGCTGGCGGTCCGGTTCGGCGCGTCGTCGCTCGTGGGTTCCATCGCGGGGGCGGTCGTCCTGGCCGCGATGGCCTGGCCGCTCTTAAAGGTTAGCGTGAGCAGCCTGGCGGGCGTGGCGGGGGCCTTGGCGGGCGCGGTGAGCGTCCTCTGGCTCGATGACCCCATCGCTATCGCCGTGGCGGGCGCCGTCGGCCTCGTTGCGGGATTTGTCCTCGGGTTCCTTATCTTCCGGGCGATGATTGTTTTTGCGACAGCCACGCTCGGCGCCGCG
>DATKUU010000010.1:0-4988 GCA_035530455.1 Phycisphaerae bacterium | reverse complement strand
CAGGTCAACGGCAAAGACTTCAAGTTGGGCCGCATCCTGAACGCCGGAAACTTGGTCACGCGCAAGCCGAACGCCAGCATTTGGCGCTCGAACATGAGCTAAGGAGAGGAGGGTTCGCTGATGCCTGACTCGACTCTCGATAGCGAACTGTTCTACTTGCTCGACACCACGCCGGGCGTGCCCAACCCGACGTTGACGACTCCGGTGGGCGGGTTCACGGCCGAGGCCTGTCACAACGTAGTGGCCCCGGCCTATCCCGTCGGGACGAAGATCCAGGTCTACAACGAGACCGCCGGCGTGGCCGGTTACTCGACGTTTGTGTACGCCCAGGCCGAGACCCAGGACGCGACCAACGTCATCAAGGCCCGGATGTTTCTGACTACTCTCGCCGCTACTCCGGTCTGGTGGAAGCTCACCAATGACGCGGGCGCGGACATCGGGGACGGCATCAACTGTCTGGTGGTCGCTCTCTCCACCATGACCACGGCCTATTACGGGTGGTTCTGGTGCGAGGGGGTATGCCCGGAGGACTACGTGGCCGCCTTGGGCGGCAACTACTACACCGAGGGCGACGTGGCGATTGGCCCGGTCACGGGCGGAACGCTGGCCACCCCAGGAACTACCGCGGGCGAGATCGGGCTGACGGCCGTGGCCGCAGACACGTCGCTCGTGGTCGGCATCTCGCTCGCGCTGGACGCCGCATAGGGAAGGAGATGAGATATGGCTGACGGCACACTTGACAGCGAACTGTTCTATCTGCTGGACAGGTTGCCCGGATACCCTAATCCGTTGCTGACTACGCCCGTGGGCGGGTTCACCGCAACGGCTTGCCATAACGTGGCGACGGCGGCCTACCCCATTGGGACCAAGATTCAGGTCTACAACGTAACCGCTGGGGCAGCCGGGTATTCCACCTTCGTTTACGGGAAGCTGGCGGCGCAGGATGCGACGAACATCCTGGCCCCGCGCCACTTCTGCACGACGTTCGCCACTACCCCTGTACCCTTCGAGTTCACCAACGAAGTCGCAACGTACATCGGGGCCGCTGTAAGCCCCGCCGTCGTTGCGCTCTCGGCGATGACCACGGCGAGGTACGGGTGGTTTTGGTGTGCGGGCGTGTGTCCCGAGGATTATGTCGCCGCACTGGGCGGCAATTACTACGCCATGACGGACACGGCCATCGGGCCGGTCACGCTGGCGCAACTCAGCACCCCTGGAACAACGGCCGGAGAAATCGGTCTCGACCTGGTTGACGCCGACACGGAATTGGTCGTCGGCGTCGCCCTCGCGGCCGACACGGCCGCTTAGGAGAAAGGAGCCATTCAATGGCTAACGCAGCTATCGACAGCGAAATGATCATCCTCACCGGCAACGGCCTGGCGGGGTTCCACGATTACAACATCGGGGTTCCGCCCGATGGGTTCACAGGCGCGACGCACCACAACGTCGCCGCGGCCGTCTACCCCGTAGGTACGATGGTCGATGTCTACAACAAGGGCAACACCGGCGTGGCGGGCGGCGCGACGTTCATCTATGGCAAGGTCGGCGCGCAGGACGAGACCAACGTCATCGCGGCCAAGCATCTCTGCGCCATCTTCGCCACTACGCCCGTTCCCTATGAGTTCAGCAACGAGGTGGCGACGGACCTGGGCGAGTCGGTGCAGGCCATCGTCATAGCCCTCTCGGCCATGACAACCAGCTACTACGGTTGGTTCTGGTGCGCGGGCGTCTGCCCCGAGGAGTTCGTCTCCGGCCTGGGCGGAACCTACCCCACGGTGAACACCACCGTCGTGATTGGGGCTATGGCCGCGGGCGACCTGGAGACGGCCGGCACGACCGCCGGCGAGATCGGCTTCGAGATTCCCGACGCGGATCAAGAGGTCATCGTCGGCTACGCCTTGAGCGCGGACGCGTAAGAAAGGAAGTGACTCATGGCATGGAGCGACGACACTCAGATGGGCGGCAGCTTCAATGGCGGAACCATAGAGTTCGGCCAAGCGACGCTCGTTGACGGGACTGTCGAGGTTTCGACGAAGATGAGCAAGATCTTCGCCGCCTCGGCCGTCATGACAGGAGATCCCGTAGCGGCCCCCGCGTTCTACTGCGATCTGGCGATCACGAGTAGCGCGGTCACGTTCACCTGCGGGAACCTCAACGCGACGTTCAGCTACATCCTCATCGGCCAGTAGCTCAAGGGCTACTGTCTCGTGGCAGAGACCCCGCCCTGTTTCGGCGGGGCGGGGTCTCGGCCGTTTGGAGATTGGACATGGCGAGCCTCGGAATACTCAGTAGCGCGATGGTGGACGAGATCGAGGCCGCAATGGGCTGGACTTCGCCCAGCGGCGCGCAAAGCGCCTGGGCCTTGGCCCGGCTCAATGACGGGTACGACCGATTCCTCAAGGGTCTGGTGCCGGGCAGCGATCCGCCGCAGTTCCACGACTGGCTCTTCATGCACCCCTACAGCACGATCACCGTCTGGCCGACCATGACGGGGGCGGCCAGCGGCGCGCCTGTCTATGTGAACCCCTCCTCGACAGTGACTTCGGCGGCGGCGATGTTCTACGCCTCGATGATCGGGCATTCGGTGGTCTTTACGGCGACGGGCAACAGCTATACGATCACCAGTTACACCAGCTCCACGGTCGTTGTCGTCAGCGGCGACGCCTCGGGTGAAGCGGACGAAGATGTCCTCACGGTCACGGCCGATGGCCGATATTCCCTGCCGACCGACTTTGGGGGCATGGGCGACGAGCCGGTATACGCCTACGCCTCAGGCGCGAGCCTGCCGGATTTCGGCCATGCGAACCTTCGGAAAGTCTACCGCGAACTGCGGGACAGCGCCACTACCGACGATCCGGTGCGTTGGGCTCTTGAGCCCAAGGCCCGCGTCGCAACGGCCGTACAGGCATGGTGGCTCCGCGTGGAGCCCGTGCCGGATACCGCTCGGACAGTCATCCTGCCCTACCGGGTAGCCGTCTCGGCCCTGACCGACAGCGCCACGGAGTACTGCGTGGCTCCCATCGAAGACCACAGGACGATTCTTCAATGCGGGAAGGCGGCGGCGGAGCAGCAGCAGACTCACGCGGCGGGGCCGGAGGAGTTTCGGGCGCAGTTGATGATGGCCGAGAGCATCGCCTTTGATCGGGGCATGTACAGCAACGCGCAAACGGTCCAGAGCATGTACGACGCCGACAGCGGATTGGAGGCGTAATGCCAGCAGTCTTGACCTATGCCGACCACGAAGCGAAGCCCGCGAGGCGAACGCGGGACGTGGAGATCGGCTACATCTGGACGCGGGTGTACACCCTGCCCGTGGCCGGGGCGGACTCGCTTCGGCCCGCCAGGGGTGCGTTGTTGGCGGGCGAGAGCGGCCTGCTGGGGGCGCGGGTTCTTTCGGCGACGATGGGGGCGCCGGGCAAGGACGCGATGGTCCCCATGACTATCGAGGCCATAAAGCCCGTGGCGTACACCAGCGGCTTGTCGGGAACGCACTACGTCGAGGTTCGGGGCAGCCGCAGGGGCGGGCAGCGGGGGCCGATGAAGTCGGGCATGATTATCTGTCTGAGCGACGACCAAAGTGGGATTCCGAACGAGGGGGACCTGTGGCCCTCGCAAACCGGAGTTGAGGCCCTGCGATGCTTTGGCACTGACAACTCGGACTATACGACAGTGCCGGGCCTGTACCTGTGCCGGGCCTACTACACGGCCTATGTGGAGTACGGGACGTGAGCGAGTTGATCGAATGCAAACATCTTCGCACTCTTGAGCTTGAGGGCAAGGGCCGATGGCGGGGCATTCGCTCGCTCATCACCAGCACCGGCGCGGCTCCCGGCTATATGCTGGCGTTCCAGAAGACTCCGTTCCCCGGATTTGCAGGCCCGCAGACTCCGCTGGTGACTCGGCAACGGTGCATCTTCGAGCCGCAGGGCGTCAAGGACATCGCCCTGCTGGTTCTCTACTACAAGACCCGCAGGGAACCGGGGAAAGCTCGCCTGACGACGATGGGCAAGTCGTTCACGGTAAACCCCACGGTGGACGCGGACGGCAAGACGATTGAGGGGCCGGATCAGCATTCGGCGGGCGGCAAGGGCGATGGCATCCACTACTGGAGCCCCGTTGGCCATTCGGTAGGGCAGGCGGTTCGGCCGTATTCGGTAGTGACGCTCGAAACGGCCTTTTGGGCCAACCAGTTTCGGCTGTCCGACGTGTACGGCCTGATCGGCAGCGTGAACGATTCGGACTTGCCGAACTTCGGGGATGCTTCGGCGGGCACGATGCTGTGCCTGCCCGCAACGACGCATTGGACGTGGGACGAAGACCTGATCTACGTTGACTACTACTTCATGTGGAGCGGGCCGCGGTATTCATGGAATGAACTGGCGGGAGCCCAGCAGGGCTTTTGGGGGGCGGTGCAGAAGCCTGTGTTCGAGCAGGACGCGGCGGGAAATTGGAGCCAAATCACAGGCAAATCGGTTGAGACTGTCGAGTTCCTGCCGGGCAAGAAGCTGGCGCTCGTCAACGGTGTATGGACGGTAACGGACGCGGCTGCCGAGCCGCGCCGCTTGTGCGACGAGGGGGACTTCTCTGTACTTGATGCAATGGTGGAGATACCGGCCCCATGATAGAGCCGCAAAAACCCGACGATCCGCTGAAGCGGGAGATGGACGAGTTAGCCGGTCAGGCGGCGAGCAGCGACCAAGCAGGCCCGCCCACACTCGGGCAGATCGCCGAACGGATGGGCTGGGAGGACATCGAAAAACCCGCCGAGCAGGAGGAACACTGGCCGAGGGCCAATCCGAACGCGCCAATGCCTGGCGATGTCGAGCAGATGATAGAGCAGGTATTCTCCGGCGCTCGCCCGGCCGGCATGACGCCGCGCATGGTGGCATCCTTAGCCCTTCGCTGGGGCAAGTTGACTGCTAATTGGGCGCAGGCGGCGAACACGGTTACGGTCAACCCCTGCGGCTCGGATGGGGCGAATGTCGATA
>DATKUU010000009.1:0-7244 GCA_035530455.1 Phycisphaerae bacterium | reverse complement strand
CCGCAGGCCCGCCCGCGCCAGTTCCTGGCACGGACCCGTGCCGGTCACGTCGGAGCGCTGCCAGCCGGCCGGGTCGGCGAACGTCGCCGCGACCGGCCCGGGGTCGCGCTCGCGCATCGCCCGCAGGTGCTCCGCAATCGGCCTCTCCCGCTCGACGTATTCCGCCAGCACGCGCACCTGCACGCCCGACAGGTCAACGTCTGCCGTCTGTTTATCTTTCTGATCTTTCGTTCTGCATTCTGCATTCTGCATTCTGCATTGGTCTTCCACCTGCACCCACAGGCACACGAACGGGTTCGCGTAGCCGAAGTCCAGGGCGCGGTACAGGGGCAGGTCCGGCCGGTAGCCAACCTGCGCGACGTGGCGCGCAGGGTCGAAATCGGCGAACACCAGGCGGTCGGCCCGCGGCCGGCGGCAGAGCATCTCGGATTCCCAGGCCTCGCGGCTCGCGCGCCAGCGCTGGGCGATCGCATCGTCAATCGGAAAGTATCCGTCGGCTTGGCGGGCCCGGCCCTCGCAGTCCGGCCAGAGGGGGCACCGGCTGCACGACCGCTCCGGCGGGCAACGCTCGATCACCTCCCACAAACACCACACGAGCAGCGCGGGCGTAACCGGCGGGGCAGTGATCGCCCGCAAAGCGGGCGGCTCGAACGACGCGCCTTCCTCGAGCCGCGACCTTTGGTCGCGGTTGCTCCCCCCGCCGCCGGTTTCCCCGCGCGCCTGGAGTCTCTCCACCAACTCCGCCATCAGCCCCGTCGGCCGGTGCATCGTCGAGAATACCTCCATCTGGGCGGGAATCCATCGCCCGTCGGACCCCTGGCCCGACTGCGTGACGAACTGGGCCGCCTGCCACACCGCCGGCGAAAACTCGTCCACCTCGTCGCACTTCAGGCGATGGACCCGCTGGCCCCGCACGCTCCGCCCCGACTGCGTCAGGACCTCGATGGCCGACCCGTTCGCGAGGTTCATCCGCCGCATCGTCGGCTCGCGCGCAAGGTACGCCGCCCATACGCCTCGCATCTTCCGTCCGAGATACTTATACATTTTCTCCGACTGTTCGAGGCTCCCGCCGAGGATCCGCGTCTGGCATCCCGGCCGAAGGACCGAGTCCAGGTGGGCGGCGACGCTCCCCAGTTCCGTCTTCGCCCCGCCGCGCGACGCCCACACCACCAAGTCCCGGCCCGGCTCCAGAATCGCCCGCCTCAGGTACTCCAGCGGCGCGACGTGGCCGGGGCAGACGGCGCGCCGAGGCACCGCCAGGCCGTACGCCGCTCGCACAAAGTGCCACAGGGCTTTCGGCGTCCTTGGACGGGCACGCGCAATGACCGCCGCCAACCGTTTCCGCATCGCGTCCGCCTCCATGCACCCGCCCCGACCGGACTCATCGCGTGCCCAAAAAAGACACCAGGTGTCTTTTTTTGGCCCGCTTATCGCTGGCCCACGGATTCCAGGTACCAGAGCGCCAGCCGTTCGAGCCGCTCGGCGCGGCCAAGGCGCGCCGAATCAGCGCGCACTGTCTCGCGCGGCGCGCCCTTGGCCGCCCGCAAAGCGGGCGGCTCGAACGACCGCTCACGGGGTGGCACTGGCGGCTTGCCCGCCAGTGCACCTTCCCCGCCGCCGACCGCTCCTCGCGCCGTCTCCCCCACCGCCTTCAATGCCTCCGACACCAGCGCGTGCTGCTCCTCCGACAGGAAAAACGTCAGCGCCTGGGGCAGCGGCTCGAGCGAGTCCGGCGCCGCCGGCGCCGGCGGGGGCGACGCCAGCCGAAGCAGCCGCTCCACCGCATCCGCCGGCTCCGGCAAGAGGCGCGCCAGGTCCTTCGCGCTTCGCCCCTCGGCCAGATGTGCCGCCAAGAGCGCCCGCGCCTTCGGATCGTCGCGCCCCTGGAGGCGATTGAGCGTCGCCAGGAGCACCCGCGCCTCTTCGTCGCCGACCTCCCACACGTCGCACCGCGCGCGGCGGTGGCCCAGTTCCCGCAGCGATTGGGCCCGGTGGTGGCCGTTCAGAATCTGATAGCGCCGCCCTGCTGCAACCGGAGGGCGCGCCGACGCGCTCGCCTTCGGCTCGCGGCTAAGCGTTGCCGCCATTGGCCTCACAATCAGCGGCTCGTACCGGCCCGTGCGCTCGATGTGGCCCTTGAGTTTCGCCAGCAGGTCGGGCGACATCCGGTTCGCGTTCTCCGGGTGCGGTTCCAGGGCGTCCAGCGCAAGCCAGCGAAGCGTCACGGCGTCTCTCCCTTCTTGTCTTCGGTCTCCGTGAGAATGCTGAAGATGCGCTCGACCTCGCTGTCGGTGAGGCGGGCAACGCTTTGCATGAGGGGGTCGTCCGGTCCCGGCGCGCCGGGAAGTGGACCGGCCGGGGCAGCCTCGGCGTCGGGCACCAGCGCGCTCGCCGCCCCGAGTTTCCGGGGGGCGTCCATCGCCAGGCGCAGGATTTCCCGCGCCGCATGGCGTGCGTCGCTCGCCGACTCGCTGTCCAGGTCCCGGATCAGCCGCGCCACCGCCGCCGGCGCCCACCGCATCACGGCGCTGGTGGCCTGGAGGATCGGCTCGACCGCCTCCTCGGCGAGCATCGCCCGGAACTCCGGGTCGGCGAGCAACCGCCGCAGCGTCCGCGGCTGGACCCGCTCGCGCTCAATCACCTCCTCCAGCCGGCCGCCCGCCGCCCACACCGCCCGGGCGATCCGGCGACGACGCGTCCTGGTGTTCATCCTCGACCTCCCCGCTCCTGCAACCTCGCATCCGCCGCCAAGTCCGCCCGACGCCACAGGTAATACACCGGCACCGAATCCAGGTGCCGCGCCACCAACTCCAGCATCCGCCGCCGCTCGGGACACTGCGTCCGATGGTTCTTGGCGGCCAGGTAGGAGCGTGCCCATCGCTCGATTTCGTGATTCGCCAGGCGCTGCGCCTCAGGAGCCAGGGCCGCCAGGCGCGTCTCCAGCGCCTCGGCGCTTCGCCTGTCGGCCCGGTCGAGGCCGGCCGACTCCAGCGCCGCGCGCAGCCGTTCACCGGCGGGCGGATCGGCCGACCCGTACGCCGTCATCCCCGCCTGCTCGAAGAAAGGATGGACGCGGCCCATAGCGGCGAGGGCCTCGACCAGCGGCGTGCCGACGAGCGGCAGGGTTTCGGCCACCAGGCGGCTCGCGAGGCCCAGCCCCCGCCAGTTCGGCACGATGACGACCCGGCTGACGATCCGCAGTTCGTCGTTGATGAGTCGGCCGGCCGACGCGCCCCGACCGACGCGGTACCGCCCGCCCGTCGCCCGGTTCCGCGCCGAGAGCGACAAGGGGCTTCGGCTGTACACGATGACGCCGACGAGCGTCTCGCTCGCTTCCCCCGTCGCGCGATGCACCATCCGGAAGATATCGCTCACCGCACCCGCCGCATGGCTTCGGTAGTGAAGCGGCGCGAGCGCCTCCCAGTCGGCCCGCGTCCCGCGCTCGATGCCGATGCCGTCCAGCAGCGTGCATCGCCGCCGCCTCATCGCACCGACCCCTTTCCGCGCGCGGCGTCGGCATAGCGCACCAGGACGCGCGATCCCGCCTCCTTTACGATAAGCACGTCCGGCGCCAAGTCTTCAATCAGGTCATCGTGCGCGCTGGCCGCAAGCACCGTGACGCCTTCGCGGTCGGCCAGCCGCCGCAGCCGGTACGCCACCGCCCGGGCGCAGAGCCGGTCGAGCGTGGAGGCCAGTTCGTCGGCTACGAGGACGCGCATCGCCGCCTCGCCCGACTTTCCCAGCCGCGCCAGCGCGTGCGCCAGCCGCAGCCGCCACCGCTGACCGTCGCTCAACTCCTCCGGCGGCCGGAGCAACAGAAACGCGTCCGCCAGCCCCGCCGTGCTCACCAGACGCAGCGCCGCCTCGAACGGGACCGGCAGGCCGTCCATCACCGGAATGCCGGCCGGCGGGACCGCCTCCGCGAGGTCCACGATTCGCGCACCCGGGTCCGACGCCTGCACCGCCTCCACCAGACACCGCAGAAGCACGCTCTTGCCGCCGCCCGACGGGCCTGTGATGAACACCACATCCCCCGGCCGGACGTCCACCTCCAGACCCTCGTACAGGGCGACCTCGTACGACTCGTCCAGGCCGATGCCGAACATCTCGGCCACCGCGACCCTTCGACCTTGCTCAGGGTCGCCCTGAGGCTCTCGAAGGGCGAGCCGCGCCTCGCTCGGCCTGGCGCCCGCAGGGGCGTCCGGCACGGCGCGGAACTTTTTGTTGATCGCATACACGCTCACGGTTACGCTGCCTCCACTCGGACCATGCTCCTGTTCAAGAAAAAGTTCCTCGACCTCATCCGCTCCGGCGCGAAGCGCCAGACGGTCCGCGTCTGGCCGAAGCGCCGCCTCCGCGCGGGGCAGATGGAGTTCGTCCCCGGCCTG
The DNA here is from genome assembly GCA_035530455.1 of Phycisphaerae bacterium. Classification (GTDB taxonomy): domain Bacteria; phylum Planctomycetota; class Phycisphaerae; order FEN-1346; family FEN-1346; genus JAPLMM01. Next base: position 2,856 of record DATKUU010000009.1, on the reverse strand, counting down.
GGCAAGATCCGCGTGACCGCTTTCGAGCCGGTCCGTCCGGCGGACCTGTCGGAGGCGGACGCGCACCTGGACGGCTTCGACTCGCGCGACGCCCTCCTTGCGGAACTGCGGACGCTCTACGGCGACCGCCTGGACGGGGTTTCCTGTTTCCGCATCCGGTTCGCCTACCCGGCCGACGACGGCCCTTGAGCGTTTCGCGTCTCGCGGTTCCTGCGTTCGCCGGCCGCCAGTTTCGCCTTCCGCTCAATCCCCCGCAGCCGACGCCGCAACGTCGTCCTGCTCGGCCCGGCCGACCCGTTGCCAATCGCGGCCGGGTCGCCGAGTCCGCGCCTCGTGATCTCCGCGAGGCTTACGTCCAGCACGTGATGGAGGTACGCCAGACGCCGCTCGGCGGGGGATAGCCGGCGCCAGACCAGCGCCAGGCCCACGAGCACGGGGTCCGCCGCCTTGTCCTTCGCCCGCCGGACCCGCCGCCGAAGCGCCGCCCGGCTGATGCCGAGCGCCCCGGCCACCTCCCGCTGGCTCGCGCCGCGATGGTAAAGGAGCCTCAGCAGGCTCCTCTCCTGGGTGGAGAGGACCAACGCTGCTGGGTTAAGGGGCCTGGATGCGTCCCAGAGGTCTCTTTGTTTGGCAGTCTCCACACAGCCACAAGTGCCATATTCGGTCCCCAGGGGCATATTCGGACGCCGATTCGCTATCTATCAAACTCCGGCCTCATTATAGGCGTCTCCGGGCTGAAGTCAAACGAAAACTTTGGGATTTCTGGAATTTCCGCTTGACGCGCGTTCGGCCCGTGCTAAACTCCTATACAGGCGCGGGTTGTGGAATAGGAGGTCCTCATGGGCCTAAAAGAGAACCTGACGGAACTCGAAGCGCTGCGGCGGATGCTCCTCGGGACGGAGGAGCAGACGGCGTTCGGGCGGCAGGTGCGCCTGGCGCGGAAGAAGCGGGGCCTCACCCTCGACGCGCTGGCGCAGGCGAGCGGTGTCGCAAAGAGTTACCTGTCGCAGATCGAGACCGGCTACGCGCCCCCGCCCAGCGACGAAAAGGTCCGAAGCATCGCCCGGGCGCTCGGGCTGGGGGAAGACGCCCTCGTGGCCCAGGCCCACCTCGCCCAGTTGCCCCAGGACCTCAAGGACCGCATGGCGCGCCTCGCGCGCATCCTCGACGCAACCGAGCAAACCATTCGGGCCCTCCTCGCCGCCAAACAGGCGCCCCCGACCGCCGGCGAGGCAGGCCCGGACGAAGGCGAGACGCTGCGGATCGACCTTGAGGCGCTCGAGGCGAGCGGCCTGCTGCATCACCTCGCCCGCTGGGGCAGCGGCGAAGAAGGCGCGCCCGGCAAGGTCCGCCGAATCCCCGTCATCAACAAAGTCGCCGCCGGATACCCGGAGGAGTTCACGGACCTCGGCTATCCGGTGGGCGTCGCCGACGAGTATGTGTCGGGCCCGGCCGAGTTGGACGACCCGAACGCCTTTGCCGTCCGCGTGGTCGGCGACTCGATGGAGCCGAGGTACCACGAGGGGGACATCGTGATCTTCAGTCCGGCCGCGGAGGTGAAATCGGGCGACGATTGTTTTGTGCGGTTCGTGCGCGGCGACCGGCCGAACGATTCCGAGGCGGCGCTGAAGCGCGTCTTTTTCGATTCCCCGTCCGAGGTGCGGCTCCAGCCGCTGAACGAGCGGTATGCGCCGACGCTGCTCGAGCCGAGCGAAATTCGCGCCGTCTTCCGCGCCGTGGCGCGGTACGAACGCCTCTAGCGCACTGCACGGGTGGGTTCACCGCAGAGAACGTAGCGAACAGAAATGCGCAAGGAAAGAGGCAAGGCGATGAGCGACGACATCATTCTGCTGGCGGACGGCGGCGGCGGAGAACGCATGATGGACCTCGTCCGCCGCGAAATCGTCTCGCGCTTCGCGCCCGACGGCCGCGGGGAACTGGCGCGTCTGGCCGATGCCGCACGCATCGAATCACCCGGCGCCGACCTCGCCTTCACGACCGATTCCTACGTCGTCCGTCCCATCGAGTTTCCCGGCGGCGACATCGGCCGACTCGCCGTCGCCGGGACGGTCAACGATCTGGCGTGCCTCGGAGCGCGGCCTCTGGCCTTGAGCCTCGCGCTCATCCTGGAGGAAGGGCTGGCGCTAGCGGTCCTTCGGCGGGTGCTGGATTCGGCGGCTCTCGCGGCGCGCGAGGCGGGCGCGGCAATCCTTTGCGGCGACACGAAGGTCGTCGAGCGCGGAAGCGCGGACGGCCTGTTCATCACAACGAGCGGCCTGGGCGTCATCGCACCGGGGCGACGCCTCGGGGCCGAGGCCATCCGCCCCGGCGACAAGGTGCTCCTCAGCGGAACGGTCGGCGACCACGGCATCGCGGTGATGAGCCGGCGCGAGGGCCTGAAGTTCGAGTCGGCGGTGGCGAGCGATGTCGCGCCGCTCTGGAGCCTAGCCGAGGCGATCCTTGCGGCCTCGCCAAACCTGCGGGCCCTCAAGGACCCGACGCGCGGGGGCCTGGCGGCCGCGGTGAACGAGTTGGCCGACGCGGGGGGAGTCGGGATGCTCCTTGTGGAATCGGCGATTCCCGTCCGGCCGGCGGTCGAGGGGGCGTGCGAGGCGCTCGGCCTCGATCCGCTCCTCGTGGCGAACGAGGGGAAGTTTGTCGTCATCGCGCCGCCCCAGGAAGCCGAGGCGGCGCTTCGGGCGATGCGCTCGCATCCGCTTGGCCGCGACGCCGCGATCATCGGCGAGGTGCTCGAACCGCCGCGCACCGGGCCGCGCGTCACCCTGCGGACGCGCATCGGCGGCGAGCGCGTCCTCGAGATGCCCTACGGCGAAGAGTTGCCGAGAATCTGCTGAC
>DATKUU010000008.1:0-2360 GCA_035530455.1 Phycisphaerae bacterium | reverse complement strand
TGACACGCTCCGCTGATGAATCCGTAGCGGCGGTCGGCGATAACCACTTCCGGGCCGTCGCCGAAGAGGCCCTCCAGGTGCCGCACCGACGCCTCCGCCGCTGCCAGCACCGCTGCGCCCTGCGCGCACCGCTCCTGGACGCGCTGCCGCACCCGCCCATCGCCTTCGAGCAGTTTCAGGGCAATCCACGGCGTCTCGCGGGGCGCCAGAAGCGGCGCGTCCGCCTCCAGGAGCCCGGCCAGTTTCGCCACCTCCTCGTCCACCTCGCGCCCGTGGGAAACCGGAACCCGGCGGACCGGGTGGACGCCCGTCCCGACCGCCACGACGGCGTCCAGCAGGTCCTCGGTGCCCTCGTTGCGGTGGCCGACGGTGCGGACGAGAGGCACGTCTCCCAGCAGCGCCGACAATTTCCCAAGGTCGATTGCATACCCGCGCTCCGCCGCCACGTCGCTCATGTTCAGGGCAACGACCAGCGGAACGCCCAACTCCAGCAACTGCACCGCCAGGTACAGGTTCCGCTCCAGGTTCGACGCGTCCACGACGTGCACGATGACGTCCGGGTGCGCGTCGATGACGAAGTCCCGCGCCACCAGTTCGTCCTCGCTGTAGGCCGTCAGACTGTACGTCCCCGGCAGGTCCACAATCTTGAGGCGCCGCCCGCCGTGGACGCGCACGCCCTCCTTCAGTTCGACGGTGACGCCCGGATAGTTCCCTACGTGCTGCCGCGCGCCCGTCAGATTGTTGAAGATGGTCGTCTTGCCCGTGTTCGGATTGCCGACCAGCGCGACGGTCAAGCGCGCCTTGGCCTGGGCGTGGTCGGCGTCGCACGGATGGGCGTCCGGAGGTTCGTTCGGGTCCACAAGTCACCTCGTACAGGCGTCTGGGGTGGGTTCGCTCTAGCCGGCGGCCTCGCCCGGGGCGGCGCCGCCGCGCGGTTCCTCGGACACGACGTACACCTTGTGGGCCATGCCGCGGCCCAGGACGATCCGCGTCCCATGCACCGCCACGACGAACGGCCCGCCACCGCGGTTCGCCACCACCTGGACCTCCGCGCCGGGCGCAAGACCCATCGCCGTCAGCCGCGCCCGCAGGCCGTGGCCCGCCTCGACCCGCACCAGACGCGCCCTCGCGCCGTCCGGCAGGGCCGACAGCGGCACGGCCGCCTGGGCCAATTGTTCGTGCGGCTTCGTCATGGCGTTCCCTTTCGCGCCTCATCACCTTCGGTCCCGGGCGGCGTGGCCTATCCGCCCGCGCCGCCCGGCGGCGCAAGCGAGCCGTCGCACCCGCCTTGCGATACGCAAAACGCCCGGAACGACTCGGCCCAGGAGCCGACGGGGCCGGCCTCGCCTTCCATAAACTCCAGGAACCGCAGGAACCGCCCGAACACCTCCCCCTTGATGGCGTGCTCCATCTTACAGGCGACGCGTTCGGCCTCCGCTTCCGGCACCGTGAGGACCTTCATGAGGAACTCCTTCAGGATCCGGTGGCGCCGTGCCAGGTCGCGCCCCGCCGCCTCTCCCTTCTCCGTCAATGTGACGTATTGATACGGGTCGTAATTGACCAGGCCGCGCTCGGCAAGGGACTGAACCGCGCCCGTGACGGACGACTTCCCGACGCCCACCAGAGACGCGATCTCCTTCATCCGCGCCACCCCATGGCGCTGCGCCACCAGGTACACCGCCTCCAGATAATCCTGGAGGCTGTCGCTCAGGGGCCCCCGCTTCGCCGATTGGACCATGATGGACCCTCCTTTCGCTTCGCCGGTCGGCCTTTTCCGGGCCGGCGGGCGGTTTGCGGGCCTCCCCATGCTCGCCCCCCCCCCCGCCGACGTCCTACGCATGGGGTTTTGCCGCCCAAGTTCGGCCCACGAATAATAGTTCGGCACGCCGAACCTGTCAAGAGATAAACGCTTTTCTTGCGATTCCGGGCCGTTTGGCGGTCGGGGGTCCTTCCAGAAGTTTTCCAAGGGCGTTCCCAGGCTCGGCTGGAAACACGCCTTTCGTAGCGCGGGGCCTTGTGCCCCGCGAATCTGACCGGAGGGACAATCCCCCGCGCTGCAACTTCGAATCCCGTGCGCACGGCCGGGCAAGACCGGCCGTGCCACACGATCCCTGTATAGTGCCTTCATCGCGTGCCACGAAATGCGGCCCCCCCCCCCGCCGCCGATTTGGCTTACGGGACACTTAAGGAGGGCGTATAATGAGAGGGGAGCAGGGTGTGGCAAGGGGGGATGATGGAGCGGCACGCCATAGGGCCTGGACGGGAGGCGACGCGGTGAGGGCGAACAGACACGCTTTTACCCTGATTGAGTTGCTGGTCGTCATCACGATTATCATGGTCCTCGTGGCCCTGATCTATGC
>DATKUU010000007.1:0-8026 GCA_035530455.1 Phycisphaerae bacterium | reverse complement strand
GCTCGGCCGCGAATACGCGGCGCTGTATCGCGACCGGCACATGCGGGCCTTCAGCGTCGGGTTCATGTCGAGCAACGGCGAGTGGCGGGATTCCGCCAGCCCGGGCGGGAAGACCAAGCGGGTCTGGGTCCACACCGAGGTCCAGCTGCTGGAGATCTCCGCCGTGGCCGTGCCGGCCAACCCCGAGGCCCTGGCCAGGATGCGGCGGCTTGCGGCCAAGGCGGCCCTTGCCGGCAAGGCCGGCGAGGATGAAGCCGAAGCGGCCCTTGCCGGCAAGGCCGTCGATCGGTTCAAGGCCGACGTGGCCGAGGCGGTGGCGGCGAAGGTCGGCGAACAGGTAACGGACAAGATCACCCAGCAAATCAAAGAGGCAATCGAAACGCAGCTGGTAAACCTGGCCGACCAGGTAAGCCAGCTCGCGGAGATGATCATGCTGTCGTCTGACACGGTCAACGTCGAATCTCCGGACCGCCAAGCCCCAGGCCCGGATGCAAAAGGCGATGACGGCGACGACAGCGACCACGGGGCGAACACCAGCCGGGCGGCCGAGCGGCTCGGCAAAAAGATGAGAGAGTGATAACCACGAACTAATCGCCCCTTTTTCCAAGGGGCTCGGGAGACAACTATGCCACCGAAACTCAAAGAACTGCTCGCGAAGCTGACGGACTCATTGAAGCCCGATCCGGCGGCGCGGGACGAAAAACAGGTCGCCGCGTGTCTGACGGCGATGGCCGACTACGCCGAAAGCGACGAGGGCCGGGGCTACGAGCCGGTCGGCGAGCTGAAGACGGCCATCGATCAACTGCGCAAGGACCTGAACGCGCAGGCGGAAGCGACGCGCAAGCTGCAGCGCATGGGCCTGGCCGTTCGCGACCATAGCATCAAGGTCATGGGCTACAAGGAAATCATGGACCTGCGGCGAGTCGGGCGGATCTTCCGCACCAAGGAGGACGCCGAAGGCTTCGCCGCCCTGGCCGCCAGAAGCATCTGGGGCAAGCATCCCGCCTACGCCGAGGTCGTCTCGTCCACGGCTCGCGGGATGGCCGATGAGCTGACGAAGGACCTGGACCCCGGCGTGGCCGGCAGCGGGGCCGAGCTGGTGGCCAATATCTACATGGCCGACCTGATCGCCAACGTGGAGGCGGTCGGCGTGCTGTTCCCGCTGTGCGACCGCGTCCCGCTGGCCACCACCGGCCAGACGATCTGGCCGAAGCTCACCGGCGAGCTGACGGCCTACCCTGCGGCGGTGGCCGCCAAGTTGACCGAGAGCGCGCCGACGTTCGGCACCGTCACGATGACCCCGGTCAAATGGGGAACGCTGACCCCGGTGCCCAACGAGTTCTTCCGCAACCCGACGCTGCTGGCCCCGCTGGGCCAGCGGCTGGCGTGGATGAGCACGCGGGCGATCTCTTACGCGTTCGACAACGCGCTGGTCAACGGCGACGGCACGGCCGATTACGGCACTATCACCGGCCTGCTGCAGGATGCCAGCCTGTCGGCCGTGACGGCCGGCGCCGCCACGACCATCGCCACCTACACCGGCGCGGAGATCGGCGCGGTGATCGCGGGCGTTTCCGTCGACTACGTGACCGATCCGTACTGGCTGATGCACCTGTCGAGCGAGCGGACGCTGCGGAACATCCGCTCGACGACCGGCACGCCGCTGTACGAGCGGGGCAACAACGGCGAGCCGAACACGATCGACAACTACCCCTACAAGACCTGCCAGCGGTTCACCGCCGCCGGGTCGGTGGGGGCGGCCGCGAAGTGGGCCGCGTTCGGCGATCTGCGCCTGAGCCACTTCTTCGGGATGCTGGGCGCGATCGAGTTCGCCCAGTCCGAGCACGCGCGGTTCGAGTACGACATGACGGTGGTGAGGGGCCTGGCGCACGCCGACGCGGCGCTGAAGGACGCCAACTCCACCGTGATCGCCAAGACGCACGCGTAATAAGCCAAGAAGCGGAGTAAGGAACTAAACCCACGGAAGGTTTTCCGTGGGCATTGTGGGCATGCTTAAAGAGGAGACACGCGATGAAGCGAAAGAATGTAATTACGATCATGCTGGCGGCCGCCGTGCTGTCGGCGTGCGTTACGTGGCTTGTGACGAGCCCGCAGCCTGTACTTGCGGCCTCGCCCGTGTCCGGCGCCGTGAACGCCAAGGCCGGGTCCGGCGGCGTGACGGCGGCGACGTTCGTGAAGCTGTCGGCGGCCGGGACGATCGTGGCCACGTCGGCCGTCACCGACAAGGTGGTGGGCGTGTGCGAACTGACGGCCGCCGCCGACGCGATGACGCGATACGCCCCGGCCGGCACGCAGACCACCGTCACCTCCGGCGAGCAGATCGCCGTGGGCGACCTGCTGACCACCGGCGCGGGCGGCAAGGCGTTCGTATTGGACGCCGACGACGCATCGACGCAGCGTGTGGGGGCGATTGCGTTAACGGCGGCGAGCGGGGCCGATGAATCGGTCACCGTGATCGTCGCGCCGGGCGTCGTCGAGCAGCGGCTGGTTATGGCCGGGGCGGTTAAGACGCAGACGTCGCTGATCGTGCCCGGTTTCCTGACGGGCGCGACCACCTGCGACGCGGACGTGCTGGCGATACCGATTACGCACGCGTTCGTCACCAAGACGACCGGCGCGGACGCCGAGGCGCTTACGCTGGCCAACGGCACGGCCGGGCAGTTGCTGGCGATCACGCTGGGCACGGACGGCAACGGTGATGGGACGCTTACGCCCGCCACGTCGACCGGCTGGGCGACGATCGTGTTCGCCGACGCGGGCGACAACGCCACGCTGATGTACGTGGACGATACGGTCGGCTGGGTGATACTGGGCCTGTCCGGCCTGTCGGCGCAGCCGGCCTATACGCAGTAGCGGCCGCGACGAACGGAAACTAAAGCCTAAAGATGGCTTACGGATGGCGACGCCCCGCCCCCCGATGGGGGCGGGGCCGAGCCGGAAAGGTGCGATGTTATGGCAAAGAAGAAGAAGAAGAATCCGGCGACCGACGAGCCGACACTGTCGCAGGATTCGGCGAACGAACAACCTGCGGACGAGCGACCGGCCGACGAGCAGACGGACAAGGACAAATCCGTCAACGTCATCGTCGAGGTCTTGCACGCGATCGCGTTCGACGGCGTGCACATATCGCCCAAGATCGACGATCCTCGCGGCGGCAAACCCCCGACGATCACGCCCGTGAAGGCCGTCATCCCGCGAAACCTGGCCGAATCGTACGGGCCGAAGTACGTCAAGGTGATCGGCGACGCGCCTGACGATGCGAAGATCGGCCTCGTCGCGGAGTAGGGCGTACGACAACACGACCGTGAGCCCCCTTCTGGAGAAGAAACGGGGCCACGGCCGGCGGGTCCCGAGATCCGGGACCCGGCGGCCGTGAAATAACTCTTTCGGGTAAAGGAGATCGAGACAATGACGGAGCAAACGATGGATAAGGCCGCGATGGCGGATCTTGCCGGAAGGGCCAAGGATGCAGCCGACGAGGCCGGCGACTGCCAGGTGGTCGCCAAGGTCGACGGCGTGAGCAATAACGGACAGACCTACGGGAAGGGCCAGCAGTTCGCCATGTCGCACCACATCGTGCCGGTGCACGCCAAGGCCGGCCTGGTGTCTTTGGCAAAAGAGGCAAAAGAGGCAAAAGAGGTGGAAAAGACCAAGCAGGCCACAACGCCGCGCGACAAGCAGGTGACGGGCGGGTCGAACAAGTAGCTGAAAGCTTGAGGGCAAGACCATGAGCCTCTGCATACTAGCCGACGTCAAGGCGTTCCTGGGAATCAACGCCCAGGACACGGAACACGACGCGGTGCTTAACAAGGACATCGCCGGCGTGTCGGCCCAGCTGGCGCGCGCGGCCGGCCGGATCCACGACGAGATCCCGGTCCTGGAAAAAACGACGGGGGCGGTCCAGTACTTCTCGCCCGACCCGCGTACGCGCACTATCTGGCTTGCGGCCTACCCGGTGATCTCGATTACCGAGATCAAGGAAGCCTGCTTTGGGGCGTTCGACGACGCCGACGCGCTGGTCGAGAACGAATCCTACCAGATCCTCAAGCCGCGCGGCCGGCTCGTGCGGATCGGCTTCTGGCTGCCGGGCGTCCAGACCGTCCGCGTGACCTACAACGGCGGATACACGGCCGCCGGCGATACGCCGGGCGACGGCGAGACCGCCCTTCCCGATGACGTGGTCCGCAAGGCCACCAAGCAGGTCGCCTTTTACTTCCGCCGGCGGGCGCAGCTGGGCGTGACCTCGGCGGGCGTGCAGGGCGGATCGTACACGGCGTACGCACGCGACGAGCTGCTGCCCGACGTGCGCGAGACAATGAACCGATTCGCGAGGACCTTATGATGAGATGCCCGGCATGCAAAGGCGTTGGAAGAATCGTTGATCAGCCGCCGCCGGCACCTGATGTGTTCCCGGAAACATCTGCGATGACAAAGGCGGAACTCGTAAGCGCGGTGGATCGGCTCAGACATAAGGTGACAGGCCTGGCCGACAGAATAGCTTGGCTGGAATTGTACATTGCCGCTGATCCCTGCCCGGTATGCGACGGGAAAAGGGAGTGGGACAAGCCATCTAAAAAATGATCGTTCAACTGACATTATCGCCCGAGGCGAAACGGAAGATCGCACGCGACCAGAAGCTGGCGGCCGGGGCCGTCCGGATGCTGGCCGACGGCATGGAGGCCGCCACCGCAGTCGGGGCCGAGCGGATCGCCGGGATGATGCAGATGGGCGAGCTGGGCGTTAGGCCCCGGTCGACGGACCTGGCCCATTCGGTGACGGGCTGGATGGTCAACCGCAACACGCCGGAAGGTGCGTTGGGCGTGCTTGGCGATTCGCCGGCCGCCCGCTACGCGAGGATCCTCGAGGAGGGCGGGGACATCTACCCGGTGCGGGCGCGGCTGCTGGCGATACCGATCAGCGATGAGGCCCGCAAGCACAGCTCCCCCCGCGACATGTCCAACCTGACGTTGATACCCCGCAGGGGCAAACCTCCGATGCTGGTGGAGATCCTGGGCGGACGAGGCAGCCGGCGTGCCCAATGGCGGATCCACTGGGTGCTGGTGCCCCACGTGCGGATCGAGCCGCGCCGGTGGCTTACCAAGGGCGCCCGCCGGGCGGCGGGCGACATAGTCGCCGCCTATCAGGACGTGGCGAACAGGTACGCGAGGCGGTGGTAATAATGGCGAACAAGATCGACACAGTGATGGACAACATCGAAACGAAGCTCAACGAGCTGGTCCAGGCCGACGGCAGCGGCGTTTTCAAGGCGGTTCAACGGGCCGTTATCAACGCGTTAACGACGGTCAATCCGCCCATCTTCGCGGTGGCCGTGGACCACCTGCAATGCGATCAGGGCACGTGGACGGCGTACGTGCTGCTGCAGATCGCGGCCAACAGGGGCGGGTCGGCCGCCGATTCGACCGTGACCGATCTGATCGCCGAGGCGGACGGCAAGATCCGTGCGCTGGCGGCGGCGGGCACGGCGGGCGGCGGGATCGATCAGATCATCTGGGATCCGTGGTACCGGCCGGGCAACACGCCCGGCTACCTGGACCACGTCGGTGCGATCGGCTCGCTTCGCATACGAGTGGAAGGAACGTTGAAGACGTCATAGAGAAGGATAGGAGATAGGCAATGGCATACGAAGCGATTTTTGCGACCACGTCGGTGACGCACGGCACTACCACGCTGGAAGGGGCGACGCACTTCAGCTGCAGCGCGGTGGCGGCGGTGATGGAGGACAACAATATCAAGGGCCTGGCAGAGCAGCGGGTCGCCAACCGCCGGCTGAACGTGACGGTCTGGGGCAAGGACCCGTCCGAGTTGGACGCCCTGGCCGAGGCTACGGCCGCCAACCTGGTGGTGGTGTGCGTCAAGACCGCCGGCGGTGCGATGACGATCACGCTGAAAAACATCGTGTTCAACTCGCCGTGCGACATCAACTCGCCCATGATCGACCAGGGCGGGAACGTCCCGTCGTTTCCGATCAACGGCGTGGCCGAGTGGGCCATCACCGATACCTGGGCGCTTATGCGGGCGATCACGTAGTGTTAGAAAAGCCGACGGGCTCAGGGCTTTAGGCTTTTAGACCGTTGGGCCTTTCCTAAAAGCCTAAAAGGCTAAAAGCCTAATTGACGGATGCGGGTATTGAGAACAGATGCCTGACGATCTGAAAATTCCCGTCACAACGCCGGGCGCGGCCAAGGCGAAGCGCGACCTGACCGAGATCGCGCGCGCCGAAAAGAAGGTCGGCCAGTCCGCCGAGGAGGCGGGCCGCAAGGGTAAGAAGGGCGGCCAGGACGCGGCGGAGGGCAAGAAGGAGGCCGCGCGCTGGACCGACAGGCTTATCACCAAGGTCAAGGCCCTGGTCGGCGCATATCTGGGCCTTCGTGGGGCCCAGGCCGTTCTGCGGTCGCTGCGTGAAGAGACGGAGAAGATCGACGAGGCGACGCGGAAGGCGGCAGAGTCGCTTCGCGCCGTCATGGCGCTTTCGACATTGAAGGGAGAGCGGGTCGAGACCCAGCAAGCGATCTGGCAGATGGCTATCGGGGCGGGCCGGCCGATCGAGCAGGTCGCGCCCGCCTATTACACGCTGCTGGGCGGTACCGCCGGCATGGAGCGAGGCAGGCAGATGGGCCTGATGCAGCAGGCCCTTACGATGGCCAAGACCGATCCCCGCGCGAGCCTCGAGGCCCTGGTCAGCCTGTTCAGCACGATCGGCACGCAGCAGCCGGACCTTACACCCCAGCAGATAGGCAACCTGGTGTCCAAGACGATCGAGCAGGCCAAGGCCACCCCCGAAGAGATGGCGATGTACCTGCCGAGCATACTGACGACCGCCAGGGCGGCCGGCGCGGACGTGGGAACGGCGGCCGCGATGTTCACGCTGGGCACGCGCAGAGGCGGAGGCGTGGCGACGAGCGGGACGGCCGTGCGCGCGGCGATCCTGGGGCTGCTGCTGCCGGCGCCGGACGTCCAGAAGCAGCTGACGCAATTCGGCTTCCCGGCCACCGGCGACATCCTCTCGCGGATCGGCTGGCTCCAGGAGGCGGGCGGGCAACTGCCGCCGGAGCTGGTGGCGGGACTCGGCGGGCGTCGCGGTATCGAGGCGATCTCCGCGATCGCCGAGCAGCCCGGCGCGCTGCGCGCGGAAATAGGCTTAATGGCCGGGGCGATGGCCGCGCCGGGCAGCCTGCTCCAGCAGCGCCTTGGCGAGATGTACGGCGAACTGCCGGCACAGCGGTACCTCGAGCAACTGTCGCAACTGACGGTGCTGACCCAGAAGGAGTACACGGATCCCGAGGCCCTGTTGCAGCAGGCCGAAATGGAATTAGTCGACTTGGCTTTCAGGCGGCAAGGCGTTGCGCCGTGGATGCGGAAGGTCGCTGGTTGGGCGTACAGGACGAGACGTGGACTGGGGTACCGCGCGGTTTCGGCGGAGGGACCCGGCGAGGAGGCCTTCCTGGGCCTGCTGCGGCAGGGATACACCCCCGCCGACATCCTCGAGCATGTACTGCCCACCATTCAAGAGGCCGGGGGTGCTGCCTGGGAGCGCCGAGATTGGATCGGCCTCGATTGGCCGTCACCCCCTGAGGGGGTAACTTACGAACAGTGGTATCAGCAGCTGCTGCAAGCGGGCGGCGCCGAACCGATGCAAGGCACCGGCGGCGGGGCGACGGGCGGAGCGGGCGCGGTCAGCGTCTTCCAGGGCGGCACGCACTATCACATTGACGACAGGCGCGACCCGGCGGGCCGTCCCGTCCAGCGCGTCGCGCCGATGGGATACTGATGGGCATTGGACCATTAGACCTTTAGGCATTTAGACTGTTAGGTTTTTAGGTTCGCAGGAAAAGCCTTGCCGAACAGCCGAACAGCCTAAAAGCCCGCTTACCGGATGCGGGCATTAAGAAAAAATGTCAACGATCAACGGACAAGACCTGTTGGGCAGCGGCGGGCACACGTTCGTCTGGGGCCAGCGCGACCAGACGTCAAAGACGCTCGGCGC
>DATKUU010000006.1:0-2901 GCA_035530455.1 Phycisphaerae bacterium | reverse complement strand
GGCGATCCCCAGGAATTTTGCGACGCGCGAGTCAGCGCCGTGATCGCTCATGAGATCATGTGGCGCGCGGTGACTCGATGGCAGGCCACGAACGCGATCGGCATCCAGGCGATCTATGCCCGAGGCCGAGGCACGTGCGGCGTTCGGGTCAACGGTGAGTTGCTCGAGTTCAGGCCGCCGCTAGCTTGGCGCTGGTCCCGGCGGCCGTGGGTGCGTTGGCTCTACCGGTGGGCGAAGTCGAAGCGCGAGTGCAGGCCGCCGATGCTTCGGCACACGGCCGGGCTTTGCGGCCGGCTCGCCTCGCGCGGGTTCAGTTGCCGCGAGCCCATCATCGAGGCGGACCTCGGGCGCCGCTTCGAGGACGCTGACGCTCGTGCCGCCTGGGTGGCATCGCTCGCCGGTCGCTGATAGGGTGGCGGGACGATGAACGAAGGTATCCGGGCAGATCAGTACCGCGCCGAACTTGGGACCATGCGACCAGAGACCGTGTGGTCCATGCTCGACCTCGCGGTTGCAAAGCCTGAAGACATCCCTGATGGCCACGAGTGGCGGGTCCCTGTTATCCGTCTGCGGCTGATACTTTGGGAGTGGTCCGGGTGGGAGATCGAAGGGCTGACGCTGTACCGGTTCCCAGCAGACCCGGCGGCCATCGGGCTTTCTGGCGCCGATGCTCGGCGATGGGCAGTTCACTCAGCCCGTCGTTACGACAAGATGGGGACAGCATGACCGCCCCCACGAACCCCCACGCCTTGCGCCTGCTCGAGTCCCGCGGGTTGGACTCGAGCCCGAGTAACACCGCCTGGGCCGCGCGCCGCGTGCTCGCAGCCGGCCGCCTGGCCGAGCTCGGCGCCCATCGGGTATCCGGGCTGCTGCGGGTCCGCACTGTCGAGACCGGTGACCCGGACGCTATGGCCGCGGGCTCGATGTTTGCTGAGGTCTGGCTCGATGCCCGCGACATCGGCGAGTGGCGAGCGCGAGCAGGCCAGCTGCTCGAGCTCGAGCTCGTCGCCGCGAGTCAGGGGCTGCGGCTGACCCTCGCGGTCTATCGGGCCTCGAGGTGGGACCGACTTCGGGAGCGGCTGGCGTGGGCTTTGCGAAAGCGCTCCTAGCGGTTACGCTACCCGCGCCATGAGCGAGACCACTAAAGCCCATAGCCGCGCGCTGGCGACCGTGTGCCGCCTGCTGCTGGCAGCCAAGCGGCACGGTCAGACCACGATCGACGTCGGCGAAGTCGAAGCCGCCCTCGATGAAGTCGACGTCCAGGGCCTCGCCAACCCGCGCCCATGCAGCCCCGTGTGCAACATCGGGCACGTTCCCAGCCTTGGTAGTGTTCGCCAGAACTGATCCGATTGCGTTCCCGTATAGAAGAAACCTCACATGGCAAACGCGCAGATCACAGACATGGGCCGGCGGATAGCTCTCGCAGCCATCACGGACCCCTCGCTCGCTCCGAACCCGGGGCCGACAACGGTCATGCTCGTGGGAGCCGGGCACACGTTCGGGCTCGAGTACAGCTACGCGATCGACGTGACCGACGAGGTGGTGGCCACCGGTTACGCCCGTGCACTGCTCACGGTTGCGAGCCTCACGACTGAGCCAGACGGTCGCGTTACCGCCCAATTCTCCGTGACCGACTTCGGCCTAGTCGGCGGCGCGGTCGATGATACGGTGCAGGGGTGTTACCTGATCGCCGACAGCGGGAACGACGCGACAAGCCCGGTGATGCACTGCGTGATGTTCACGTCGACCCCGACGACCGACGGGACCCAGTTGAGGATCACCTGGAATCCGGGCGGCGCGGCGAGCTTCGTTCCGATGATCGCCTAGTCCACGAGCGCGGGCCCGGCAAGCGTCTGCGCAGGGGGTAAGACGCTGATCGCGTATTGCGTTGCAACCCGCGCGCATGAGTGGCATCGTCTCGCCGTGGCCTGGGTCGTGCAGCGATATATCACCCTCGCCGGTGGCGGGACCCTGTTCGATCCTGATCCGGCCGTCGTTCAGCCAGGGGCGACTGCGCTCGACGGCAATGGCATCGAGATCCCGATGGTCACCGCGATATCTGGCCAAGCATGGGCGGATGTGATCGTCGTCGACGACGCTGGAGATCCGCAGCCCGTGGGCGCCGAGCTGTTTGATGTCGGTTTTGCCAAGCGAACATTAAGCTCGATCAGGGCAGCGGAGGGCACGGCGGGAACAAACAAATTCTCGTGGAACCGCGGAGAACTTAATACGGTGCCGCCCGGCATCGAGCAGACGCAGCCTGCCATGGAGACACCGTCTTCGGTCGTGTTTGTTGTGGTCGGCGGTAGCACGGTACCGGCGAGCGGTCGGCTTGCGGTGCGAGTCTGGGAGGCGCCGCGATGACCCAGACCATCGGCGGACCTCTTACACGGGCCGATGTTGAGCGGATAATGTTCGCCGCGAGGGAGTATCAATTCGATACGCAGCCGACCCCGGCGACAAACGCCGACCCCGGACTGATCCCCTACCACACGTGGGTCACATCCCCGCTCACTGGTGGCACATATCAACTCGCGTTCACGTTCCTGGCAGGCGGCGGCGGCACCACGTCACAGAATACACAATTAGAACTCGGCTTCACGATAAACGGCGGCCCCGTAATTCCTGGGCCCCTACAGTCGTTTGGTGTGTCTGAAGGTCGATTCGGATTCGGCCCAGCGTTCCCACTCGTGCTTCCACCGGGCCCGGCGACGTTCGTTTTGCTATTCGGACACCCGTCCTCTCCAGGCATCGCGCGGATAATTACCAACACATTCACCCTGGAGAGGGTGGCATGAGGGTCCAGCACTTCGACCGCTTCGACGTGCGGCTTGACCGGTCGACGGTCCAGGTGCTGCCCGACGGTGCCCGCCTGGTCGACGGTGTAGGCGCTCACGTGGG
>DATKUU010000005.1:0-11714 GCA_035530455.1 Phycisphaerae bacterium | reverse complement strand
TAGGGTTCGCGTTTCGGGGCCGGTTCGTTCTCCGCCATGTCCGGTTCCTTTCCGTTGGTCGCTGTGGCCGTGTCGAGGCCGGTTGCCGGCATTGTACCGTCTGCGTCCGGGCGTTCAACGGCCGGTTGTTGCGCGGTGGGTCTCCTGACCCACCGCGCGAAGCGGTGCCGTACTAATCCCGGCCGGCCGACGCCACGTCCGCGGGGATTTCCACCTGCGTGCCCGCCGCTGCGCCGTGCGCCTCCAGCCACCCCGCCGGCGCCTCGAGCGCAAACTGGACGGGCTCGCGGCTGAAAACCGCCTCCTCGTTGTACGCCTCCAGGCGCTCCGTCTGGGCGATGGTCCCGTCCGCCCGGAGGAACGCCAGGTCGAGGTCCACGTAGCAATCCTTCATCCAGAACGTGAGGTTGTTCGGCCGGGGGAAGACGAAGAGCATCGCTTCGTCGGGCGCCAGGCTCGGGCGGAAGCGAAAGCCCGTCCGCCGCTCCGCCTCTTCGTCGGCCACTTCGACCACGAGCGGTTTTTCGCCGACGCGGATCGTCGCCGTCGGCAGTTTCTGCGCCCGCCCGTCGGCCGGCTCGGGCGCGCCGTCCTCGCCGCACCCGGCCGCTAGCGCCAGCGCCAGGCCCGCTAGAACTCCTGCGCTAATCCACGTCGCGAAACTCGTTCGGGTCATAGCCGGCCGCCTTTAGCATCCGTTCCAGAAGTTCCAGGGGGAGGCCCACGACGTTGGAGGTACTGCCCTCCAGCCCCTCGACGAACCGGTCGCCGGTTTCCTGGAGGGCGTAGGCGCCGGCCTTGCCGAGCGCCTCGCCGCCGGCGACGTAGTCGGCGATTTCCTCGTCGCTCATCGGCCCGAAGCGGACAACAGTCGCATCGTGGGCGAGCCAGCGCCGGCCTGTCTCGGGGGCGAGGAGCGCCAGGCCCGTCAGCACCCGGTGCGTCGTCCCGGCCAGGAACCGCAGGATTCGCCGCGCGTCGGCGGCATCGCGCGGTTTGCCGAGGATTCGGCCGGCCGCCTCGACCGCCGTGTCGCACCCGAGGACCGGCCCGCGCGCGATTCCGTGTGCCTCGACGGCCGCGGCCGCTTTCAGATACGCCAGGCTCTCGACCATTGCCGCGGCGGAGGCGGCACGTCCGACGGCCCCGTTCTCAATCGGACCGGGCGGCGTGACCGTGAAGCGATAGCCCGCTTGGCGGAGGAGTTCCTGCCGACGGGGCGAACTCGACGCGAGCACGAGGCGAGCGGCCGGTGCCATCAGGCGCCCCGCCCCGCCGGGCCGCGGCGATGCATCGGAAGGTACACTGCCACGTCGCCCGGCTCGACGTCGGCGGCGGCGCCCTCGACAATCTCGCCTTCCGTCCACGCGGGCCCGACCGAAAGGACGCGCAGGGTGGCGACCCATCGGCCGGAGCGGTAGATGCCCATCACGAGGTCCGGCGCGAGGCCTTCCTTCTGCCCGCCTTCGAGGGTCACCAGGTCCGCCACGCCCGCGAACGATTTTGCGGCCGACACCTCCAGGACCACCGCGCCGGGGTCGCACCATTTCCAGCGGAGGCGTTCGGCCTGGAGACCTCGCCCGCCCTGTGCTGCGCACCCGGCGCCCGTGCATACCATCGCCGCCGCCAGCACCATCATCAGCCTTTTCATACGCGTCCTTTCAAAAAGGGGACGGGAGTCGTTTTCCTCAAAAACCGCGTTTTTGGCGTGCCATGGCCGTTTTCCACGAAAACGACTCCCGTCCCCTTTTTCAGGGCAGATTCACTTCGAGCCACATGCGTTCGGCGTCCCAGCAGACGACCAGGTCGGTGCTGCACGCCTCGCAGCGGATGCGGGCGCCGGCCGGCGTGCCGTGATGCACCACCAGTTCGGCCGCGCAGATCGGGCAGTGCCGCGCGAACGTCTGCGGGAGCCGAAGGGCGCCGGCGGCGGGGGTGAGGGTGCGTTCGACCTCGGCCCGGTCGGCGTCGGCGGCGACGAGGCGCTCCAGATGCGGCACCCACTCGCCCGTGCCGATCACCGTCGCCCCGATGATCCGTCCGGCGCGGAAGACGAGGCGGTGATACGTCTCGGGGCCGCCCTGTAGTGAGAGATTCTCTCTACTCGAGGGCCCGCCGGCGTCGCGGAGGCGGACGGACTCGACCTCGCCGCCGTTCGCCAGATGGCCCTGGCCGATGACCGCCAGTTCACAGCCGAAAATTTCGGTCCGGAGGCGGACGGCGCCTGCGGCGGGCGGCCCGGCCGGGGCGCCCGACTCGAGCATGTTGGCGGCGGCGAGGGCGCCCTGGTTCCAGGCCCGCTGCCAGCAGAAGGGCGTCTCGGGCGCGAGCGCCGGCGGCGGGGGGACGGGTTCGGCGGCGTCGCCCGCCGCGAAAACGTCCGGGTCGCTCGTCCTGAGACGCTCGTCCACCCGGACTCCCAGGCCGACCTCGATGCCGGACCCCTCCAGAAAGGCGACGGCCGGTCGCCGACGGTTGCCGTAGAGCACCAGTTCCGCGCCGAGGATGTCGCCGGTGCGGGTTTCGACGCCGATGGCCCGGCCGGCGGCGCCGATGACGGCCTTAGGGTCGGCGTGTCGGCGGATGGTCACGCCGTTCGCCTCCAGTAGCCGTTCGACCAGTCGCGACGCTTCCTCATCGAGCATTTCGGGCCAGTAGCGGTCGCCGGTCACCAGTTGCGTCACCTCGATGCCGCGCTCCACCAGGCTCTGGGCGAGGACGAGGGCGACCAGGCCGGCGTCGAGGAGGACCGCCCGCCGCGCCCCCTGGGCCGCCTCCTGGGCCTCCACGGCCGCACGCAGCGTGTCGAAACAGACGACGCCCGCCAGGGCGGCGCCGGGCAGGTCGAGCGGCAGCGCCTCGGTCCCTGTGGCCACGAGCAGCCGGTCGTACCGGACGCGCTGGCCGGAGCTGAAGACGACCTCGTGGTCGGCGGGGTGGACGGCGGCAATCGGTGTCATCAGGAACAGGTCAATCCGTTCCCTTCGGTAGGTGTTGCGGTTCTGGAAGACGAGTTCGGCCTGGGTGAGGTTCCCCGAGAGGAAGTCGCCGAGTTGCCGCCGCAGGTAGAACGGGTGGCGTTCGCGCGTAAAGAGGCTGATCTGGGCGGCGGGGCTGGCGCGGCGGAGCGCCTTGGCGGTGCGGAACCCGGCCGCCCCGTTGCCGATGATGATGAAATGCCGGCTCATCGGTGGTCGGTCCCCAGCGGCGGCAGAGAGGGCTCGCGGGCGGCGCGCGCTGCCGCTTCCGCCAGATGCTTCCGGTGCACGCGCCGGTAGGTGGTGATGAGATAGTACATGAGGCCGTAGGCGGCCGCGCCCGCCACTACTCCCACCACGACGCTTCCCACCCACAAGGGCGCCGCGACGCGCATCACCAGGTCCCACCATTCCTTGACGAGGGCCCACATCGTCAGGTCGCGATGGGCGAGGTCGGCGACGGCCCGATGGAACTCTTCGACGGCGGAGTCGGGCTTGCCCAGCAGCAGGCATCCGATCCGGTAGTTCCAGTAATAGATGGGCGGGATGGTCGCGGGGTTGGTGATCCAGGCCATGGGGACGCCCGCGGCCGCGTTCGCCCGAAACAGCGACGTCAGGAAGAAAATGACGAGCATCTGCAGACCGATCGTCGGCGTAAACGCGATGAAGATACCGATGGCGGCCCCCAGCGCGATCCGATGGGCCGATTCGTCCAGGTGCAGCAGATGGACGAACCATTCGCCTGCTTTGTGCCAGGCTTGGCGGAACGGCAAGGCGCGGCGCCTCCCCGGCTGGGGCGCGGGAGTCAGGGGTTCCCGCGCCAGACCTCGATCGCCACATCGGCCACCTCGTCGGCGCCGATGTTCCTCAGGCAGCACTGGGCCAGTCCCGGTGCGCCTGCCCCCTTGGGGCCGGGGCCCGCGTACAGGCACTCGCGCCGGTAACACGGGCTGCACGGTGCCCGACCCGAAAGCACCCGATGGCCGGGCCCGTA
Organism: Phycisphaerae bacterium; assembly: GCA_035530455.1. GTDB lineage: Bacteria > Planctomycetota > Phycisphaerae > FEN-1346 > FEN-1346 > JAPLMM01. The sequence goes on along the minus strand of DATKUU010000005.1, from coordinate 7,742 downwards.
CGGCCCGGTGCGGCGAGCGCTGGTCGGCCCGAAGACGGCCACGACGGGGACCCCGACCGCCGCCGCGATGTGCATCGGCCCCGAATCGTCCGTCACCATCAGGCGTCCCTCGGCGATGACAGCGACCAACTCTTTTAGCGTCGTCTGGTTCGTCAGGTCAAGAGGCCGGTGCTTGGCGGCCGCGAGGACCGCCCGGGCCCCCGGCGATGCCGCTTCGCCTCCCACCAGCACCGCCCGCGCCCCGGTCGCCTCCGCGAGCCGGTCCGCGACGCGCGCGAACCGCTCGGGCGGCCACTGCTTTGTCTCCCACCGCGCGTAGGCGCACAGGACCGCATACGGAGCCCCCTTCTGGAGGCCCGCCTCCGCCAGACGCTGCCGCGACGCCGACCGCGCCTCCGCCGACACCGGCAGGTGGTCCTTGGCCTTCGGCATTTCGAGGCCCACGTGCCGAACCAGCGCCAGGTACCGGTCCACCGCGTGCATCTCGCCTTTCGGCAGGGCGACCTCGGCCGTGTAGAAGAGCGGCGCCATTTCCCTCGCCTCGCGAAAGCCGATGCGGCTCGGGGCGCCCGTCGCCAGGGCCGCGAGGCCGCTCCGAAGCAGGCCCTGGAGGTCCAGCACGGTCGTGAACCGCTTCTGCCGCAGACCCTTCAGGAACGCCAGCAAATCCAGAAGGGCTCCCACGCTCCGCCCCGCCCGGCCGAAACGCTGACGGTCGAAAACCAGGATCTCCTCCAGCCGCGGATGTCCCTCCAGAAGCCCGACGAACGGACGCGACACCAGCCACGAGACGTGCGCCGACGGATGCGCCTCTTTCAGCGCGGTCAGGACGGGCAGGGCCTGGACGATGTCGCCCATGCTCGAAGGCTTGATGATGAGCGTCCGCGAAAAGTTCATGCCGGTCCCGCCGGAGAAGTTCACAGGGTCGTGTACCGTCTTACTTCTCCACCAGCACCGAGGTTCTGATAAAGTCCGACAGTCCGCGAAAGCCCTTGGCCTTGGCCTTGGATTCCAGCATGGCCTTTTCCTCGGGCGTCAGCCGCACGTTGACCTGGGCGGAACGATGGCCCTCGCGTGCTGGCGGCGGCGGCGATTGCCCGGCCTCCAGCATGGTGGCGATGGCAACGGCAAGGGCTCGACGCGTAGCGCGGACGCAAGCGTCCACGGTCTTACCGTCGCCCATGGCCTCCGGGTATTCCAGGGCGTGACTGTACCATTCGCCGTCTTCAAACCGGAGGATCAGATCATAACCGTGCGCAATCCGTTTGGCCGATTTCAAGACGTCGGCCTCAAACGGCGCCTTCAAGCCTTTCCGTTCAGTTCCTTGCCTGATCATGTCACGCCTCCAGTTTCTGGACCAGTCGGGCGTAAGCGGGCTTCACCTTGCCCTTATGCACCGGAATCGGCACCGGCCGAGCCCCGGCCTTGGTGAATATGTGATGCGATCCGCTGATTCTCGCCAGCCGGTAGCCCTTGGCTTCCAACATCTTCCTGACCGCCGAGAACCTCACTTCGCTTGGCATGGTTCAAGTATAGCGTAAATTATACGCCGATCAAGGGGGAAAATGAGCCGGGGGGAAAAGGTCCCGTCGGAGGCGTGTTCCTCCCTTCCGCGGCGCATGTGGACCACAGACTGCAATTGGATCTAATCGGGCCCGACAAACAGCAGGCCGCAAACAACCAATGATACGACAAAGAACGAAAGCACGGTTCCCGCTATGGCCAATCCGGAACCCCTAATCCGGCCTTCACTCCTATGAATCCTGTGCAAAGCCAAAATGCCCAAAATGAAACCGGCCACAGCAGGCACTCCAAAGAAGCAACTTACCGGAGGGGCTGCGAGAACAAGGCTCAGGATGGCCATCCTACTCGTTTTTGGTTGCGGATGCTGGTTGGTTGGAACACCAACAACGCCGGAGGGCTCCTTTGCCGTCCCGGCTAGATCCAAGGTTGACCGCTTTTTCGTCAGAAAAATCGCGGTACACACTGCGAACAGTAAGCATACTAGGCCGAGAATCGCCACGACCCCGGATAATCGCTCCGCCCACGACGGCCTCACCGTAAAGTGTGCGGCGACAAAGCCGAGCAAAGTGACCGCGAACAAAGCGGCCGCTAGACACATGGCCAGTACAAGCCAGTCCCTTGTGCTCCGCCGCATGTCTGTTCTACCGTTCCTGCGTTTTGCGCTGGAGCATCGCCCATTTCCGGATGCTGAGGCGCGCTACCCGCCGCCACCACCGCGCGAGTTCTCGGCCCGGCTCCGTATCGCCCCTCGACCCTGCTCGGGGCGACCCTGAGCGTGTCGAAGGGTCGCCGTGACGGCGCGCCCGCGTCGTCATGGGCGCCGGCGCTCCCGCCGGTGCCAGGTACGCTCGCAGAAACCGCAGGCGGTCCGTCGCCCGCGCCACGCCCCATTCCTCCAGGCTCACGCTGAGGCGCATCAGGTCCTTCGCCCGCCGACCCTCGGAGACGTATCCTTTATACGCCAGACCGTCGAGGTCCACCAGCACCGGCCGGGCGGCCTCGCCGTGCGCCGGCGACACCAGGAGGTTCGGGGCCTTGAGGTCGCGGTGGGAGAAACCGGCGTCGTGCATCCGCCGAACGAGGTGAGCGAGCCTCCGCGCCACCGCCCGCCGCTCCGCAGCCGGGGGGCGGGAGCGCAACCAGTCGGAGAGTTTCTCGCCCTTGACCGCCTCGGTCGCAAGAAGCGTGTCGGCCGGCAGCCCCCCGCGCCGCCGGTCGAGGGCCGCCGCCGGACGGGCCGTCGCAATCCCGCGCACCAGCAGCGCGTGCCCCCGCCGGAACGCCTTCAGCGCCCGCGACCGCCCCAGCCGCGACGGACGCTTGTGACGTTTGAAGAAAAGCGGCGTGCCGTCCGCGAGAGCGACGCGGCGGACCTCGGCGGTGCGGCCGGCCTTGACCGTTTCGCCCCCGGCGGTCGGGTCCTCCGACTCCAGGCGCCTCGCCATCCTCTCGGCCCAATCGGCGGTGGCCCAGCCCCGCCACGGCCCGACTGCAATCCGTCGGAAATACTTCGACTCGCGCCGGGTCCGCCGGTCGCGCCGGCGGTAGAAGCGTCGGCGGTAGTCGGCCGTCTCGGCCGCGACCTGGCGCGCACCCGGCCCGCCGCCCAGGAGTTCCAGGACCCGCCGGTGGCACCGGAGACGCTCGGCCGGCGAGGCGATCGGCTCGAAAAAATGCTCCAGACGCACCAGGTGCGCGAGCACCGACCCCGCCGGCGCGGGGCGGACCGCGTCCGCCAGGTCCACCAGCCACAGCCGCCGGCGTCCCCCCTCGCTCGCCACCAGGAGGTTCCCCGGATGGAGGTCCGGCAGCGCGAGGTCGGCCTCCGCCAAGTGCGCCACCAGGTCCGCCAGGAGGTGGGCCAGCGTCTTCGGGCCGATTGAGCCGTCGGGCGGCCGGCGTCGGCGGCGGAAGACGGCCACGAGTTCCGGCGGCCGGGCGCCCGGATACGGCGGGTCGCTCCCGGCGCATCGGGACTCGAAATAGTGCGAAAAGAGGTACTCATCCAGCCGCTCGCCCGGGACGGCGGCGGTGACGATCCGCTCGGCCCACGCGCCGGCCAGGGCGACGGGCTCCGGCACGTCGAGTCCGGCGCGAAGCGCCGCAACTAGCGCGTCCCATTCCCGCCGGGCCGGACCCCCTCCGACCAGCGACCGCAGCCGACGAGCCGGCCCCGCAGGACCGTAATCCTTGACGTAATACGTCCGGCCGGCGGCGTTGAAGCGGAAGACGGCCCGCCCCCGGCCGCGCTTCACGAGTTCCAGGCCGGCGGGCGGTTCGGCAGAAGCGAGAGGACCGTCGAGGAAGTCCGGCCAGCCGTGGGCCAGCATCGGCCCGGCCGCCTCCGGCCGCGCCGACCACTCGCGGCCCCTACCCGAGGAAATGATGCGCGTCGTCCCCATGCTGCTCCGAGCCGCAGCGCGCGAACCGGTGCCCCTTGCGCGCCGATGCATCCTAGCCTGCCGGACCGCCTTTTTCAAGCAGGCGGGGGGCGGCGTGTGCATGCCGGCCGATCAACTATCGCACCATCAGCGCCCCGCCCGCCTTCGCCCCGGCGCGCCGGGACTACGGCGTGGCAAGCAAGCGGGGCGGCGAACCACCGGCACCGCGCATGTTTAGCCGCCCGCCTTGGCGGGCGCGTTCCGTTTTGCGGAAGCGCGGCCGATTCTCCCACCCATCAAAATCGTTTGACCATGCGCGCGAGGGAAGTAGAATGGGACCGGGAGCGGTTGAATGGCTATGACGAGCGACGCGTCCAACGGCCCGGTCGGCCATCTGTTTGTGGCTTGCCCGAAGTGCGGCGCCGCCTACAAGGTCCGCAAGGACCGCACGGAAGAGGCGCTCGCGTGCCGGCGGTGCGGCCACGAGTGGGTCCCCGCTCAGGTGGCGAAGGTCGGCGAGGGGGCGGAAGGGGCCGAAAAACCGCCCCAGGCTGCTGCGCCATTTGCCCAACCGGCCGAGGAAGCCGAAACAGAAACGCGGCCCGCTCCCGGCGCGCCGGGACCTGTCCGCGCCGTCGAGGAGAAGGTGGATCCGCTGGTCGGGACGACGATTGACAACTTCAAAATCCTCGGGCAGATCGGGGCGGGCGGTTTCGGCGTGGTGTATCGGGCGTTCGACACCGAACTGGAGCGGTCGGTCGCGCTGAAGATGCTCCCGCCCAACGTCGCCACGGCGGGTGAGAAGGTCCTCCAGCGGTTCCTCCGCGAGGCGCGAAGCGCGGGGAAACTGACACACCCCAACGTCGTCACGATCCACCAGATCCGCCGATACAAGGATACGTTTTACCTGGTGATGGAACTGGTGGACGGGGCGGCGCTGCACGAGTACTTGGCCCGCCAGCCGCGCTTTAAGCCCTCCGAGGCGACGCGCATCATCCGCGCCGCCGCCGAAGGACTTGCCCACGCGCACAAGCGCGGCGTGATCCACCGCGACATCAAGCCCGGCAATATTCTGATGACGACCGACGGCCAGGTGAAGGTGAGCGACTTCGGCCTGGCGCGCGACGTCCTGCAGACGAGCGACATCGTCGGCGAAGGGCACAGCCTCGGCACGCCGCGCTACATGTCCCCCGAGCAGGCGATGGGCGAGCAGCCCACCGCCGCCAGCGACCTCTACTCCCTGGCCGCCACCTACTTCGTCCTCCTGACGGGCCACAGCCCCTACGATGCCTCCAGCGACCGCGAGATGATGAAGAAGCACGTGAGCGCTCCGCCGCCCGACCCGCGCCGCCATGTGCCTGACCTCCCCGTCACCGTGTGGCGCTTCTTCGAGCGGGCGATGGCCAAGGACCCGGACGAGCGGTACCAGACGGCCGAGGAGTTCGTTGCGGCGCTGGACCGGCTGGACTTTTCGCAGCAACTGGACGAGGCTGTGCCGACCGCCCGGACCGTCAGCGCGCAGATCGGCCCGATTACGATCGAGGACCGGGGCTCGCACCTGTCGAAGGCGCTGGGCCGGGCGGTTCGGCGGGCGCAGCGTCACGGCGCGGTGCTGTCGCCTCGCCAGGCGGCCCAGGCGGCGGCGAAGGGCGGCGCAAGACCCGGAAGATGGAAATGGTGGATTCTTCTGATCGGCCTGGGCGCCGCCGTCATCATCGGCGGAGCGGTCTTGGCCGCGCTGCTCCTGACGCCGAAACCGGGCCCCGCCGACGGCGGGCCGGCGCCTCAGGGCCCCGCCGACGGCGGCCCAGCGCCTCAGGGCCCCGCGTCCGCTGCGGCGGAGGGCGGAACCGCTCCCGCCGAAGGCCCCCCCGCGCCGCTAGCGGCACCCACGCCTCCCGCAGAGCGGCCGACCGTCCCACCCGTGCTCCTCGAGGTCAACGCCCGAATGCAACTCGACGACGCCAAGGCGTTTGAGCAGAGCGCCGGCGACGGTCCCTTCCAGCGCGTCGCCGTCCTCCGGGCCTACCAGGATGTGATGGACACCTACCCCGGGACGAAGGCGGCGGCGGAAGCGGGCGAGGCGATGGAGCGGCTGCGCAAGGCGGAGAGCCCCGAGCCGCCCGCAGCGCAGTGATCGCGCGCGAGGAGCCGCGGCGCACTCCGTCAGACGTACACGCGCGGGATGCGGGAGGTGAGACCGGTGAGGATTTCGTAGGGGATGGCGCCGGCGCGGCGGGCGACGGCGGAGACGTGGAGGGGGCTGGCGGCGTCGGCCTCGATGAGCGTCGCCTCCAGGCCCACGCGCGCATCGGGCACGTCCGTCAGGTCCACAAGTGTTGCATCCATGCAGATGTGTCCGACGACGGGGCAGAGGGGCGCGTCGGCCCCCGTGCCGATGCGGACCTGGCCCTTGTTCGAGAGGGCCCGCGGGTAGCCGTCGCCGTAGCCGATCGGCAGGAGGCCGAGCAGCGAGTTGCGCTCCGCGCGCCACGTGTGGCCGTAGGAGACGCTTTCGCCCTGCGGGACGCGCTTCAGGTGGGCGACGCGGCTCTTGAGGGCCAGCGCCGGCCGCAGGTCCAGCCCGTCCGGCACACGGCAGGCGAGCGCGCCGTAGAGCGCCAGGCCCGGGCGGACCATATCGAAATGCGTCTCGGGCATGGTGGCGAGGGCGGAGGAGTTGGCCGCGTGAATCATCCGGATCGCCGCGCCGCGCTGCCCCAGTTCGGCCAGGACCGCCCGGAAGCGTTTCAGTTGCTCGCGCGTGGCGCGGTCGCCGGGCGTGTCGGCGCACGCGAAGTGGGTGTACACGCCCTCCAGGTCGAGGGCCGAGGCGCCGACGATGCGTTCGGCCAGGGCGACGGCCTCCTCCGACCGGACGCCCAGGCGGTTCATGCCCGTGTCCACCTTGAGGTGTACGGCCACTTTCTTCCCGGCCGCGCGCGCCGCCGCATCGAGGCGTTCGAGCGTTTCGGCGTCGCCGACGGTCGGCCGGAGGTCGTGCGCAAGAAGGGCGTCGGTTTCGTCCGCGGGGATCGAGCCCATCATGAGGATCGGAAGGGCGACGCCCGCCTTGCGCAGGGCGACGCCCTCCTCGACCATCACGACGCCGAGCATGTCTGCGCCGGCCGACTCCAGCGCCCGCGCCACCGGGACCAGCCCGTGGCCGTAGGCGTCGGCCTTGACCACGCCGAGCACCTTGATGCCGGGCGCCAGGTGCCGGCGGAGGGCGCCGAGGTTTGCGCGGATGGCGTCCAAGTGGATTTCGGCCCAGGTCGGTCGCGGCACGGTGGATCCTTTGCTTGCGGCGGTGCGGGGTGCCGCGCTCTTCTTTAACTCGCCGGCGGGCCGGGGTCAAGCGGCGGGACATCGGCGTCCGGCGCGGCGCGGGTTAACAGGTCCTTCAATTCCGTCATCCCCAGGAGCCGTGCGACCGCCATAAATGCGACGGCGCCGACCGCCACGCCGCCGAAACACTGGACGGCGTAGAGAGGCCGGCCGGCGAGCGGCAGGAGGGGGACGGCCCACTGCAAGACGGCCCAGACGGCGGCGCCCATGACGGCGGTGGCGAGGAGGGTGCGGCCGGCGCTCGCCGCCACGCTGTGCCAGTCCAATCCGGCCGACCGCCGGCCGAGGAGCCGCGCCAGCACCGCCGTCTGAAACACCGCCGACAGGACGGTCGCGAGCGCAAGGCCCCCCTCGGCCATCCACCAGACGAGGATCAGGTTGCAGACGAAGTTCATTCCGGCGGCGAGCATGGCGACGCGCCGCGGCGTGCGGATGTTCTCCATCGCGTAGAACGCCCGGATGAGAATGTGGTTGACCGAGTACGACCAC
>DATKUU010000004.1:0-2116 GCA_035530455.1 Phycisphaerae bacterium | reverse complement strand
CTTTCTACTCTCTTGTGGTAGAATGCGTTATGCCACCGCGCTTCTCCCGGACCAGGTCCACGACGAAGGCAGAATATCGAACAAGGAACGGCGAAGAGCGAAGTGAACGGCTTCCGTCCGTCACTTCATCCTTCACTGTTCCTTGTTCGACATTCGATATTCGTTTTTGCTTTCAGGTCCGCAGTTGGCCGCTGCCGGTGACAACCCATTTGTAGGTGGTCAAATCGCGGACGCCCATGGGTCCGCGGGCGTGGAGTTTGTCGGTCGAGATGCCGACCTCAGCCCCGAGGCCGTACTCGCCGCCGTCGGAGAAGCGCGTGGTCGTGTTGACCATGACGCTGGAAGAATCCACGTCGCGGACGAACTGTTGAATGTGCCGGACGTCCTCGGAGACGATGGCGTCGGTATGATTCGATCCGTACCGGGCGATGTGCTCGATCGCCTGCTCGATGGAGTCCACAACGCGCACCGCCAGGACCAGGTCGAGGTACTCGGCGCCCCAGTCGGAGTCGGCGGCCTTTTTGGCGTCGGGCCAGAGTTTGCGGGTGCGCGGGCAGGCGCGGAGTTCCACGCCGGCATCGGCCAGGCGCTTCAGGATGCGCGGGAGGAAGCGGACGGCGACGCTGCGGTGAACGAGCATCGTCTCCATGGCGTTGCAGACGCCGGGGCGCTGGACCTTGGCGTTGAAGCAGATGTCGGCGGCCATGTCGAGGTCGGCCAGGTCGTCCACATAGACGTGGCAGACGCCCTTATAGTGCTTGATGACGGGGATTCGCGATTGTTCGGCGACGGCGCGGATGAGCCCCTCGCCGCCGCGCGGAATGACCAGGTCAATTGTGTCCGACTGCTGAAGCAGGGCCGCGAGAAGCGCGCGGTCGGGGTTCTCAATCATCTGGACGGCGTCGGCGGGGAGTCCGGCGCCCTGGACGGCCGACGCGAGGGCCTTGCCGATCGCCAAATTGGAGCGGAGCGACTCCTTCCCGCCGCGCAGAATGGCCGCGTTGCCGCTCTTCAGGCACAGGGCGGCGGCGTCGCTGGTGACGTTCGGCCGCGATTCGTAGATGAGGAGGACGACGCCGAGCGGGACGCGGACGCGCTCGATGCGCAGGCCGCTCGGGCGGACGTAGCCTTCGATGGTCTCGCCGACGGGGTCGCGGAGTGCGGCAATTTCGCGGACGCTTTGGGCCATCTTCGCGAGGCGCTCGGGGGTGAGCGTGAGGCGGTCAAGGAGGGCGTCGGCGAGTCGGGCATTTTTGGCCTCGGCGAGGTCGTCGGCGTTGGCCTTGAGGATTTCCTTGGCGCGAGCCTGGAGGGCGTCGGCCATGGAGGCGAGTGCGGCATCCTTGGCGCGTGTGGCGGCGGCTCGCAAGGCGCGTGCGGCCGAGCGCGCCCGCCGACCGAGGGCCTGCGCCTGATGGGTCCAGTCGGTTTTCGCCATTCGGTTGGTCCTCCACGTGACGGACGCTAAGCCGCAAGCGGCACGGCACGCGCCCGCCAAGGCGGGCGGCTAAATGTAACGGACGCCAAGCCGCAAGCGGCACGGCACGCGCCCGCCAAGCCTGCCCCGAGCCTCGTCGAGGGGGCGGGCGGCTAAATGTAACGGACGCTAAGCCGCAAGCGGCACTACAATTCGCCCCGCTTTTTCAGGTTGAAGTTGATGGTCGGGAGGGGCGCAGCGACCGCGACGCCGGCCGGCAGTCCAATGACCTTCGGCACGCGGGGGATCCAGGCCCCCTCGCTGGTGGGCCGGTCGTCGCCCGTCAGCGCCAGTTCGACGCTCACGTCCTGGGCCGTCAGCGGTTCGACCAGTTGTCTGGGTCCCTCGACCACCAGGTCAATCAGGCGGTCGGCGTCCTCCTGGAAGACGACCTCGTAGGTGTTGAGCATCTCGGGCGGTCCGGAGATGCGGATGGCGAGTTGGGCGAGGGTTTTGGTGGAGACGGTGGACTCCAGTCGAGCGGTGACGCGGACCACCGGGGGTTCGAAGAGGGCCTCGATGCCGTCCGGCCCGCCGAGCCGAGACTCCAGCGCGACCTCGCGCTCCACCAGGAGGTCCTTGGGGGGAGCGGTGACGGCAAGGCGTGCGGAGGCGTAGCGTCTGGCCTCCGGGAGGGGG
>DATKUU010000003.1:0-4164 GCA_035530455.1 Phycisphaerae bacterium | reverse complement strand
ACGTGGCTGCTCATTTGCAGATTGTCCATCTCTCGACGATAGGTCGTCGGATCCACAATCGGACCGATCGCGTCAGCCCTGGCGAGTGTATGCCGGACCTTCACCAGAAACTCCGGTGGCACCATCATCGCCATCTGCACGATGCTCTCGACTGTGCCCTGGTGGATCTTGTCCATGTTCATGTTTCAGCCCTTTCAAACTCGTAGACCCACACCAGGGGGTTGTCGGCCCAGCGCGCGCCGGGCGTGGGGTTGATTTGGTCCCACAGGCGCGCGTACGCCGCAACGGATTCGCAGCCCTCGGCGCAGGCGCCCGCCTCGCTGATCTTCCGCACCCGCTCGACCCGGACGCCGGTGATCGTGAGGCGCAGGCGGGACGCCCACGCGGGCATGTGAAGGGGGGAACGCCACGCCTGAGCCACTTGCGAGATCGGACGGTCCCAATCTCTATCTGGGACAGCGTAGACGTTTGCTCTGCTATTTCTGTACCGGACGAGTGCAAACCTATAGCCGGGAAGGCGGTCCGCGATCCGCCACCCCTCCTTGAGGTACACCATCTCGCCCACCCTGTACCGCGGCCACTGCACCAGACCTTCCTCCGGCCCCGCCGTCAGCATGATCGAGGCCGCCTTGCCCTCGGCGAGATTCCAAGCCCAACCATCGGGCTCGGATGGCTGGTGCTTGACCAGCCGCCTCGTCTGCGTCTTGTCGCCCGACAAGATGGCGGCGACGCTCTCAGGCTTGAAGATGATGCCTTTCATTCTCTCCCGTTCCCAATCCGCTTGACCGCGAACCACGCCGGGCCGTCCATCGGCGCCGGGTTCGCGTCGGCTTTCAACAGCAGAATCGTCTGATACCCGTTCGCTTCGTACCTGCTCGCCCACGCCACCAGCGGTTGGCGCGTCGTCTGGTCCAGGGAATCCAACTGATCCAGGACGATGAAGCCCGTTCCCGCCGTTCGCGCGAGCATGTCGGCCACGAGCATCGACGCCCGCCATTGCTCGGAGTAGCTGACCAGCTCGATCGGGCGACCGTTGTAGAGGATCTCCCCGTCGGCCCGCGCCTCGACGGCGCAGCCCCATGCCGCCGACAGGTCCGCGTCGATGGAACCGCCGCACTCGGCGAGTTTCGCCCGCACCGGCCCGTCCGGGCCCAGCAGGTGGGCCAGCCGATCCCACGAGTCGATCTCGGCCTGCACGTCGGCCTTGCGGCCCTCGACGGCGGCGACGTCGACGAGCCGCGCCCGATAGGCCCTGACCGCGGCCAGGATGGCGTTGCCCTTGTCGATCCTGCCCTTGAGCTGGTCGGCCTGATCGGCGCAGCCGGCGAACCGCTCGGCGAGGTCCATGTTCTTCCGCAGTTCGACGACGCGGCCCTCGATCTGCTTGATCTGCCCACGTGCGGCGTTGCCCTCTCGGGCCAGCTTGTCGCACTCCACCCGCGCCCGCGCCGCCGCGGCCTTGCCCTCGACCGCCCGCTTGTCCAGGGGCGCGAGTTGACCTTCGGCCGTCGCAAGCTGCTCGCTCACCGTGTCCAGCATGGTTGTCACGGTGTCCAGGGAAACCGGGCAGGCGATAACATGCGCCTCGCTGGACAGGACGCATCGCCGCTCGTTGCCGGCCAGATCGCCCAGCCCGTTCTTGGCCTGCTTCAACGCCCGAATCTGCTGCTGGAGGGGGAACCTGTCGCCCTCGACCGCCGCCAACTGCTGGGCGCGTTCCAGTTCCTTCTTCTTGATCCGCAGCGCCGCGGCCGTCGAATCGAACGCCTCTTGCAGCCGCCCGGCCTGCTCGCCGGCGGCGTCGATCTCCTGTTGGATCGACTCGACCGACCCCATGCCCGCGTGCGCCGCGGCCTCGCGGTACTCCCGGTCCAGGGCGGTGAGCTTTTCCACCGTATCGGCCACGTCGACTTCGGTAATGTCGATCCGCTCGCCGTTCCAGTCGCAGCATTTCAACTCGTCAGCGACGCCCACGCCGTCCAACTCAGCCAAGGCTCGTTTCGCTTCCCGGCGATGCTCGACCGCAGCCGTCTCGGCCCGGTCCACGTCGGGGGCGGCCAGAACCTCTTTCCAGCGGGCGTCCTCGATCTCGGCGCCGCACTCCGTCAGGATCGCCGTCAGCGACTTGCTCGATCCGGCCGCGTCGCGCACCAGCGCCTGCCGATCCGCCGCCGTCATGCCCACCAGCCGCATCGGGTTGGTCAGTACGCTCAGCAGCGCGTCGGGCCACGGAAACTGCAGCGCCGACGCGCCCGGGCCGCGCGTGAACTCCTGGGCGTCGGTCTGGAGGGTGAGCTTGAACCGCTCGCCGTTGCTGCCGAGCTGGGCCTGGGCGTCCTTCTTCAGCCTGACGCCGCGCGCCCGGCCGGTCAGGATGTACTCGATGGCGTTGGCGATGGCGGTCTTGCCCGACGCGTTGGGTCCGACGATCATCGTCACCGGCGCGGACAGGTCCAGGTCCAGGGCGGTGTGGGTGAGGAAGTGATCAAGCGTCAGTCGTTTCAGTTGCATGGGAACTCTCCTGTCGCCAACAGTGTTTGGCCCGCATGTGCTGTTCGAGGTGTTCGGTCTCGGCGAAGCGCTTGCGGCAGAACGGGCAGACGTGCGGCCGTCGCTTCCCAAGCATACGAGCCATTGCCCGCTCGTCGTCCTTGTCCGCGTCGGCTTGGCATGCCTTGCACAATCCCGGATGACCGGGCTCGTCGCCCTCGATGTAAACGCCGCACTGGCTGCACAGGACGCCTTCAATCATCATGTCAGCTATGTCGCTCATGCCTCGCTTCCCTTCTTCGCCGGCGCCTCGAACACGCCGAACGTCTCCTGTTCGACCGTGACGATCTGGATCTCCATTTCCTCATGGATCCCCGCCGCCAGGGCGACGTCGCCCATGTCCTTGAGCGTGAACGCGTCGCCCACGCCGAGTTTCAGCTTCTCCCAGATCGCCTCCTTGGGTGTTCCCGCGGCGACCAGCGCCTCGACGAGAGCCTCCAGGTCGTCGATCTGACGCACGCTCCGCTTGCGGTAGCCCAGCATCTTCCCCGCGGGCATGGGGATCGGCCCGTTGGCCGCGACGTGCTCGCGAAGGGCGGATTCAGCCTTCGCCGCGAACGCCTTCGCGTAGACGAACATTGAGGCCAGTTCTCCCGCCTTGCCGTCGGTGATCTCCGCTCGCGGCTCCAGGGCCAGTTGGTTGCGGTAGGGGCATTGGCCGATCACGGGGCAGCCGCCGCAACCGTCGTAGCCCCCGGTCGGCGTCGCGGGCCAGGCGCCGCTCCCGACGCACCGGGCAATCGCCCGCACCCGCGCCCCGAACTCCGTGCGCCACCATTGCAGCAGCTCGGCGGGGGTCAGGATGATCGTCCGGTCGATGCCACTACGGACGTAGGCCAGCGTGGATTCGATACGCTTGACCCGTTGACCGCGGGCCAGGCGCGCGATCAGCTCCATCACGGCGTAGAGCAGCACCTGGAAGTGCCTCGCCAGTTCCCCGGCCGGCGGCGTGTGCCTGTCGGTTTTCTCGTCGCGGATCCTCAGCACGGCCCCGCTGTCCAGCCGAACCCGGTCGATGGTTCCGTGGGCGATGGCGTGGTCGCGGGCGGTCACCGGTAGGCCGTTGGCGGCGACGGCGACGGAATGCTCGAATGCGTCGTTCGGGTGAACCTCGGGATTGCCCTCAAGGTAGCGTTCGACGAGCCAGCAGAAATCGTCCCGCAGGTCGCCCGGAACGTCCGGAAGGAATCGCCGGGCCAACTCCCGCCCGCCGCCCTGGTCGGTGGCTTCTTTCTTCGACTGGCACAATGCGCCGTACTGGGCGGTCCACCGATGGAACACACTCCCGTTGCGCCCGGGGGGTCCGATGTCCCATCCCTCGTCCGGCAGCCGCGGGGGCGTGACGTACTCGGCATGGAACCTGTAGGGACACGCCCCGGCGATGCGCCACGCCGTCTGACGCCGGGCCATCACAGGCAGGGCCATCACGGCTTGCAACTCGTTCGCGTCAAGTTCAAGATCGAAGTGGTTCATGGTTGAACTGTTACCTCCCTAGCGGACAACATCTTGTCCGCAACGATGTAGGCTCGCTTGGCGAATGTGTCCCACGGGATGTCACTGTCGAAAGGGTCGCCAACCAGCATCCCGCATATTGCCGCGCAGGCGAACAGATCC
>DATKUU010000002.1:0-5869 GCA_035530455.1 Phycisphaerae bacterium | reverse complement strand
TCATGGCCGGAATGGGCGTGAGCGGAGGAGGCGAGCGCATCCGCAAGTGGCAGGCCGACCGCGTGAATCCGTGAACGCACACGGGAAAACAGGATTCCCTTGAAAGTGAGGGCGACAATGACTTTGACAAGAGCGATGATGATCGTGGCGGTAATGGCCGGGGCTTTGATGTTTACCTCCGCCCGTGTGCCCGGCGCAACCCCCGCTCCGGCCGAAAAACTCCGGCGCGCTTGGGAGATCGTAGCCTTCAACGAGTTCCATGACATCCTGTGCGGTTCGGGCATCCACGAGGCCAACGCCGACAGCGTCGCCGATTACAAATGGGCGTGCACGCGCGCGGAGACGATCCGCGACGCCGCTTTGCGCAAGCTGGCCGATGAAGTGAGAACGGTCGCCAAAAAAGGCCAGCCCGTCGTGGTCTTCAACGCCCAGCCCTGCAAGCGGCGGGCGCTGGTGGAAGCGGAAATCTATTCCCACGAAGCGCCGGCGACGGCCAGCCTTTTGGGCTGGGGCGATTTCTACGGGGGCCACCAAGTGGACGGCGTGGACCGGGGCCAGGGGTCCGTGCCAAGCATTCTCGTCCGCGACCCGCAAGGCCGCGCGGTGCCTGCTCAGGTGGTCTGGGGCAAGAACTTCCCTCCCGGCTGGCGGTATCGCGTCCAGTTCATCGCCGAGGACCTGCCCGCCGGCGGTTATCGCGCCTACTACATTGACCCGGCGCAGCCGGGCGAGTCTAGCGAACTAATCCCCGAAAAGAAGGGCGTGTTCGAGACCGACTTCTTCCGCGTCGGCTTCGATCTTAAGACGGGCGAGATTAAACGCTTGTACGATAAGCGTACCCGGACCGAACTGGCGGCCAAGGGCGGCGGCTTGAACCGCTTGCGGATCTATCTCGAAAAACCGCATTCCATGAGCGCCTGGACCCTCGGCGAGATAGAACGCGCCGAGGACGTCGGCGGCGAGGCGCGCGTTCGAATCACCGAACGCGGCCCGGTGCGGGTTTGCGTCGAAGCGCATAAGCAATGGGGGCGCTCCAAGTTCATCCAGCGGACGTACCTCTATCGCTCTTATCCGCGCATAGATTTTGAACTGGAGGCGCATTGGTTTGAGCAGGGTTCCACCACAACCCTTGCGCCGATGCTGCGCGCTGTCTTCCCGCTGGGCATTAAGCCCAAGCGGTTCGACTGCCACGTGCCGTTCGACGTGGCCGCCCGCCCACTGACCGGCCAGGAAGTCCCGGCGCAGCAGTGGGTGGACGTGACGGATGGCAAGGCGGGCCTGGCGCTGCTCAACCAGGCCAAATACGGCCATTCGTTCGAAAAGGGCGAACTGCGGCTGACGCTCCTGCGGAGTTCCTACGACCCCGATATCTATCCGGATCAGGGGCTGCACCGGATAAAATACGCGCTTTATCCGCACGCGGGCGACTGGAAATCGGGCGTGTGGGAGGAAGGCGAGGCGTTCAATTCGCCGGCGCTGGCTACCGAGCCGCCCTCGGCGGCGCTGGGCAAGAGCCACGCCACGCGGCCCGAAGAGGACGCGCTGCTTTCCTTGGAGCCTGCTCACGTCCGGCTTTCGGGCGTCAAGGAAGCGGAAGAAGGCGGGGAAGTGGTGGTGCGCTTCGCGGAGATCGAAGGCCGGCGCGGCGTGGCGGTCCTGACGCTCCCCGTGCCGGTCAAGTGCGCGCGGCGGTTCGACCTGATCGAACGCCCGCTGGAAGGCGTCGCCGCTCCGAAGGTCTCCGGCCGGAGCGTGCGCGTGGACGTCCGCCCGCATGAGATCATAACGCTGGGACTGGAAGTCTGAACGGGGTCTTCGGTGCGGGTTTCTCCGGCAGCGTGGGGATTGCCTGCACTCGACGCGCCCACCGACGCTCGCCCACCTCCCGCGTCCTACTTCGCCGCCGCGATTCCCTTGCGCCCCAGGAGGACGTGGTACACGCCCATCGGCTCGGGCAGCGCGACGAAGTCTGCGAACCCCGCCGGCCGAAGCAGCGCCTCCAGCCGGTCCGGGCTCCGGTGGATCATCCGTAGGCCCAGCACGCGCCGGAAGAAGCGATTCGTCCCGTGGGCCTTCGAGATGCTGTTCAGAACGATCCACGAGCCCTGCGGCATGACGCCGGCCACCGTCTGCGCGATCGCCTCGAGGCACTCATCCTCCAGATACTCGCAGATGCCGAGCATCTTGACGATGTGCGGGGGGCGATCGAGCATGTCCGCCACGTCGCGCACGTCGCCCTGGATGAACCGGACGCACGCGTCGTGGCCGCTCTCCTCCGCCAGGCGCCGGCCGTAGTCGAACGCCGCGGCCGA
Source organism: Phycisphaerae bacterium (assembly GCA_035530455.1). Classification (GTDB taxonomy): domain Bacteria; phylum Planctomycetota; class Phycisphaerae; order FEN-1346; family FEN-1346; genus JAPLMM01. Next base: position 3,557 of record DATKUU010000002.1, on the reverse strand, counting down.
AAGGTCCACCAGCGTGGCATGGGCCTGTCGGTGGGCCTGGCGCATGGCGTCGTTGACGATGTGCCCCGGCCCTGCCCCGAGACACAGGATCTCGACCGGCTCGGCGGGCGCGGCGTCAATCAGCCGCGCAATCACCCGTGCCGCCAGGCGGCGCCGATTGCGGAGCGCCGCCGGCATCGTCCCGAACGTGCAGAGCAGTTTGTCGGCCAGACGCCGATGACGGTCGGCGTAACTGATGACCATGCTTTCCCATCCGCCGGGGTCCGTCCAGGTGGCCGCCGCCAGTTCGCTCCGCATCAGGCCCAGCACGAGCCGCTGCACCGAGTGCGGAAAGTAGTTGGCGATGGGGTTGCCGATGCAGGCCCGGAGCAGGCGGCGGACGGGGTCCGCCCGCTCGAACTCCAGGTCCGAGATCCACTTGTGCGCCTCGCGGAGGGGGCCTTCTGCGCGCTCGACCGCCATGGTGGATAAGTATAGGCTCGCCGCCGCGGAAGGGCTACGCGAATCCGTCCGGCGGCTTACCGGTACAGAGCGAGAAACTCTTCCACCGTCAACCCTGCATTCTTGATCTGCTTTATGAGCAGGCCCTGTTTGACCGTCCGGTGCCGGGGGATTGTCAGCCGGGCCGCCGTCCCCGACTTTGTCAACACCATGTGCTTGCCGCCTTGGCGCATCCGCCAACCGGCGCGCTCGAAGGCCTTGATGACTCTGGACGTGGGGAGGCTACTCAGCCTTGGCAAGGTGTTTCCCCTCGCCGGCCGCCAGCCAGTCGGCGATGGCTTCGCGCGCATTGCGCACGGCTGCTTCAGGCGTCTCCCCGTCCGTCACACACCCCGGCAGGGCGGGGCACTCGGCAATGAACCCCCCGTCCACCACATCCGCCTCCACAAGAACGGTGTAGGTCTTGCCCATGACGTCCACCTTTTCTTTCGCCTTGCGAATGGTTTTGGCCACGCGCTGGCGCACGTAATCGCATTGCGGCTTGATAGCCAGCGCCGACACCAGTTGGCCTCGCTTTAGAATATCCTCCAGCGCTTCGGGGTCGCTCGTCAGGCGAAAGAGCGCCTTCCCATCCGTAATCAGCCTCAGTTCCGCCAGCGGATGCCGCACCTCCTCCGGATGTTCTTTGAGCACGTGGATCGCCTTACGCAACTTCTGAAGGCTCAGGCCTCGCTCCCGCAATTCCTTGGCCACGCGAATCTGAACCAGGTCCAGGAAAGAGTAGAGCCGTCGGCTCCCGCGCCCAGATGCCCCCGCCACCGAAGGTTTCACTAGGCCCGTCTTGTCCCAATAGATCAGCTGCTTTTGGCTTGCCCCCGTGACTCGGCCGGCCGTTTTGGTATTGAATGCCTTCATGGAGTCCCTTTCAGGCTTTATAATGCCACGCATGTCATCCTGATTTTATCGGCAGCCCGTCGCCTGTCAAGTGATATTTTCCGCGAAGGGGAATAAGGCCCCGCCCCCCGGCGTGAACAGGTGGGTGCCATGCTTTCGCGCCGTTGCGAAAGCATGCTTCTGCGGGGGTCGGCAACATGCTTTCGCAAGCGAAAGCATGGCACCCGGCAAGATCCCGTTAGTCGTCCGTACTCACAACGAATCCCAATAGCCTGTCCGGGACCCAGATTGTGCGGATGATTTGGTCTTTGGTTATACCGTGACTCGTACAATAATCGCTCGCCAACGCAAGATCGCTTACGGAGGCCTCGTCAAGCCCGGGCGAGATTTCCACTCTGAACCTAACCTTCCCATCCACTTGCACGGGAACCGCTATCCTTTCTTCCGCACAGGCCGACTCGTCGAACTCCGGCCAACCCGCCGCCAGAATCGAAGGCTCGTGCCCGAGCGCCTGCCAGAGTTCCTCCGTGACGTGCGGCACGAAGGGGTGCAAGAGGCGCGCCATCGCCTCCAGCGCGAGCCGCGCGACGGCCGGCGCTTCGGCGAGCGATTCGCCCGCGGCGCCCATCGCGTTTGCCAGTTCCATCACGGCCGCGATGGCCGTGTTGAATTGCCACGAGTGCTCGATGTCCTCCGTCACCTTGCGGATGGTCTGATGCGTTTTTCGCCAGACGGCCTTGGCTTCAGGTGCGAGGTCCGCCCCGTCACCGGCGTAGGACTCCGCGCCCGCAATGGCCGGCTGGTAATCGCCCACGGCACGCCACACGCGCTCCAGGAACCTCCGCGCGCCGACCACAGCATCGTCCTGCCACTCCGCGTCTTTCTGCGGCGGGCCGACGAAAAGCGTATAGAGCCGCTGCGTGTCCGCCCCGTAGGCTTCGATGACGGCGTCGGGCGAGACGACGTTCCCTTTCGACTTCGACATCTTCTCGAGTTTCCCCGTCTTCGGCGACTGTTTGCAGATCATCCCCTGCGTAAAGAGCGCCTGGAACGGTTCCCGGAAACCCACATGCCCCGCGTCATAGAGAACTTTGCAGATAAATCGCGTGTAGAGGAGGTGGAGGACGGCATGCTCGACGCCGCCGATATACTGGTCCACCGGCATCCAGTAGTCCACGGCCGCACGGTCGAACGGCTTGGCGTTGCCCGACGCCTTGCGCTCCTCTTCGGTCATCGTGTACCGCAGGAAATACCAGCACGAGCAGAGCCATTGGGCCAGGGTGTCGGTCTCGCGCCGGGCCTCGCCTCCGCACTTCGGGCACTTCGTCTCGACCCACGCTTTGACCTTGGCCAGGGGGCTTTCGCCGCGCGGCGGAAACTCAACTTCCGTCTCGTCGGGCAACTCGACCGGCAGTTGCTCCACCGGCACGGGAACCGTCCCGCACTTCGCGCAGTGGACAATCGGAATCGGCGCGCCCCAATACCGCTGTCGGCTGATGAGCCAGTCGCGGATCCGGTAGTGGACCGTCCGCTCGCCCCACCCCTGCTTCTCCAGGTGCGCTATCACCTCCGGGATGCCGCTCGGCGTCGGCGTGCCGGAAAGGTCGCCCGAGTCGGCCATCACGCCCGCCTCGACGTAGGCCTCGGTCATCTCCTCCGCGCGCAGCGTCTTGCCTTCCGGCTGAATCACCGCGCGGATCGGCAGGCCGTACTTTTTCGCGAACTCGAAGTCCCGCTGGTCGTGGGCCGGCACGGCCATCACGGCCCCCGTCCCGTACTCCATCAGGGCATAGTTGGCGACCCACAGGGGTACGCGCTCGCCGTTGACGGGGTTCACGCAGTATGCGCCCGTCGCGATGCCTTCCTTCTCGACCTCCGCGTCACCCCGGGCGGCTGTTCCCTGACGCCGCACGCGCTCGCAAAACGCCAGGACCTCCTTCTCGCGTTTCGAGCCCTTGACCAACTTCGCGACGAGCGGATGCTCGGCGGCCAGACTCATGAACGTCACGCCCCAGAGCGTGTCCGGCCGGGTCGTGAAGATTGGCAGGGGTGTCCCGTCCTCCAAGCGAAACTCCACGCGTGCCCCTTCGGACCGCCCGATCCAGTTCGCCTGCATCGTCCGGACGGTCTCCGGCCACCGCTCCAGGAGCGCCAGGTCCTCGAGCAGCCGCTCGGCGTACGTGGTGATGCGGAAGAACCACTGCGGAAGGTCCTTCTGGGTC
>DATKUU010000001.1:0-3504 GCA_035530455.1 Phycisphaerae bacterium | reverse complement strand
TCACCTTTTTGATCGTGAACTTGCCGAGGTCCCCGTGTCCCAAGGTATCATACGTGCTGACGGAATGGTACGCCACGGGGGGATTGAGGCCGCTGAGGTAGCCGGGAAGTTGGTCAATCTGCTGGATGTTGCCGTTCAACCCGCAGGTCAAAAGGACGGTGCGTCCATTAGAATCTTCCGCGTACATTTCCTTAAGCGCGATGCCCGAAAAGATGAACTTCCCGTTCATCGTCACGCCCTTTGCGTCCGGGGTGGTGTCCTTAGTCGTATTATACTGGTTGACGACGATCACGTGAACGCCGGACTCAAAGAGATCGCTGCGCCAGACGGGCGGGGACCCCCCTGGTGGACCGGCCGGAACCGCAAAGACCCCGACGCAAATGACCAGAGAAGACGTGTTTGCCGGTATGGGCGGGCTCAGGGCCTGGTGGAGATTGGCCAAATCCTCCATCTCGTACCACGGTATATTGTTGTGTCTGCGACAGGCTACGACCTGGCCCGGTGCCCGGCTGGAAAGAGGCGCCTCCTGCCGGCGTTGTGTTTAACTCGGCCACCTCTTCCTCGCTCTTGACCACAAAGGGCCGGCTGTCCCAGGCATTCGTCGGCGAGACCTGGTTGTTGTGAACGTTCCTTGCGGCAACCGCCGGCTGTTGCCCCACCGACACGGATACGCAGATTGCCGCCAGCGCCGCGCAAAGTCCTGTTTTTCCCATGTTATTCCTCCTTTTCTATCGCTTCGCCTGGTTGGCCAACTTCTCCTCCAGTTCCAGAATCTCGTTTGCCGAGACCCGCCCGGCCTCCCAAGTCTTCGGGTAGCGCGAGCGCAGGAGCCGAAACGCCGCGATCGCCTTTTGCCAATGCTCCGTGAAGTAGTAAACGTACCCCTCGTAATACAATGCCTTGGGTGCCTCCTCGCTGCGCGGGTACAACGTATAAATCCTTTGGTAAGTCACGAGGGCCGCCGGCTTATCATCCAGGCTCAGGAGCAGCGCGGCCTTGTCCAGAAGGGCCATCGGCGCCATGGGCGCGGCTTGGTACTCGCCCTCGAACTTCTCGAGGGCCTTGAGCGCCTCCTGGAATCGAAAGGAAAGTCGCAGCGCTTCAGCGGTTTCCATCTGGGCGTACGCCTTTTGCGCCAGGGTGGCGCTTTGAACCAAGGGCGTCCGGCCCAGCCGCTCCAGAAGGCTGAGCGTTTTCGCAGCGTCCCCCGCTTCGAGGTATGCACTGGCCAGGAAAAGGAGCGTCTGCACGCGCCGGTCTCCAGCCAAAACGTGTTCCTTGAAATAAACGGGATTTTTCTTCTGCCGGCACATATCGAGCAAATACTGCATGTTGCTGCCAATGGTATAGCCTCCCAGTTTGCGCGTCGGTCGCAGCCTCAACTCCTCCGTCAGGTATTTCTCGGCTACATCCAGTTGGCCGCACAGGTAAAAGCACAGCCCGAGCCGCTCGCAAGCGTCGGGCAAGACCTCCGCCCAGGTGGGGTCCGGGCGGGGGTCGGCCAGATGGGCCAACGGATCCGGCGGTTCCCGGTCCGTGCCGTCGGGGGGCGCCTTGGCGTTCTCGAGAAGCCCAGGATGAACGATGGCCGAAAAGTGCCGGGCGGCGGCATCCACGTCAAAGAACTGCTCCAGGAGCAAGTCGCCCGCAAGCAACAGCGCTTGACCTCGCCAGGGCCCTTGCGGGGCCTCTTCGATAAAGGCCGTCGCCCGCTTCAGGGCCGGTTCGTACTTTTTCTGGCCCGCCAGACACACGGCCGCGAGATAACCCGCCGGGTGCCTGAGCGAGTGTTCGGGATACCCTTTGACAATGGACTCGTAGAGCTCCATCGCTTCGGCAAACTTCCCATCGGTTCGCAACCGATCGGCCCGATCGAAAGTGTCCTGAGGTTCCCCTTTCATGTCGGCCAGGCGCTGGGCCTCGCGCAGACGCCCTTCGAGGCGGCGGATGAGGTCCTTTTGGTCGTAACAGTACTGGCGCGCGTAGGCGAGGGCGAAGCGGAACGATTCGACGGCCTTCTGGTACTCCTTGCGCGCCAGGAGCGCCCGCCCGCACCCTTCGGCCGCACCCACGAGCGCCAGGCCCTCGGTCTGGCCCGCCATCCAATCGAAGAGGACCAAGGCCTCGTACGGCTTGCCGAGGGCCAGGAGCGCATCGCCCGCTACAAGGTAGCAGTCGGCGTAATCCGGGTTATACGTGTCGCGCGGCTCGACGTAGGGGCGGACAATGTCGAGGGCCTTCTCGGACGCTTTGGAGGCGAGTGCGACGCGGGCGATGAGGGCGTCCACGCGCGGAAGTTCGCGCTTGGTGTCGGCGGCCGCATCGTCCGCGCCTTCGGCCTGCTTAGCCAGGCCGCGACGGAGGTCCGCAAGGAGCGGCGCGGCCTTGCGATGGTCGCCCGACTCGACCAGCGCGGCGCACCGCTCGACCGCCTCGTGGACCGCGGCGCGGCGGGCCTGCGTCTCGACGGGGGAAGGAGTGGAAGCGCGTGCGGGCGGACCTTGCACCGTGGCTGCAAAAGAAAACACCGCCAAAGAGATGATCAGCGTCCAGCGCCAGCCGGACCTATGACAGCAATTCCTACACGTCACCACGACCCCCCTTGTCCTAGGGCACCACTCGTTTTCCTATTTCTACTACGAATCTTATCTCTCACCCAGCGAAGAATTCGTGTTCAAAGTCTGAGGCTGAAAACCGGGCCCTTTTTTGTCCCTTCGGCGCTAGGGCTTGCGCCGACGGCGCTTGCCTCAGGCCGCGCTATGTGCTAGAATACCTTGTGGACAACGTGGGGGCGACTGGTTTCGACGGGGCTCTTGCGGGCCTGAAGTTGCGCGAAGAGGTTGTCGGCCACCTCTTTAAACTGCCGGCACAATCACAAATGCCGATTCAGGCATGTCGTTGGCTGCCTAACTAGCGGCCACGTCCTTCGGGGTTCGTCCGTGGGCCTCGAAAGGACGCCGATACGCGGGCTAGTTGGCCGAGTTGACCGCGTGCGAGGCTGACGAGACTCCGAGTCGCGGTTGGGCCTGAGCGGATCCTGTTGGTCGGAGCCACACGGGCCGAGAAACAATAGACCGACTACTCGCGTAGACGCTTCAGGCCACGGGCATCCGGACGTGGGTTCGATTCCCACCGCCTCCACCATTTCTTCGCGCTCGAACCCGTCCCTTGCGGGTTTCGGTGCTGCGCTGGAACTGCGGGGAACAAGAGGACAGGGCTAGGCACGCCCTTGCTACGGCAGGCCGTGCCGCTAGAATGCTCTGATGGATCAGGCTTTCATTCGCAACTTCAGCATCATCGCCCACATCGACCACGGCAAGAGCACGCTGGCCGACCGGCTTCTCGTGCGAACCGGGGCCATTAGTCCGCGCGAGGTTCGCGAGCAGATGCTCGACGCCATGGACCTGGAGCGCGAGCGAGGCATCACGATCAAGGCCTCCGCGGTGACGCTCGATTACGAGCACGCCGGCCGGCAGTACATGCTTAACCTCATCGACACGCCGG